>NZ_NPEX01000391.1 GCF_003258865.1 Rhodoplanes roseus | reverse complement strand
CGCGGGCGTGCCGCGACCCCGGAACGGAGGTGGTCCGCCCGACCGTCTACGCCGCCGCCTTCCTGGCGGCGACGATCTGGTCGGCGGTCTTGCCGGTCAGCTCGGCCATGTGGTCGAACTTGAACGTGAAGGTGCCGACGCCGGCGGTGGCCGAGCGGACCTCGACGATGAGGTCGCCGATCTCCGATTCCGGCATCTGGGCCCGCACCGCGTCCCAGCCGGGCCAGCCCTCGCGGGTGTCGAAGCCGAGGATCTGGCCGCGGCGTCCCGACAGGATCGCGTTGATCTTGGCGGTGGCGTCGGTCGGGCAGACGATCTCGACCTCGTGGATCGGCTCGAGCAGCACCGGCTGGCATTGCGGCAGCGCCTCGACGATGCCGATGCGGCCGGCGGTGCGGAACGCCATGTCGGACGAGTCGACCGTGTGGTACGAGCCGTCGATCAGCGCCACCGCGATGTCGACCACCGGGAAGCCGAGCGGGCCTTCCTTGAGCGCGTCCCGCACGCCTTCCTCGACCGACGGGATGTAGTTGCGCGGCACCACGCCGCCGGTGATCCGCTCGGAGAACTGGAAGCCCGAGCTGCGCGGCAGCGGCGAGATCTCCAGCACCACGTCGCCGAACTGGCCGTGGCCGCCGGACTGCTTCTTGTGGCGGCCGCGCTGCGTCACAGTCTTGCGGATGGTCTCGCGGTAGCCGACGCTCGGCCGGTGCCGCTCGATGGCGACGCCGAAGCGGTCGGCGAGGCGCTCGGTGGCGACCCGCAGATGCATCTCTCCCTGGCCCCACAGGACGACCTCGTGGGTCTCCTGATTCTGGATCACGGTGATCGAGGGATCCTCGTCCAGAAGCTTGGAGAGGGCCTGGCCGAGCTTGACGTCGTCCTTGCGCTCGCGCGCCGCCACGGCGATGTTCAGCACCGGCGGCGACGGCTTGACCGCGACCAGCGCCTTGTGCGCCGTCTTGCCGGTCGACAGCGTGTCGCCCGTCTCGGCGCCGTCGAGCTTGGCGAGGGCGACGGTCTCGCCGGCCTGGGCCGGTCCGCGCTTCTCCTGCGTCTGGCCCAGCATCTTGAACACGCCGGCGACGCGGCCGACCTCGTCGTCCGGCGACTGCAGCACGGTCGAGTCGCCGATCTGGCCGGCCAGCACGCGGGCGATCGACAGCTTGCCGCCGTGCGAGGTGTGATACGTCTTCATCACGTAGGCGACGGCCTCGGCGCCGGCCTTCACGCCGAGGCGCTCGGCCGTCTGGGCCGGGCCCGGCGCCTCGTGGCGCAGCGCCTTGAGGAGCCGCAGGATGCCGTTGGTGCGGCTGGCCACGCCCATCAGCATCGGGCAGACCTGACGGTCGCGCATCTCCTTGCGCAGATCGTCGAAGACGCGGTCGCGCGGCGGCGTGATGTCCTCGAGCAGCTGCTCCATCAGCGCGTCGTCGTGGTCGGCGAGCGTTTCCAGCATCGAGAACCGCGCCTGCTTCTCGGCGTCGAGCACGTTGCCTTCGAGCGGAACCATCTCGGAGGGCTGGTTCTCGCGGTACACGAAGGCGCGCTCCAGCGCGAGGTCGACGAAGCCGTTGACGGCCTCACCGTTCCAGGTCGGGATCTGGCGCAGCAGCAGCGGCACCCGCGAGGCCGGCTGCAGCATGCGCAGCGCGTCGCTCAAGCGGGTGTCGGCCTTGTCGATCTTGTTGAGGAACAGGAGGTGAGGAACGTTCAGCTCCTCGAGCTCGCGAAGAATGAGCTGAAGCTGCGGCACCTTCTTCTCGTCGGCCTCGCAGACCACGATGGCCGCGTCGACCGCCGGCAGTGCCGCCCGCATGTCGTGCACGAACTCGACCGAGCCGGGACAGTCGATGAACGTGTAGGCGTCGCCCATGAAGGTCGTCGTGGCGACCGAGATTTCGACACTCATCCGGTGGTCGCGCGCCTCCTTGCTGGCGTCGCCGACCGTGGTCCCCTGGTCCACGGTGCCCTGCCGGCCGATCGCGCCCGTGCGGGCCAGGATCGCCTCCAGGAGGGTCGTCTTACCGCTTTGGAACGGTCCGACGATCGCTATGCACCGTGGGCCTGTGGGGCCGCCTCCATTGTCTCCCATACGTGCCTCCGTCGAGGTCAGCTCGGCCCCGCAACGGGACCGAGGCAGCCAAGTCCTAACCTCGGGACCGGCCCTGCTGTGCCGTTCCCGGCGAATTTACGGATCCAGCGAAGGCGCAGAACGCGCCCCGCAGTCGGCTCCGGCGTGACGATTGCCGAGAGCCTCCGCGGCCGAGCCGCGTGCGGCCGGGCCGGTTACGGCCGGAGCGGCTCGCGCAGGCAAGGCGGCTCGTCACCACGGAAGATCGCACCGGAGCGGCTCAGCGTACGAACCGCAGCTCGAGGCCGGCGACGCCGGCGGCGATGTTCACGCCCGCCTGACCCTGAACCGAAACGGGTTGAAGCGCAACACTCCGGTCGTTGCCGCCGACCAGCACATTGGCGCCGAGTCCGGCGACGAAGGACGCCTCGGCGCTGGCCCCCGCATAGGCGCCCGCGAGCGCGCCGGTGGGGCGCGTCGTCGGCGAGTACACCATCCACACCATGACGCCGCCCGCGGTGGCGCCGAGGTCCAGACCGATGCGCGTGATGCTGCCCGTGTAGGTCTCGACCGGCCCGTTCATCGACGGCGTGAAGGTGCAGTAGACCTGCCGCTGCGAGCCGATGATCAGGCCGAGGCCGGCCGACACGTCGCAGGACAGGTTGCCGGCCTGCACCCGCTCCTGGGCGGGCGCCGCGGTGGCCAGAAGCACGGCGGCCACGGCCACCACCGATCCCGCAAGGACGTTGCGCATGAAGTGTCCCCCTCGTTGACCCGATCGCGGCCCGGCGGACCGCGACGTCCTCGACCGGAGCCGGGGTCCTTCGACGGGGCCCGCAGCAACCGGCCGTCCGCGGCGCGAGGGCTGCGGACGGCATCATCTTAGGTCGAAACAGGGGGCGAGTCGCGCGGGTTTTTCGCCGCAGAGAGGGCGGGAAAACCCCTATTTACCCGTCACTTCAGGTTGCCGCAGAAGCGCTGGATGCGCTCGCAGGCGGCCTGCAGGGCGCTGGTCGCCGTGGCGTAGGAGATGCGGAAGTTCGGACCGTGCCCGAAGGCCGAGCCCTGCACCACCGCGACGCCCTCGGCCTCCAGCAGCTCGGTGACGAAGTCCTGGTCGTTGTCGATCCGCTTGCCGGTCGGCGACACCTTGCCGATCGTGCCGGCGCAGGACGGGAACACGTAGAACGCCCCCTCCGGCACCGGGCAGTCGAGCCCGTTGGCCTGGTTGAGCATGGAGACCACCAGGTCGCGGCGCTCCTTGAACACCTTGTTGTGGGCCGGGATGAAGTCCTTCGGCCCGTTGAGCGCCTCGACCGAGGCGTACTGCGCGATCGAGTTCGGGTTCGACGTCGACTGCGACTGGACGACCGCCATCGCCTGGATCAACGCCTCGGGGCCGCCGGCGAAGCCAATGCGCCAGCCGGTCATGCAATAGGCCTTGGAGACGCCGTTGACCGTGAGGGTGCGGTCGTACAGCGCCGGCTCGACCTGGGCCGGGGTGGTGAAGACGAAGTCGTCGTAGACGAGGTGCTCGTACATGTCGTCGGTCATCACCCACACGTGCGGGTGACGCAGCATCACGTCGGTGAGCGCATTCAGCTCGTCGCGCGTATAGGCCGCGCCGCTCGGGTTGGAGGGCGAGTTCAGGAGCAGCCACTTGCTGCGCGGCGTGATGGCCCGCTCCAGCGCCTCGGCGGTCAGCTTGAAGCCCGACGCCTGCGTGGTCGGCACCTCGACCGGGGTGCCGCCGGCGAGCAGCACCATCTCCGGATAGCTGACCCAGTACGGCGCCGGGATGATCACCTCGTCGCCCGGGTTCAGCGTGGCGATGAAGGCGTTGTACAGCACCTGCTTGCCGCCGGTGCCGACCGAGATCTGCGACGGCTTGTACTTGAGGCCGTTCTCGCGCTCGAACTTGCCGGCGATCGCGGCCTTCAGCTCGGGAATGCCGTCGACATTCGTGTACTTCGTCTTGCCGTCGCGGATCGCCTTGACGGCCGCCTCCTTGATGTTCTCGGGCGTGTCGAAGTCGGGCTCGCCGGAGCCCAGCCCGATGACGTCCCGGCCGGCCGCTTTCAGGGCACGCGCCTTGTCGGCCACGGCGATGGTGGCGGACGGCTTGATGCGGGCGAGCGAGTCGGCGAGGAAGGCCATGGGAAGCTCCTGTCTTCGGGCGCCGAGTGTCGTAAAGCCCTGTCGGGCGCGGGGCAAGACCGGAGTGCCGCCGCGCCCGACAGGGTTGCAGTGGCGGCGGCCGTGCCGCGCGG
>NZ_NPEX01000390.1 GCF_003258865.1 Rhodoplanes roseus | reverse complement strand
CGCCTCCGCCCGGGCCGCGGCGAAGCCCAGGGCCGCGCGCGCCCCGGTGGCGCAGGCGCCTCGGCCGCGCGTCGTGCGCGCCGCGCCGGCCCGCGTCGCACCGGCGCGCAGCGCCTATGTGGTGGCGACCCGCTTCGAGCGCGCCCCGTTCCCGCTGTTCATCGGCGTCGGCTTCTGACGCGTTCAGCACCGACGGTCGCACGCAAAAAGGCCGCGCTCTGCGCGGCCTTTTTCTTGTCGTGGGCGCGATGGTCGCCGGAGCCCGGCGACGTGATCAGATCGAGCCGTTCTTGCGCATCACGGTGCGGCAGGCGGGGCTCAGCTTCACGCGCTCGACCTTGAGGCAGGCGATGACCCGGTCGGCGTCCGGGATGGCGCTGCTGCACAGCCGGAAGGCGTCCGGGATGCAGGCGGCACGCTCCTCCGAGGTGCCCTGCGCGGCGCCGGCCGTGGCCGACAGCGCGAGCAGGACGGCGGCGGCGGGCAGGGCGCGGCCGCGGCGTCGGAGGGCGCGGCCGACCGCGGCGCGCGTCTCGGTGAACAGGCTGGCCCACAGATCGCCGACCACGGTGGCGATCAGGGCGGACGTCTCGGTCTGCGTCGACATGACGGATCCTCCGGTTCGCCGGGCGTTCGTCGCCGGCTGTCCATCGGAGGATCGCGCAGCCCCGCGGGCCCGACTGTGCGCGACGTCACACGCCTTCCATACCAAGCGTCACGGCGTCCGCCCGCCGATGTCGACGACCTCCAGGCTCAGCTTGGTGGTGCCGCCGCCGCGCAGCACGGTGAGCTCGATGCGGTTGCCGACGCCGACCTGCTCGAGCACGTCGCTCAGATCGACGAGCCGCCGGATCGGCGTGTCGTTGCAGGCGACGATCACGTCGCCGACGACGCCGCTCGTGCGGTCGACGCCGCGCAGGCCGGCGCGATCGGCCGGCGAGCCCGGCACGGTGCGCACCACCACGAGCCCTTCGACGCCGAGCCTCGTGCCGACCGATTCGGGCGCCGCCACGATGCCGATGCCGGGCGTCGGCACGCGGCCGCTCTTGATCAGCGCCGGCACGACGCGGTTGACGGTGTCGACCGGCACGGCGAAGCCGATGCCGGCGTTCGATCCGGAGGGCGAGAAGATCGCCGTGTTGACCCCGATCAGCCGGCCGGCCGAATCGAGCAGCGGTCCGCCCGAATTGCCCGGATTGATCGCCGCGTCGGTCTGGATCACGTTGGAGATCTCGCGGCCCGTGGTGGTCGGCAGGCGGCGCTTGAGGGCGCTGATCACGCCGGTGGTGAGCGACTGGTCGAGGCCGAACGGATTGCCGATCGCGAACGCCGCCTGGCCGACCTTCAGATCCGCGGAGCTGCCGATCGGGATCGGCGGCGGCAGCGTGCGGACGCCCGAGATGCGCAGCACCGCGAGGTCGTAGTTCGGCGCGAGCCCGGTGACCTGGGCGCGCGCGACGTCGCCATTGGCGAGCCGCACTGCGATCTCGGTCGCGCCCTGGACGACGTGATTGTTTGTGACGATGTGGCCGGCGGCGTCCCACACGAAGCCGGTGCCGGTCTGGGCGCCGCCGTTCTGCTCGTCCGGATCGGCCCCCGCGAAAGTGTCGCCGCCGGCGCGGCCGGCGACCTGCACGACCGACGGCGACACCCGGTCGAAGATCGCGATGGTGGTGCGCTCCCATTCGGCGAGATCGCCGCGCGGCTCGATCGCCCGCGGCGTGGTCGCCGAATAGAACTGCTGCTGGATCCAGGGCTGCGCCAGCATGGCGGCGAGAACCAGCACGACGGCGAAGAGGATGTAGCGAACCGACCTGTCCACGGACCACTCCAGTGACGACGACGGCGGCACTATGGGACCGCGCCGCTGCGGGAATAAGGCCTGCGGCCGGAGCCGGTTCCGATGCGGCGGGGCGCCGCAGACGGGGTGCGGCGTGCGACCGGGGCGGGACAGGTCGGCGGCCGGCCCGGCTTGACGCTGCACCGCACCCCGTGCCGGGATGGCGGCCGGCCCGTTCGGGCCGTCGTCAAGCAACAACACCATCGGGGGGATGTCATGATCAGGACCGCCATCGCGGGGCTCGGCTGGTGGGGCAGGACGCTGGTGGAGTCGATCGACGGCTCCGCGCTGATGACCGTCGTCGCCGCCGCGCAGCCGCGCGTCTCGCCGGAGATCGACGCCTTCATCACGGCGCGCGGCCTGCGCCATGTGGCGTCCGTCGACGAGCTGGCGAAGGACGACGGCATCGAGGCCGTGATCCTGGCGACGCCGCCGTCCGGCCACGCCGCCGAGACGACGACGCTGGCGCGGGCCGGCAAGCACGTGTTCTGCGAGAAGCCGTTCACCTACGACAAGGCCTCGGCGGCGGCCGCCGCCGCCGCGGTGGAGAAGGCCGGCGTCGTGCTCGGCATCGGCTTCAACCGCCGCTTCCATCCCGAGATGGAGAAGCTGCGCGAGCGAATCCGGTCGGGCGGGCTCGGCGTGCTGGAGCACATCGAGTGCATCATGACGGTGCCGAACGCCCTGTTCATGCCGAAGACGGCGTGGCGCGCCAAGCCCGAGGAGGCGCCGTGCGGGGCGCTGGCGCCGCTCGGCGTGCACGCCATCGACGCCTTCATCCAGCTCGCCGGCGAGATCGAGACGATCTACTGCCAGAGCACCCGGCGCGCCGTCGACCTGCCGACCGACGACACCACCTCGGCGCTGTTCCGGATGAAGAGCGGCGCCTCCGCCTATCTCGGCATGATGATGGCGACGGCGCCGGCCTTCGTGGTCCAGGCCTACGGCTCGAAGGGCTGGGTGCGGCTCGACGGCATGACCCATGTCGCCGGCGCCTCCTCGGAGGAGCGCCGCACCGGCCTGTTCGCCGAATGCCGGTTCCAGCCCGTGCAGGGCGAGGCCGAGACCTGGGCGGCGGACCGCGTCGACACGGCCCGCGTCGGCCTGGAGGCCTTCGCCCGCGCCGCCGCCGGCGGCCCGGCCTTCCCGGTCACCCCGGCCGAGATCGTCCATGGCGCCGCCGCGACCGAAGCCCTGATCCGCTCCGCCGCCACGGGCCAGGCGCAGAGGGTGGAGTAGGCCGCACTCTCGGCACCGTGCCCCGCGGCAGAGCCGGGGCCCGACTTCGACCGGTCGGACGAGGTGCTGAGCCGAACGTTCTCGTGTTTGGTCAGGGAGCAGGCCGCAGTCGCGACCGGCATCGCAGCTTGGCCTCCCACCTCCGGGTGCCTACGCATGTTGCCCCGGCTTGACGGCTCCTATACTCGTCGAACCTTACACCTGCGCGGTCCTTCGGCCGGCGGCCGGTCGCCCGCTGCTCTGCATTGCTTCGTACCGAGATTGGGCCCTCCATGGCATTGGTGTTTCCGTTCTCCGCCATCGTCGGGCAGGACGAGATCAAGCTCGCCCTGCTGATCGCTGCGGTCGATGCGACCGTCGGCGGCGTGCTCGCCTTCGGCGACCGTGGCACCGGCAAGTCGACCGCGGTGCGCGC
This sequence comes from Rhodoplanes roseus, assembly GCF_003258865.1. Taxonomy (GTDB): domain Bacteria; phylum Pseudomonadota; class Alphaproteobacteria; order Rhizobiales; family Xanthobacteraceae; genus Rhodoplanes; species Rhodoplanes roseus. The sequence continues at coordinate 852 of NZ_NPEX01000390.1, read as the reverse complement.
GCTGGCGCAGCTCCTGCCCAAGATGAAGGTCGTGGTCGGCTGTCCCTATGCGTGCGATCCCGACAAGCCGGCGCCGGCCTGCGAGCACTGCCACGGCAAGAAGCCGGGCGAGCTCAAGAGCCGCCAGGTGCCCGTGCCGGTCGTCGACCTGCCGCTCGGCGCCACCGAGGACCGGGTGGTCGGCGCGCTCGACCTGGAGCGGGCACTGACCCAGGGCGTCAAGGCGTTCGAGCCCGGGCTGCTCGCCCGCGCCCATCGCGGCTTCCTCTATATCGACGAGGCGAACCTGCTGGAGGACCATCTGGTCGACCTGCTGCTCGACGTCGCCGCCTCGGGCGAGAACGTGGTCGAGCGCGAGGGCATCTCGATCCGGCATCCGGCCAAGTTCGTGCTCGTCGGCACCGGCAATCCGGAGGAGGGCGAGCTGCGCCCGCAGCTCCTCGACCGCTTCGGCCTGTCGGTCGAGGTGCGCACGCCCGAGGATCTGGCGACCCGCATCGAGGTGGTGCGCCGGCGCGACGCCTTCGAGCGCGACCCCGAGGCCTTCATCGCCAAGTGGAAGAAGGACGACGACAAGCTGCGCCGGAAGATCCTGGCCGCCCGCGACCGGCTGTCCGGCGTGAAGGTGCCGGACGCGACGCTGGAGAGCGCCGCCAGGCTGTGCATGGGGCTCGGCACCGACGGCCTGCGCGGCGAGCTGACGCTGATCCGGGCGGCGCGCGCGCTCGCGGCGCTGGAGGGCGACGCCACGGTCGGCGACAAGCATCTGCGCAAGGTGGCACCCTCGGCGCTGCGCCACCGCCTGCGCCGCAACCCGCTCGACGAGGCCGGCTCGACCGACGCCGACATGAC
>NZ_NPEX01000389.1 GCF_003258865.1 Rhodoplanes roseus | reverse complement strand
CCGACCTCCCCCCTCCAGGGGGAGGTGAACGAACAACATCGCAGCGCTTTCCCTCTCTCAGCCTCCCTCCGCCTCCCTCACCGCCGCATCGAAGCCGGCGAGCGCGCGGGTGCGCTCCTCCTCGCTCATCATGGCGGCCGAGAAGCTGGTGCGGGCCAGCGCGACGATCTCGGCCGGCGAGAGGTCGAGCGCCCGGGCGACGGCGGAGAAGTTGTCGTTCACATAGCCGCCGAAATAGGCCGGGTCGTCGGAGTTCACCGTGACGGCGAGGTCCTTCTGCAGCATGTGCCGCAGCGGATGATGGGCGAGGTCGGGCACGACGCGCAGGCGGACGTTGGACAGCGGGCACACCGTCAGCGGCACCCGGTCGCGGGCGAGCCGGGCGACCAGCGCGTCGTCCTCCATGGCGCGGACGCCGTGGTCGATCCGGGCGACGCCGAGCACGTCGAGCGCCTGCCAGACATAGGCGGGCGGCCCCTCCTCGCCGGCATGGGCGAAGAGCTGGAAGCCGGCGTCGCGGGCGCGCCCGAACACTCTTGCGAACTTTTCCGGTGGATTCCCGTGTTCCGAGGAATCGAGCCCGACCCCGACGATCCGGTCGCGATGCGCCAGCGCCGCGTCGAGGGTGCGCTGCGCGTCGTCCTCGTCCAGATGACGCAAAAAGCACATGATCAGGCTCGCCCGGATTCCGAGCGCCTCACGCGCCTCGGCACACGCCCGCGAGAGCCCGTTCACCACCGTGTCGAAGGCGATGCCGCGGCTGGTGTGGCCCTGCGGATCGAAGAACATCTCCACATGAACGACATTGTCGGCATGCGCCCGCCTCAGATAGGCGAAGGCGAGGTCGTAGAAGTCCTGCTCGGTGACCAGCACGGACATGCCGACGTAGTAGACGTCGAGAAAGTCCTGCAGCGAGCCGAACGCATAGGCGCGCCGCAGCGCCTCGACCGAGTCCCACGGCAGCCGGATGTTGTTCCGCTGCGCCAACGCAAAGACCATCTCGGGCTCGAGCGAGCCCTCGATATGGATGTGCAGCTCGCATTTCGGCAGTCGGCCGATGAGCAGGTCGCGGTCCGGCATGTCTTCGGCGTCCCCGGTTCGAAGTCCGGCCAGAATAGCAGATCGGGGACGGTCCCACGGGTCGCCGGCGCCTCCGCGCCCGAAAACCTCCCGCGTTACGGGCGCCTTAGCCCCTTCTCCCGAATGCCTTGCAGCCCATCGCCCGGACCTGCGACCCCGCCCGGCATCCCTGCCGGGCGCCGCCTCGGCTTGCGCGGGCGCGCCGTCTGCCTATAGTCCGGCGCGAATTTTCATGTGCCGACAAGGGCCCGGGACCGCCGTGGCCGAGGCGACGAAGGAGCGGCCGGCCGGCCGAGACAGCATGGCGAAGAGCGACGTGAAGAAGGTGGTGCTGGCCTATTCGGGCGGTCTCGACACCTCGATCATCCTGAAATGGCTGCAGACGACCTATGGCTGCGAGGTCGTCACCTTCACGGCCGATCTCGGCCAGGGCGAGGAGCTGGAGCCGGCCCGCCAGAAGGCGCTCCTCCTCGGCATCAAGCCCGAGAACATCTTCATCGAGGATCTGCGCGAAGAGTTCGTGCGCGACTACGTGTTCCCGATGTTCCGCGCCAATGCGGTCTACGAGGGCCAGTACCTGCTCGGCACCTCGATCGCCCGCCCGCTGATCGGCAAGAAGCAGATCGAGATCGCCGAGAAGGTCGGGGCCGACGCGGTCTGCCACGGCGCCACCGGCAAGGGCAACGACCAGGTCCGCTTCGAGCTCGCCTATTACGCGCTGAAGCCCGACGTGAAGGTGATCGCGCCGTGGCGCGAGTGGGATCTGACGTCGCGCACCAAGCTGATCGAGTTCGCCGAGAAGCACCAGATTCCGATCGCCAAGGACAAGCGCGGCGACGCGCCGTTCTCGACCGACGCCAACCTGCTGCACACCTCGTCCGAGGGCAAGGTGCTGGAGGATCCGTCGCAGGACGTGCCGGACTACGTCTTCAGCCGCACCGTCAGCCCGGAAACCGCGCCCGACAAGGCGACCGTCATCACGGTCGATTTCGAGCGCGGCGACGCCACCGCGGTGGACGGCGTCAAGCTGTCGCCTGCCGCGCTGCTGGCCAAGCTCAACGACCTCGGCCGCATCAACGGCATCGGCCGGCTCGATCTGGTCGAGAACCGCTATGTCGGGATGAAGTCGCGCGGCATGTACGAGACGCCCGGCGGCACCATCCTGCTCGCCGCCCACCGCGGCATCGAATCGATCACGCTCGACCGCGGCGCCGCCCATCTCAAGGACGAGCTGATGCCGAAATACGCCGAGCTCGTCTACAACGGCTTCTGGTTCGCGCCGGAGCGCGAGATGCTGCAGGCCGCGATCGACAAGAGCCAGGAGTTCGTCACCGGCCGCGTCCGGCTGAAGCTCTACAAGGGCAACGTCACCGTGATCGGCCGCGAGAGCCCCTACTCGCTCTACGACCAGGAGCTCGTCACCTTCGAGGAAGGCGCCGTCGCCTACGACCAGCACGACGCCCAGGGCTTCATCAAGCTCAACGCGCTCCGCCTGCGCACCCTCGGCCAGCGGCGGAAGAAGACGGGGATTTAGGGCTCTTACCCTCCCCCTGTGGGTCGCGCCTCTCGGCGCGACAAGAGGGTCGACGCGCGGAGCGCGTGGGGGTGAGGGTTTACGGAGCCGCTGGAGGCCTCGGCACCCCCTCACCCGGATCTCGCGCCGCTGGGGAGAGGTGAAGCGCAGCTCACGGCAAGAGTGACATCGGGACGGTCAGACGTCCTGATGCTCGCGCCGTCGTGCCGGATGCTTGATGCCGAGGATCACGGTTTCGCCGGCGGCCTCGTCGACCGTGTAATAGACGAGGTAGGGATATCGTCGCGTGACGATCTTCCGCACGCCCTCCACCGTCTGCCGCCGTCCGACCCGCGGAAACAGGACCAGCTTGCCGATGCTGTCGAGGATGGCGGCGCGCACCCGAAGCGCGGCGGCGGGATTGTGCGCGCGAATGTCGTCGGCGATGCCGATCAGGTCGGCGACGGCCTCGCGCGTGTAGCGGAGCTTCATCCCTCGAAACGGCGGAAGGCAGCCTCCACCTCGGCATCGGTGGCGAATTCGCGACGTTCGGCCCGCGCGAGACTGTTCAGCACGTCGGAAAGATGCGCCGGGTCGATCTCCTCCGGCTGACCCTGGTCGGTCGCCATGTGGAGCACGAGGCGTGCGATCTCGTCTTGTGTCTCCGGCGGAAGTGCGCGGGCGATCTCGACGGCCTGGTCCAGAAGCTTGGTCATGGACAGAGGATAGGGAGCCGGGCGGCGTCGCGGAAGGGGCTTTTTCGGTTCCCCTCGCCCGGTCGGCCGTGCGGCGGAGCGCCCGGCAGCATCCATCCCGATCTTCGGCTATCCTGCGCCTTGCGAACCAGGAGGCCGCCCCCGTGTATGCCGTCGAAGTCCGCCATCACATCATGATCGCCCACTCGTTCCGCGGGGCCGTGTTCGGCCCGGCGCAGGCGTTGCACGGGGCGACCTTCGTGATCGACGCCGCGTTTCTGGCCGAGACGCTGGACGACAACGGCATCGTGGTCGACATCGGCCGCGCCGACACCGCCCTGAAGGAGGTGCTGGCGCCGTTGAACTACAAGAATCTCGACGACGTCGAAGAGTTCGCCGGCCGCAACACCACGACCGAGGTCCTGACCCGTCACGTGTTCGACCGTCTCGCCGAGGCGGCGCGCGCCGGCGCGCTCGGCCGCGACGGGCGGGCGCTCGCCGCCATTCGCGTCACCATCTCGGAATCGCATGTGGCGCGCGCCTGGTACGAGGCGCCGCTGTGGTGAGCACGGCGCGCCGCATCGTGTTCGCCGTGCCGGGTGATCTCGACACGCCGACCGGCGGCTACGCCTACGACAAGCGGGTCGTTCACGAGCTGCGCCGGCGCGGCCGCAGCGTCGACGTGCTGGATCTCGGGGCCGGCTTTCCGCGCCCCGACGCCGCCGGACGCGCCGCCGCGCTCGATATGCTGCAGCAGGTTCCCGCCGGAACGCCGACCGTGATCGACGGCCTCGCCTACGGCGTGCTGCCCGAGCTCGCCGCGACGGTGTGCCGTCGTGTGCCCGTGATCGCGCTGGTTCATCATCCGCTGGCGCTGGAGAGCGGGCTCTTGCCCGACGAGGCGGTGCGACTGCGCGAGACCGAGCGCGTCGCGCTCGCCGGTGCCCGCGCCGTCGTGGTGACCAGCGAAGCGACCGCGCGGCTGGTCGCCGCGGATTACGGTGTCGCGGCGGACAGGATCACGGTGGCGCCGCCCGGCACGGACCGGCCGCCGCCGCCGCGCGCG
>NZ_NPEX01000038.1 GCF_003258865.1 Rhodoplanes roseus | reverse complement strand
TATGGAGCCTGGGCTCGGCGCTTCGCGCCGCTCCGGGATGACGGGTGGGATTCTGCAAAGCCCTCGCTCCGCGGAGGATGATCGAGAGGGCGTATCTCCGAGCCGGTCTCGGCGCCGATGCGCCTCAGCGGGCGCTCTGCCGGGTCGGGCCGGTCTCGGCAGCCGCGGCGAAGGAGAAGTCGTCCGTCATGGCCGAGAACACGGCCGGCACCTGGGTGCCGCCGGTGCTGCGGGCGACCGTCACGCGGGTGCGGTTGAACGCCTCCTCGGCGGTCAGGCCCGAGGCGCGCATCTGGGCGATCAGCTCGCGGGCGAACACGCTGGTGCCGTCGCTCTCCTGCTCGGCGATCTTGCCGGGCGCCACCGCGGTGAGCACCAGCGTGCCCTCCGGGCCGGCGATCGGCGCGAGGCCGGAGGAGAAGCCGCGCAGGCGGCGCTCGAACGGATTGCGGCGGGCGGCGTCGAGGACCACCAGCTTGCGCTTGGCGCCGCGGGCGTTCATCTCGGCGACCAGCGGCTCGAGGCCGATGGCGTCGCGGCGCACGTCCTCGGCCCGCCAGATCTGGGCGCTGACCGGGATCAGGTAGCTCTCGCGGCCGATCTGCACGCCGTGGCCGCTGAAATAGAGGAGCGCGGTGGCGCCGGGGGTGATCTTGGCGCCGAAGCGCTCGATCGCCCGCTCCATCCCCTGCTTGCTGAGATTCTCGCCGAGCTCGACGTCGAAGCCCTTGTCGCGCAGCTCGGCCGCGACGGCGCGTGCATCGGCGATCGGCGCGACCAGCGGGCCGTCACCGTCCGGATAGGTGCCGTTGCCGATCACCAGCGCGAGCCGCGGGCCCGTCGTGACGTCGGGGTCGGCCGCGACGGCAGCCGGGGCCGCCGGTCCGGTGCGCTCCGGCTGGTCGGCGCGCACGGCGGTGCGACGGTCGTCGGCCGGCGCGCCGCGGCTCGGAGCCATGGCGACCTGCGTGCCGTTCTGGGCTCCGGCCACGAACTGCTGTCCGACCGCGGTCCGGATGATGTCCGCCGAGGCCAGCGTCAGGCTCACGAAGGCGAGCGCCGCTGCTCCGGCGAATTTCACTGTCCGCATGATCCCTCCAACTGCAATCGGGAGGGGGCATACAGACAAACCGCGCGGCTGGCAAGCTTTTGCGAATTTTGACCGGAATGCGGCACGCTGAGGCTGCGGCATGTCAGTAGTCGACACACAGTATTACGAAGTCGAAAAGCGCTTTCGCGGGACGAAGTACGCTTCTTCCGTTCTCGTCATCAGAATTGTGGCAGAGCACCGGATCTCGGTACAATTCCGTACCACCAAAGGACAATGGCTTTTGTGGCGGGCGTGCGCGGAGGCGCCGCGGCGCCTTCGATCGGCTGTGCCCCGGGGCGTTTTTCTTGCGCTGCAACAAGAACGTCCGCCCGCCGGCAGCGTCCCCCGGCCGGCAACGCCGGCATGCGATTCCAGCGCGCCGGATCTCGGCGCGCCGGGGTCGGCGGCGGGACGGGCCGAAGTGCCGCTGCCGTCAGCCGCCGAGGACGCGGACCGGCTTACCGTCCAGGAACGCGCGGATGTCCTCGACCATGTCGCGGAAGTAGAGCGCGTAGTTCTGCTTGGTGACGTAGCCGAGATGCGGCGTGGCGACGACGGTGTCCAGGGTCCGGAACGGATGGTCCACGGGCAGCGGCTCGATGTCGTAGACGTCGAGCCCGGCGCCGCCGATCCGGCCGCCTTTCAGGGCCGCCAGCAGGGCGGCGTCGTCGACGATCGGGCCGCGCGAGGTGTTGATCAGCAGCGCGTCCGGCTTCATCAGGCCGATCTCGCGGGCGCCGACCAGCCCGCGCGAGCGGTCCGAGAGCTGAACATGAATGGTCAGGATGTCGGAGCGGGCGAACAGCTCGTCCTTGGTCACCAGCGTGGCGCCGGCGGCTTCGGCCTTCTCGGCGGTCAGATTGGGACTCCAGGCGATCACCGGCATGCGGAACGCATGGGCGATGCCGGCCACGCGGGTGCCGAGCTTGCCGAGGCCCAGAATGCCGAGCGTCTTGCCCTCGATGTCGTCGCCGACCGTCGCCTGCAACGGCGCGCCAGCCTTCAGCCGGGCGTGCTCGAAGCCGATCTTTCGGGTCAGCTCCAGGATCAGGCCGAACACGATGCCGATGGTCGGATTACCGAAGGCGCCGGTGCCGCAGACGGTGACCCCGCGCTCCTTGGCGGCGGCGAGGTCGATGGCGCGGTTGGCCGCACCCGTGGTGATCAGCAGCTTCAGGTTCGGCAGCGCCTCGATCATGGCCCGCGGGAACGGCGTCCGCTCGCGCATCATGCAGACGATCTCGAACGGCTGCAGCGCGGCCCGGGCGGCCTCTGCGGACGGGAACGCGGTGTCGAAGACCGTGACGTCCACGTCTCCGAGGACCGGCGACCAGTCGGCGCTGGTCAGGGCGACGTTCTGATAATCGTCGAGGACGGCACAGCGAACGGCCATGGGCCGGAGCTCCCTTGCACGGTGAACCTGCGCCGCGAGCTAGCCCGCGGTGATCGGCCGTGACAAGGGATTTTGCAGGGAAGGTCGGGCCGGCGGCGCGCCGGACGGCGCTGCCGGATCAGGGTGCGGGCAGGCCGGTCAGATGCGGATGCGGACGCGCGCGAGCCGCGGGCGCGGGCCGAGGCGATCGGGGCGCAGCACCAGGTGATTGACCATGTTCTTCTGCCGCCATTTCGGGCCCGGGCCGCGCATGTAGTGGCGCTCCGGATGATAGGGGCGGAACAGGTCGATCAGCATCGAGCGGCACGCGGCCAGCAGGGTCCTGCCGAGCGGGAGAGTGGGGGCACTGGAGACGTTCATGACACGCTCCTCTTTTTCGCGGTCTGGTCCGACGTTCTGTGGCCGGGACTTCTGTGGCCGAGACTTGGGACCCGTCTGAGACCCGCTTGGGACCGCTCTAGGGCCTTTTGTCGTTCATAATCGTTAAAATTGCGTTCACTTCCGGCCGGGGTCGCAACTTTGTCGCGCACCGTTACCGATGCGTTACAGTCGGGCGTTGCAGGTTCGCGACACCCGGGTCGGGATCGTTCCGGGCCTCCGCCGAGGCGACTTGCCCGTTACCGGGCGGACACGGCGGCTCCCGATCGCGACATGCCGATTGGAGCACGGCGGGAGGGGCGCCGTTCGTGATCCGGATCACGCGAGCCGGGGAGGGAGGGCCGGAAGCCCTTTGGGGACGCGCGCTTGCCCTTTCGGGTGGCGGTCGCTACATCAGCCCCCGATCCCGACAACCGACGGCGAGGACGAGGCGGCGATGGCCCGGCAGTTCATCTACCACATGCAGGGTCTGACCAAGACCTATCCGGGCAACCGCAAGGTGCTCGACAACGTCCACCTGTCCTTCTACCCGGACGCCAAGATCGGCGTGCTCGGCGTCAACGGCGCCGGCAAGTCGACGCTGCTGCGCATCATGGCCGGCATCGACAAGGAGTACACGGGCGAGGGCTGGGTCGCCGAGGGCGCCCGGGTCGGCTACCTGCCGCAGGAGCCGCAGCTCGAACAGGACCTCACGGTCCGCGAGAACGTCATGCTCGGCGTCGCCGCCAAGAAGGCGATCATCGACCGCTACAACGAGCTGATGATGAACTACTCCGACGAGACCGCGGAGGAGGCGTCGGCGCTCCAGGACACCATCGACCACCAGAACCTGTGGGACCTCGACTCGCAGGTCGAGCAGGCCATGGACGCGCTCGGCTGCCCGCCCGACGACTGGGCCGTGGACAAGCTCTCGGGCGGCGAGCGCCGCCGCGTCGCCCTGTGCCGGCTGCTGCTGGAGCAGCCCGAGCTGCTGCTGCTCGACGAGCCGACCAACCATCTCGACGCCGAGACGGTGAACTGGCTGGAAGGCCATCTGCGCAGCTATCCGGGCGCCATCCTGATCGTCACCCACGACCGCTACTTCCTCGACAACGTGACGGGCTGGATCCTCGAGCTCGATCGCGGCCGCGGCATCCCCTACGAGGGCAACTACTCGTCCTGGCTGAAGCAGAAGCAGAAGCGGCTCGAGCAGGAGGGCCGCGAGGAGGAGAGCCGCCAGAAGGCGCTGTCGCGCGAGCAGGACTGGATCTCGGCCTCGCCCAAGGCGCGCCAGGCCAAGTCCAAGGCGCGCTACCAGCGCTACGAGGAGCTGCTCGCCAAGGCCAACGAGAAGGCGCCGACCACGGCCCAGATCGTCATCCCGGTGGCCGAGCGGCTGGGCCAGAACGTCATCGACTTCGAAGGCCTCACCAAGGCGTTCGGCGACAAGATCCTGATCGAGGATCTGACCTTCAAGCTGCCGCCCGGCGGCATCGTCGGAGTGATCGGCCCGAACGGCGCCGGCAAGACGACGCTGTTCCGCATGATCACCGGCCAGGAGAAGCCCGACAAGGGCACGATCGAGGTCGGCGAGTCGGTCCAGCTCGGCTATGTCGACCAGTCGCGCGACAGTCTCGACGCCAAGAAGACCGTGTGGGAGGAACTCTCCGACGGCCTCGACATCCTGATGCTGGGCAAGCGCGAGGTGAACAGCCGCGCCTATTGCGGCGCCTTCAACTTCAAGGGCTCCGACCAGCAGAAGAAGGTCGGCAACCTGTCGGGCGGCGAGCGCAACCGCGTGCATCTCGCAAAAATGCTGAAGTCGGGCGCCAACGTGCTGCTGCTCGACGAGCCGACCAACGATCTCGACGTCGACACGCTGCGGGCGCTGGAGGAGGCCCTGGAGGACTTCGCCGGCTGCGCCGTGATCATCAGCCACGATCGCTGGTTCCTCGACCGCATCGCCACCCACATCCTCGCCTTCGAGGGCGACAGCCACGTCGAGTGGTTCGAGGGCAACTTCCAGGACTACGAGAAGGACAAGATGCGCCGTCTCGGCACCGACTCGGTCATCCCGCACCGGCTCAAGTACAAGAAGTTCTCCAGGTAACGGAACTGATGGCGCTCTTCAGGCTCTCGTAAGCGGCGCGTGCCGCTGTGAGAGCCTGATCGGTGTGGAGATTGCCGTCGAGCCATTGAATGCGTCCTGCTCCGACGACGGCAACTTCGAGAGCCTGTCGTCGGATGTTCTCGGCTCGCCCTTTGTCTAGGGCGTAGTCGTCGAAATGCTCAGCGACGTCACGCAGTGTCTTCAAGCCTGGAAGTGCATTATCGAACTGAGTCAGAGCAGACGTTACCTTTTCGGTGAGTTGTGGCACTTGCGAGCAAGCGCGATCGCTCTTCGGAAGCGAAACAACGCAACCACGAGAAGCTGATAATCGTAAAACCGTCGGAGCAGGAACGCGCCATCTATTGGATCGGAGGTTCCGATACGGCGGCATTGGAGTTCTACGACCCGTAGCCAATTGCTCGAGAGCCGTCTGGCACGATCGGCTGTTGTGGCTTCCGATGGCGGCGATTTCGACATCTGTAACTCTGCGCAGGATCGGTGACCGTCCCAAAGATAGCGAATTTCTTCGGCTTCGCGTGAGACTCGCTTTCTGAGTTCGTTCATGTTATGTTCATTTCTCTGCAAAGAGGTCCGCTCATGGCCGATATCGAGAACCACACGATCCGACTGCTTCAGGAGTTGCGCGAGGGTCAGGCGCGCCTCGAGACGAACTTCGGCCGGCTCGAAGCCAAGATGAACGACGGGTTCGAGAACCTCCTCGACGAGATGGGGGAGCTTCGCAAGGTGATGGCCGGTGAGACCGTGCTGGGCCGGATGGCGGCGAAGACGGTCGACGACCGTCTCACCGACCTCGAGCGTCGCGTCGGGGAGATCGAGCGTCGCGGCTGACCGCGGACGCTCTTGCTCACCCCGTCCGGTCGGCCGTGTCGATCGTGATCGAGCCGCCGGCGACGCGCGACACGCAGGTGCACAGCTTGGCGTCGGATGCCTTCTCGACGTCGCTGAAGAACACGTCGCGATGGTCGACGGTGCCCTCGACCTGAAGGATCGGCAGCGCGCACAGGCCGCACTCGCCCTTGCGGCAGTCCGAGATCATGGCGACGCCGGCCTCCTCCAGCGACTCGAGCAGGCTGCGGTTCTCCGGAACCGCGATCTCCAGGCCGAGCCGCGGCACCTTCACGGTGAACGGCACGGTCGGGAAGCGGCCGCTGCTGCCGAACGTCTCGAACCGCAAGTTCTCGGGCGGGCGGCCGTTCGCCTGCCAGGCCCGCTTCGCCGCCTCCAGCATTCCGATCGGCCCGCAGACATAGAGCTCGCCGCCTGGCGCGAGGGTCGCGATCTCGGCCGCGAGGTCGACCCGCCCGCCCGTCTCGCTGGTGACGAGGCTCAGCCGCTCGCCCAGCGCCTCGCGCAGCTCGTCCGCGAAGGCGAAGTCGCAGGTGCGGCGCGCCGCATAGACGAGCCGCATCCGGGCACCCGTGCGGGCCAGCGCCATCGCCATGGTGAAGATCGGCGTGATGCCGATGCCGCCGGCGACAAGCAGATACTCCGGCCGGCCGGTGCCGAGCGGGAAAGTGTCGTGCGGCCCTGTGAACGACACCCGCGCGCCGGCCGCCAGCGACCACATGTAGGCCGAGCCGCCGCGGCTATGCGGCAGGCGCTTCACGGCGATCCGGTAGACGCGGTCGCCGCACGCGCCGACGATCGAGTAAGAGCGCGTGTCGGGCCGCTCGCCGATCCTGACCGAAACGTCGAGATGGCTGCCGGGCGGCGGCGGCACGAAGCCCGCCGCCGGCTCGATCTCGAACAGCCGGATGTCGGGCGTGAGATCTCTGGCGGCGCGCAGGACGCCGGTCTGCCGATCGATGATCTGGAGCATGTGGAACCTCGAAATCGCGTGAACGATCGGCTGAAATCGCGTCGGTCGTGGTCGGCCGACGATGCGATGCGCTCCCCCACTCGCTCACCCCCGCGCAGGCGGGGGTCCAGGGCTGCTCTGCCGTGTCGCCCTGGTCCCCGCCTTCGCGGGGACGAGCGGAGAGCAAGGTCACGTTCGGAACGCCGAGGGCTACTCCGCGGCCTGGCTCGGCACGTGCCGGCCGCCGCGCTCGGCCTCCAGCATGCGGTCGATCATCCGGCGGGCCCACAGGGCGCCGGCGTCGATGTTGAGATTGTAGAACGGCATGCGCGGATTGCGGTCGATCGCGCGCTGCTGCGCCTCCAGCACCACGTGGTCCTGGTCGTAGACGCCCTTGCCCTCGTTGACGTGACCCTTCTGAATGGCCCGGGTCAGTGCGTCGTCGTCGCGGCGGAAGTTGCGGACGAAATTCCAGTGATAATGGCAGCTCGTCTCGGTCTCCGGCGTGAGGGCGGCCAGGAAGCAGCCGTTGACGCCCTGCGAGCGGTCGCCTTGCGGCGCGCCGGTGCCGGTCGGAGCCACGCCGACGTCGCCGGCGATCACGCCGGGCGCCTGGAAGTGGATGATCTGCCAGCGATCGACACGGCCGGGCTTGCCCAGCAGCCCGGCCCAGAACGGCGGCGGCTCGATGTCGATCATCCAGCGCGTCACGGTCGCGGTGCGGTCGGTGTGCGTCACCTCGAACGGGCTCTCGAGAATGGCGTCGTGGCCGATGCTGCCGGCGTGGACATAGGTCTCGTGAGTCAGATCCATCAGGTTGTCGACGACCAGTCGCCAGTCGCATCTCAGGCCGTAGAAGGTGCCGCCTTCGCCGACCCATTCGGTTCCGTCGTTCCAGTGGAAGTCGGGGATCGTCGCGGGGTCGGCGAGGGCCGGGTCGCCGGGCCACAGCCAGACCAGCCGATGCCGTTCGGCCACCGGATAGGCGTGCACGCAGGCGGACGGATTGATGGTCTTCTGAGCCGGCATGAAGGTGCAGCGGCCGTCGCCGTTGAAGACGAGGCCGTGATAGCCGCACACCACCTGATCGCCCTCCAGGCGGCCGAGCGACAGCGGCAGCAGCCGGTGCCAGCAGGCGTCCTCCAGGGCGGCGACGCGGCCGTCGGTCCGGCGATACAGCACGATGTCCTTGCCGCAGACGGTGCGGGCCGCGAGGTCGCGGCCGATCTCGTGCGACCAGGCGGCCGCGTACCAGGCGTCGAGGGGGAAGGGTTTCGGGTCCGGCATCGGGGGCTCCGCGGGGTCGGAGGGGACGCCCGCCATGCTAGGCCGGAGGTTCGGACCGTGAAAAGTGGAAAGGATCCCACGAATCCTCGCAAAGCGGGGATCCCGGCCGCGAACGCTCGACAGGTCCGGGGCGGATGGGCCACTGCCCCCAGCGATTCCGGCCCGCACGGCGGGACCCGGGTGAGGGCCGAAGGCTCCGTCGCCCCCCGGCTGGCCGGCCGAATCCCAGCCCGGGCGGCCGCCGGTAATGGCGGACCTGCGGCGAAACGTCCACCCGGCCGTCACGCCCCCGCCATCGTACACTGCTGCTTCACGGCAGTGCGCCGCGACGCTGATTCACAGGCCGATGTCGAATGGTGCTGTGCAGCGTCGCTGCTCCGGGCGGGTGATCCCGCCCGACCTGCGAACCGTATGCCCGAGAACCCGACCGGCGACCCGACGGGCGAACCGACCCGATCCGACCAGCGAGACCACCTTCGATGACCGAGCCCGTGATCCCGTCCTCGCCCGAGGCCCTTCCGCGTGCGCTGCGGCCGCTGCCGACGCTGATCTTCAGCTCGCGCTGGCTGCAGCTGCCGCTCTACATGGGCCTGATCGTCGCCCAGGGCGTCTACGTCATCCTGTTCCTCAAGGAGCTCTGGCATCTCGTCTCGCACGCCTTCGACTTCAGCGAGCTGCAGATCATGCTGGTGGTGCTCGGCCTGATCGACGTGGTGATGATCTCCAACCTGCTGATCATGGTGATCGTCGGCGGCTACGAGACCTTCGTGTCGCGGCTCGGCCTCGAAAACCACCCGGACCAGCCGGAGTGGCTCAGCCACGTCAATGCCAGCGTGCTCAAGATCAAGCTGGCGATGGCGATCATCGGCATCTCGTCGATCCATCTGCTGCGCACCTTCATCGAGGCGGGGGCGCTCGATTCCGGCCGCGGCACGCTGACCGCCTCGGGCGTGATGTGGCAGACCATCATCCACTGCGTCTTCATCCTGTCGGCGATCGGCATCGCGTATGTGGACCGGCTGAGCCAGCCGCCCGATCACGCGCCGCACTGACGACGCTCCACCGCCGCGGCGGCGCAGCGCCTCAGCCGGTGGCGCCGGTCGGGGCGCGCTCGATCAGGGCCCGGATGCGGCCGGCCAGATCCGGCACGGCGAAGGGCTTGGTGATCAGCTCCATGTCGGGGCCGAGGAAGTCGCGACGCACCGTCGCGTTCTCGGCGTAGCCGGTGATGAACAGCACCTTCAGGCCGGGGCGGCGCTGGCGCGCCAGCTCGGCGATCTGCCGGCCGTCGAGGCCGGGCAGGCCGACGTCGCTGACCAGGAGGTCGATGCGGCAGTCGGAATGCAGGATCGGCAAGGCGGTGCGGGCGTCGATCGCCTCCAGGGCCTCGTAGCCGAGCTCGCGCAAGACCTCGACGACGGTCAGGCGGACGCCCGGATCGTCCTCCACCACCAGCACGGTCTCGCCCGCGGAGTCGACCGGGCCGTCGGCGGCCGGTGCGGTCGCCTCGACCGGCCGGGCGGCGCGCGGCAGCAGCAGCGACACCGTGGTGCCGACGCCCGGCCGGCTGGCGACGTGCAGATGGCCGCCCGCCTGCTTGGCGTAGCCATAGGCCATCGACAGGCCGAGGCCGGTCCCTTGGCCGATCGGCTTGGTGGTGAAGAACGGATCGAAGGCGCGTTCCAGCACGTCCGTGTCCATGCCGGTGCCGGTGTCGGTCACGCGCAGCGCGACGTAGTCGCCGGGCGCGACGCCGTCGGCGCAGAAGGGATGCTCCGGGGCGAGCGTCTCGTTGGTCGCCGTGATCGTCAGCGTGCCGCCGTCCGGCATGGCGTCGCGGGCGTTGATGGCGAAGTTCAACAGCGCGTTCTCGGTCTGGTTGGCGTCGCCCTCGGCCGGCCAGACGGCGTCCCGGCGCTCCACCCGCAGCGCGATCCGCTCGCCCAGCGTCCGGTGGAGCAGATCCTCCATCGAGCCGATCAGCCCGTCGATGGCGATCGGCCGCAGGTCGAGCGACTGGCGGCGCGAGAAGGCGAGCAGCCGGTGGGTCAGGCCGGCGGCCCGGTGCGCCGAGGTGGCGGCGGCGTCGAAGAAGCGGTCGAGATCGTCGGTGCGGCCGGCCGCGATGCGGCGGCGCAGAATGTCGATGCTGCCGATGATGCCGGTGAGCAGATTGTTGAAGTCGTGCGCGATGCCGCCGGTGAGCTGGCCGACCGCCTCCATCTTCTGGGCCTGGCGGAGCTGCTCCTCGGCGGCGCGCCGCTCGGTCACCTCCATGGCCTCGGGCATGATGGCGATCACCCGCCCGGCGGCGTCCTGCACGGGCCGCAGCGAGAAGTCGAAGGCGCGCCGGCCGGTCGGCAGGTCGACGACGATCTCGCGGCGGAAGCTCTCGCCCGCCGCGACGCGCGGAACCGCCGCGGCGATCTGCTCGGGCAGGCCCGGCGTGCCGGTGAACCACGGCGTCTCCCAGTAGGGCCGCCCGATCACGTCCTCGCGGCGCGCCATGATACCGGCCAGCGACGCCGGATTGGCGTCGAGCAGGGTGCCGTCCGGCGACAGCAGGCCCTGATACTGGTAGCTCGTCTCGAACACCGAGCGGAGCCGCGCCTCCGAGCGCTCCAGGGCCTGCGCATGCTCGCGGCGGCGGGTGATGTCGCGCCCAGTGGCGTAGACGAGGCCGGCCTCCGCCGAGGCGCGCCAGCCGATCCAGCGATAGGACCCGTCGCGGTGGCGGCAGCGCCATTCCCAGGAGAGCCCGTCGGGCGAGCCCTGCGACAGCAGCTCTTCCGCCAGGTGGCGATCGTCGGGATGGACGAGATCGAGGAGATGCGTTCCGACCACGTCCTCCGGCTCGTGATCCAGCACCGTCCGCCAGGCCGGATTGACGGCCCGGATGGTGCCGTCGGCATCGGCGACCAGCAACAGATCCTGGGCATTGGTCCAGGCGCGGTCGCGCTCGCGCGTGCGCTCGGCGACCTGGCGCTCCAGCGTCTCGTTGAGGTCGCGCAGCGCCTGCTCGGCGACGCGCTGCTCGGTGACGTCGACCAGCACGCCGGGCAGGCGGGCGGGCCGTCCGTCGGGGCCCGCCACCGTGTAGCCGCGCGCCAGCACATGGCGGATCGGCGCGCCCGGCGCGCAGATGCGGTATTCCGTCGCGAGCCGCTCGCCGGCGCGCAGTGCCCGCGCGATGTCGGCGGCCACGTGGGCGCGGTCCTCGGGATGGATCGCCGCCACGAAGGCCGAGATGGGCGCACCCGCCTCGGCCCGGATCGGATCGATGCCGTAGAGCCGGGCGAAGCGTGCGTCGGCGAAGACCCGGTCGGCCGTGATGTCCCAGTCCCAGGTGCCGACAGCGGCGCCCGCGTCCAGCGCCAGCTCGACCCGCTCGTTGGCGGCCCGCAGGGCGCGCTCGGCGAGGACCCGCTCGGTGGTCTCGGAGACGACGCAGACGACGCCGTGCACGGTGCCGTCGTCGCCGCGTGCCGGCGAGTAGGAGATGTCGAACCAGACGGTCTCCAGGAAGCCGCGGCGCTCGATGGCGAACGGACGGTCCTCGGCGAACACCGTCTCGCCGGCCCGGGCGCGCTGCAGCAGCGGCTCGAGATCGTCCCACAGCTCGGCCCAGTTCTCCCGCGCCGGCCGGCCGAGCGCCCGTGGATGCTTGTTGCCGATGGTCGGAGCGTAGGCGTCGTTGTAGAGGGCGAGGAAGTCGGGTCCCCAGAACATCACGATCTGGGCGCGCGACGGCAGGATCAGGTCGACGGCATGGCGCAGCACGGCCGGCCATGCGTCGATCGGCCCGAGCGGCGTGCGCGACCAGTCGATCGCGCGCATCAGCATGCCGCACTCGCCGCCGTCCGGCGGGAAGCCGCCCGACGCGGCCGGGCCCGAGCGATCGCCCGGCACGCCGTCAGGGGTCGTCAACGCCACGCCGATCTCCGTCTCGCAAGCGATCCCGGTCAACCCGCTGGCCGAAAGGAAAGTTCCCCCGCTCAGATGCGGCGAAGCGGGTTGGTGAGGGCGAGCGCGAGGCCGCCGAGCGTGAAGGCGGCGATGGCCAGGAACACCACCCGGAAGGCGTCGCGGATGTCGCCCTGCACGGCGGCGAGCCGCGCCGCCGGGATGACGGCGGCGTCACGGCCGTGCTGGACGATGGCCGAGAACACCTCCATGGCCTCGGGACTGCGCACCGCGAGATAGCCGAACAGCACGGTCGCCACCATGGCGGTGCCGAGGCCGGCGCCGATCGAGCGCGAGAACTGCACCGAGGCCGCCGCCTCGCCGAGCCGCCGCGGCCCCGCCGCGCTCTGCACCGTCACCTGCACGACGCCCATCACGGTGCCCATGCAGAAGCCGTTCCACAGCATCATGCCGCCGAGCGCCGGGATCGACATGTCGGCCGCGAAGATCGCCAGGCCGACCAGGTTGACGGCGGCGAGCGCCAGCCCGACCGAGGGAAACACCGTGGTGTAGCCGGTGCGCGCCACCATGCGGCCGGTGATCAGCGAGCCGGTGCCGATGCCGATGGTCAGCGGCACCAGCACCAGGCCCATGGTCGACGGCGAGGCGCCGCGCACCACGCCGAGAAACACCGGCAGGAAGGTGATCAGCGACACCAGCGCGGCGCCGTGGCAGGCCGCCATGGCGTCGCTGCGCCAGATCGCCGGCTGCTTCAGCAGGCCGAGCGGAATGAGCGGCGAGGGCGTCCGCCGCTCCTGCGCGATCAGCAGCACGAGGCTGAGCATGGCGGCCGCGAACAGCGCGGCGGCGAACGGCAGCGCCGCGACATTGGCGCGCTGGACCTGCTCCAGCGACAGCAGCGTCGTCGTGACGAACACGGCGAACAGCATCAGGCCGAGCGGATCGGAGCGCCACTCCACCGGCTCGGTCTTGCGCACCGGCAGGCGCAGCGCCAGCACGATCGCCACCACGCTGATCGGCAGATTGACCAGGAAGATCGACTGCCAGCCGAAATGCTCGGTGAGGAAGCCGCCCGCCACCGGGCCGAAGGAGTTGGCCGTGACGGCGACGGCGGCGAGCCAGCCCTGGTAGCGGGCGCGCTCGCGCGGCGGCACCGCCTCGCCGACCAGCGCCTGCGACAGCGTCATCAGACCGCCGCCGCCGAGCCCCTGCAGCACGCGCGCCAGCGCCAGCGTCTCGATGGTCGGCGACACGGCGCACAGGAGCGACGTCACGATGAACAGGCCGAGGGCGACCAGCATCAGCTTGCGGCGGCCGAAGGCGTCGCCGAGCCGGCCGTAGAGCGGGGCCGCGACCGTCGCGGCGATCAGATAGGCGACGACCACCCAGGGCGCGCGCTCGATCTGCCCGGTCGAGGCGGCGATCGCCGGCAGCGCCGTCGCCACGATGGTCTGGTCGACCACGGCCAGGAACATCGGCAGCATGATCGACGGAAACACGACCATGAAGGCGGTCGGAGCCGGCGATGCGGAAGGGGGAGGGGAGGCGGGCGGCGGCGGCGGTTCGGGGGAGCTCGGCAACGGCCTGGTCCTGGAGTCCGGAAGCGGTCGGCTCGCGCAGGCGTGGAGCGAACGAGAGGCCTCGCGCGGGCGCCCGCGAGCGCCTTCGTCCACATAGAGGGCTGGCGCCGGACAGCGCAAGCCGCACGCTCGCGTTGCGGCCGCGCGCGCCGTCACATTGACGCGCGGATGCGGGCCGCGGTCTGGCGCAGCGGCGCCAGGAACGCCTCGCGGGCGTGTGCTTCCGAGAACTGGCCGGTCGGGAGACTCACATTGGCGGCCGCCACAACGCTGCCGTCGGCGTCGCGCACCGGCACGGCGAGGCCGCAGATCGATTCGTCGAGCTCGGCATCGACCCAGGCCGTGCCGCTCTCGCCGACGCGCCCGATCGCCGCCCGCAGCAAGTCCGGATCCGTGATGGTCGCGTGGGTGAGGCGCTTGAGCGCCGCCGACGCCAGGTAGGCGTCGAGCGCCGCCGGCGGCTCGGCGGCGAGCAGCACCCGCCCCATCGACACCGCATGGGCCGGCAGCCGGCTACCGAGCGTCGGGGAGGCACGCAGGATCCGATAGGTCGGCACCCGCACCACATAGACGATCTCGTGCCCGTCCAGCACCGACATGGCGCAGCTCTGGCCGATTTCGGCCGACAGCTCCTCCAGCGCGAGCTGCGCCTGCCGCCAGAACGGCAGCGCGTACAGATAGGACAGGCCGAGCGTCATCACCTTCGGCGTGAGCCAGAAGCGCTTGCCGTCGTGGCCCGTGTAGCCGAGCTCGGTCAGCGTGAGGGCGAAGCGCTTGACCACGCTGCGCGGCAGGTCGGCCGCCTCGGCGATCTCGGCCACGGTCCGGCGCGGCGCGCTCTGTCCCAGAACCTCGATGACCTTGAGCCCGCGCGCCAGCGCCCGGACGAAGGATTCGCTCTCGGTCGTCGCCATTCGCGAGGCCCTGCGGCTGCCGGCGTGCACGCGCACGCCTTGACAGCGAGCCCCACGCCATCGCAAGGTTCGCTTAGCGATCAATAAAGTTCGCCTGGCGGTCGTTGTAGCGGAGGCGAAGCCTCGCCGCAAGTCCCGACCGCCGGGACGAGCCATGGAGCGAGGAGCGAAAGGCGGAGCATGGGTCACGCGAGCGAACGGACCGTCGACCGGACGGCAGCCCCGAAGGTGGCGGTCGATTTCTGGGCGGACGAGAAGAACCGGAAGATGTGGGACGACATCGTCCCGGGCGCGCCGCGCAAGACCGTGCCCTATGTGCTGACCCGCGAGGCGATCCAGGCCTATTGCCGCTCGGTCGGCGACCTCCACCCGCTCTACATGGACGAGGACTACGCCGCGGCTTCGCCCTATGGCGGCCTGATCGCGCCGCCGTCGATCCACATCCTGCTGATGTTCGCCTGCACGCCGATGGACGACTGGATGCGCAGCCCCGGCACGGTCAATGCCGGCCAGTCGTGGAGCTACAACCTGCCGGCGCGGCCCGGCGACACCATCCGGATGGACGCCCGCGCCCTCGACAAGTTCATCCGCAAGGACCGCCTGTTCGTCATCCACGACAACGTGTTCTTCAACCAGAACGACGACGTGATCTGCTCCGGCCGCGGCTGGACGATCCGGCCGATGTGAGGGCGCCCATGACCCAGACCATGACCCCGACCTCCGCCACGACCAGCTTCGAGAGCCTCGCGATCGGCGACACCATCGCGGGCACGCCGTTCGCCCCCACCCGCGAGACCATCCGGGAGTTCTGCGACGCGTCCCTCGACTACAATCCGCTGCACTGGGACGACGCGTACATGAAGGGCAACTTCGGCAAGACCAGCTTCGGCGGCATCATCATGCACGGGATGACGAACTTCGGTATCCTGACCAAGATGCTCACCGACTGGCTGTATCCGATGGGCGGCGTGCATCGCCGGCTGGAGACGCGCTGGAAGGCGCCGGTGAAGCCGGGCGACACCATCGTGCCGACCGGCACGATCACGGCCAAGAAGGAGACCGCCGGGAGCCGCTGGGCCGTGATCGCGGTCGAGATCAAGAACCAGCACGGCACCACGATCGCGCAAGGGGAGGCGATGGCCGAGTTCCCGCCCGCGCGCTGAGACGCCTGCCGCCGGTCCGAAGGGCCGGCGGTCACAACCAACAAAGTCTTGGGAGAAACACCATGAGGCGCCTGATCGTCGCCGCGCTCGCGGCGGCCCTGCTGGCCGTGACGCCGACCGCCTTCGCGCAGACCTCGTCGGCGCAGAACTGGCCGACGCAGGCGGTGAAGATCATCGTGCCGTTCCCGGCCGGCGGCACCACGGACATCCTGGCCCGCATTCTCGCCGACCAGCTCTCGGCCAAGTGGAACCAGCCCGTGATGGTCGACAACCGCGGCGGCGCCAGCGGGACGGTCGGGTCCGAGCAACTGGTGAAGTCGCCGCCGGACGGCACCACGCTGATGGTCACGGCGACGCATCACGTGATCAATCCTTCGCTGTTCAAGCAGCTCCGCTACGACTCCCGCGCCGACTTCACGCCGATCGCGCTGGTCGCGTCGGTGCCCAACGTGCTGGTGGTGCATCCCTCGCTGCCGGTGAAGACGGTGCAGGATCTGATCGAGCTGGCCAAGCGCGAGCCCGGCAAGCTCAATTTCGGCTCGGCCGGGACGGGCGGCGCCAATCACCTGTCGGGCGAGCTGTTCGCCTTCCAGACCGGCATCAAGATCACGCATGTGCCGTACAAAGGCGCTGCGCCGGCGCTCAACGATCTTTTGGGCGGTCACATCCCGATGATGTTCGACTCGCTGCCCGGCGTGATCAGCCACATCCAGGCCGGCAGCCTGCGGGCGCTCGGGGTGACCAGCCTCACCCGCGCCGCCGCGGCGCCCGACATCCCGACGCTCGACGAGGCCGGCGTGAAGGGCTTCGACGCCACCGCCTGGTTCGGCCTCTACGGCCCGGCCAAGATGCCGGAGGCGGTGCTCGCCAAGATCTCGGCCGATGTGCGCGAGGTGTTGCACTCGCCGGCGGCGCAGGCCAAGTTGAAGGAGCTCGGCGCCGAGCCCGGCACCCTGTCGCAACCCGATTTCGCCACGTTCGTCTCGGCCGAGATGGACAAATGGAACGGCGTCGTCACCAAGGCCGACATCCGCGCCACCCAATGACCCGTCGCGGCGTCTCCGGCCCGCGCCTCACTGTTTCGGATCCTCCAGGCTCATGACGAAAGCGCTGTCTCACATCCGCGTGCTCGATCTCTCGCGGGTGCTCGCCGGCCCGTGGTGCACCCAGAACCTCGCGGATCTGGGTGCCGACGTGCTCAAGGTGGAACGTCCGGGCGCCGGCGACGACACCCGCGCCTGGGGCCCGCCCTGGGTCGCCGGGCCGGACGGCGACCCGACGCGCGACTCGACCTATTACGCCGCCGCCAATCGCGGCAAGCGCTCGATCGCCATCGACATCGCCCGGCCGGAGGGGCAGGCGCTGGTGCGCGAGCTCGCCGCGTCGAGCGACGTGCTGATCGAGAACTTCAAGGTCGGCGATCTCGCCCGCTACGGGCTCGACTATGCGAGCCTGGCGCCGAACAATCCGGGGCTCGTCTATTGCTCCATCACGGGCTACGGCCAGGACGGCCCGTCCGCCCACAAGCCCGGCTACGACTTCGTGTTCCAGGGCCAGGGCGGGCTGATGAGCATCACGGGCGAGCGCGACGACAAGCCGGGCGGCGGCCCCCAGAAGGTCGGCATCGCCATCGCCGACGTGCTGACCGGCATGTACGCGTCGATCGCCATCCTGGCGGCGCTCAACCACCGCAGCGTCACGGGCCGCGGCCAGTACATCGACATGGCGCTGCTCGACTGCATCGTGGCGCTCGGCGGCAACCAGATCACGGGCTATTTCGCGTCGGGCAAGGTGCCGCATCGCTACGGCAACGCCCATGCGAGCCTGGTGCCCTACGAGGTGTTCGCCACGGCCGACGGCCATGTGGTGATCGCGGTCGGCAACGACACTCAGTGGCAGCGCTGCTGCGAGGTCTTGGGCCGCGCCGACCTCGCCGCCGACGAGCGTTACAAGACCACCACGGGCCGCATTCTCGGCCGCGACGCCCTGACGGCCGAAATCGCCGCGACGCTGAAGACGCGGAACACCGCCGACTGGATCGAGGGTCTCGAGGCGCGCGGCGTGCCGTGCGGGCCGATCAACGACTACGCCCAGGTGTTTGCCGATCCGCAGGTGCAGCACCGCGGCCTGCGCGTCGATCTTCCGCGCGGCGACGGCGGCACGGTCGCCACCATCGCGTCGCCGCTGCGCCTGGCCGGCACGCCGCCCCGCTACGACCGCGCCCCGCCGCTCCTGGGCGAGCACACCGCCGAGGTCCTGGCCGACCTCCTCGGCAAGAGCCCCGAGGAGATCGCGGCGTTGCGCGAAACCGGCGTGGTCGGCGTCAGCCCGCCGCCCGCCGGCGCGACATCGTGTTGAGCGCGGAGCCGGCCCGGAACCAATCGAGCTGCGCCGCCCCGTAGGTGTGACGCAGCGCCATCGTCTCCTGCGTGCCGTCGCCGTGCCGGACCACACAGGTCACGGCGCGGCCGGGGGCGAGATCGCGGAGGCCGGCCAAGCTGATGCGATCGTCCGCCCCGATCCGCTCGTAATCCTCCGGCGTCTCGAAGGTCAGCGCCAGCAGGCCCTGCTTCTTCAGGTTGGTCTCGTGGATGCGGGCGAAGCTGCGCGCGATCACGGCGACGCCGCCGAGGAGCCGCGGCGACAGCGCGGCGTGCTCCCGGCTCGAGCCCTCGCCGTAGTTCGCGTCGCCGATCACCACCCAGCGCAGCCCCTGCGCCTTGTAGGCGCGGGCGATCGCCGAGACCGCGTCCGTCTCCCCCGTCAGCACGTTACGACCGCGCCCGGTCTCGCCCGTGAAGGCGTTCACGGCGCCCATGAACATGTTGTCGCTGAAGCGGTCGAGATGGCCGCGCAGGTTCAGCCACGGGCCGGCCGGCGAGATGTGGTCCGTGGTGGTCTTGCCCCTGGCCTTCAGCAGCACCGGCATGTCGGAAAAATCCGCGCCGTCCCAGGCCGGCCAGGGGTCGAGCCGCTGCAGCCGCCCGCTCGCCGGATCGATGGCGACCACGACCTCGCGCCCGTCGGCCGGCGGCATCACGCATCGTCGAGTGCCGCTCAGGAAGCCCTGCGACGGCACGTCCGGCGCCGGCTGCGGCGGTGCCAGACGGAACGGCGTGCCGTCCTCGCCCTCGAGCGTGTCGGTGAGCGGATTGAACGACAGCTTTCCGGCCAACGCGAAGGCCGTGACGATCTCGGGGCTGGCGATGATGTTCATGGTGGTGGCGCGGCCGTCGTTGCGGCGGGGAAAATTGCGGTTGTACGAGGTGGCGATGACGTTCGGCGTCTCGGCGGCCGGGTCGGCGCGGCGCCACTGGCCGATGCAGGGGCCGCAGGCGTTCGCCAGCGCGACCGCGCCGATCTCCTGGAGCGTCTCGAGCTGGCCGTCGCGCGAGATGGTGGCCCGTACCGTGTCGGAGCCCGGCGTCACCATCAGCGGCACCGCGGCGCGCACGCCGTGGGCGCGCGCCTGCGCGGCGATGTCGGCGGCCCGGCTCATGTCCTCGTAGGACGAGTTGGTGCAGCTCCCGATCAGCGCCGCCGAGAGATGATCGACCAGGGAGTCGCGGTTGTCCGCGACCGCGGCCGCGAGCGCCGAGATCGGCCGCGCGAGGTCCGGCGTATGCGGACCGGAGACGTGCGGCTCCAGCGCCGACAAGTCGAGTCGCACCACGCGGTCGTAGAATGTCTCGGGGTCGGCCTCGACCTCCGGATCGGGCACCAGCAGGTCGCGGTTCTGCTCGATCACGGGCACCAGATCGCCGCGACCGGTCGCCGCGAGAAAGCGCGCCATCCAGTCGTCGTACGGGAACATCGACGTGGTGGCGCCGAGCTCGGCGCCCATGTTGGCGATGGTCGTCTTGCCGGTGGCGCTGATGGTGCGGGCACCCGGCCCGATATACTCGATGATGGCGTTGGTGCCGCCCGACACCGAGAGGGCGCCGGCGACATACAGGATGACGTCCTTCGGTGCGGCCCAGCCGTTCAGCGTGCCGGTGAGATGAACGGCGATGCGGCGCGGATGCAGCAGCTCCCACGGCAGGCCGGCGATCACCTCGACGGCGTCGGCGCCGCCGACCCCGACCGCGCAGGTGCCGAGCCCGCCGCCGTTCGGCGTGTGCGAGTCGGTGCCGATCAGGAGCTGGCCCGGAAACGCGTAGGTCTCCAGCACCACCTGGTGGATGATGCCGGCGCCCGGCTCCCAGAAGCCGCAGCCGTAGCGGGCCGCGGCGCTGCGCAGAAAGCCGTAGACCTCGCCGTTCTCGGCGAGCGAGGCGGCGAGGTCGTCGGCCGCGCCGGTGCGGGCCTGGATCAGGTGGTCGCAGTGGATCGTGGTCGGCACCGCGACGCGGTCGAGCCCGGTCTGCATGAACTGCAGCATGCCGCTCTGGCCGAGCACGTCCTGGAACACGACGCGGTCCGGCCGCAGCGCCAGATAGGCGCGGCCCGGGTCGAGCTCCTGTGTCTCCGGCGCGTCGAGGTGCCCGTACAGCACCTTCTCGGCCAGCGTCAGCGGCCGGCGCAGCCGGCCCCGCACCACCGCCAGGCGACGCGCCATCGCGGCATAGAGGGCGGCAACGGACTCTCGGGTCGGATCGATCGTGTTCGTCGGGCTCGCGGACATGGCGGCGTCTCCTGGTGAGGTCGCCGGATCCCTAGGCTCGTGCCGTCAGTCGATCCATACTATGCTTCAGTCGAAATCCATATGTTTTGGATATGGCAAATGGAACTCCGTCACCTTCGCTACTTCGTCGCCGTCGCCGAGGAGAGCCACATCACCCGCGCGGCCGAACGGCTCGGGCTGCAGCAGCCGCCGCTCAGCCAGCAGATGAAGGCGCTGGAGCGCGAGCTCGGCGTCCAGCTCCTGCGCCGCCGCCCGCGCGGCGTCGAGCTCACCGCGGCAGGGCGCAGCTTCCTGGCCGATGCGCGCGCCGTTCTGGCGCAGGCCGAGCATGCCGTGGCGGGCGCGCGTCGCACCGCCCGCGGCGAGCAGGGCCAGATCTGCATCGGATTCACCAGCTCGGCGCCGTTCCATCCGCTGGTGCCGCGGCTGATCCGGACGTTTCGCGAGACGTTCCCGGGCGTCGCCGCGACCCTGGAGGAGGGCGGCACGCTGGAGCTGGTCGACGGCGTCCAGCGCGAGACCGTCGATGTCGCCGTGGTGCGCACGCCCGTCGAGGCCGACGGGCTGGTCGTGCATCCGCTGCTCGCCGAGCCCATGGTGGTGGCACTGCCGCGTGCCCATGGGCTGGCCGGGGGCGCCGCCGGCGCGTCGTTGTCGCTGAAGGCTCTGGCCGGCGAGACCTTCATCCTCTACCGGCGGCGCAGCGGCCCCGGCCTCTACGACGCCATCATCGGCGCGTGCCGGGCGGCGGGCTTCAGCCCGGCGGTCGGCCAGGAGGTGCCGCGCATCGTCTCCACCCTGAACCTCGTGGCCGCCGGACTCGGCCTGTCGCTGGTGCCGCAGTCGCTCGCCCGCATGCAGATGGACGGCGTCGTCTATCGCCGGCTGAAAGGCCGCCCGACCCCGACCGCGCCGCTGTTGTTGGTCGCCCGCCGCGGCGACCCCTCGGCCACGGTGCGCCAGTTCCTGTCGCTGGCCCGAAAGGCGGCGAAGAGCTTCGCGCCGTAACGCAGCGTCGGGGAGGCGGCCTCACTTCGTCCCGGCGCGCACCAGCTCGGGGCGGTACTCGAAATGCATGGTGTCGTAGTGATACCACTTGCCGCCCCAGACGAAGCCGTGGCGCTCGAACACGTCGACGATCTCCTGCGGCATGCGGTTCTTGTAGGGGATCGGGTCGGTCTTGCGCTGCCACATCCAGTAGTCGGAGACGTCGAGATTGAGGTCGATGGCGGCGCCGTAGCCGTGCATGCTCATACGGCCCGTGTCGGCGACCGGGCGGCAGGCCAGCACGCCGGCGATCGGGTAGGCGGCCTTGCGGATCTCGGCCGGGAGCGTTTCGATCTCGTCCGACACGGCCTTCAGCTTCTCGGCGACGCCGTTCACCCGCGTGACGAACACGCGCTTGCCCCAGCTCTTCGGCAGCCAGGTGATGCCGACCATGCGGGCCTGCACCTCGCTCTTGGTGCAATCGCCGTACATCGTCTTGAAGAAGGCCTCGTTGCGGAAGCGGCCCGGATCGTCGTCGCGGCCGGGCGGTGCGTCGAGGCGACCCGTGCGGTAGGGCAGGCGGAGCTGATCGAGGATCGAGGCGTTGGCCAAAAGCTCCTTGAACGGCTTGTCCGGGCGCCCGTCCGACACCGCCATCGCGGTGCCGTCGCGCCAGAACAGGGTGCGGCCGTCGTGGCGGGCGAGGGCCTCCGGATAGGCGGCGACCAGCGCGTCGAGGCGCGCCGTCGTCTCGGCATCGGCGGCGCGCACGTGACCTGGCGCGGCCACGATCGCGGCGATCAGCACAGCCGAAGAACAGGACCAGCGGACATGGCGCATGAGCGTCCCTCCGGCCGGAACTATATCATGCGGCGCGCCACCAGGATCTGCTGCTGGTCGGGCGCCAGCCAGGCGCAGGCGAGGGTGAAGTTCGACAGCGTGCAGACGAAGCTGTCGCAGCCGGCGAGCGTGAACACGTCGATCGCCGCCTCGGTTCCGGCCCGCAGGCCCTCCGCTCCCCCCGCGGCGGCGAGCCGGTAGTGGGTCTGGTGACCGACGCCGTCGACGAAGCCCATCGCGTCGACCTTTCCGCGCGTCGCCGCGTCGGCCCAGACCAGCAGGTCGTCGATGGAGGTGCGCACCACATCGGGCTGCCACCGCACGCGATCGCCGTAGCGCAGCCGGAATGCCGCGAGCGCGAGCTCGGTGTCGGTGGCGAGGAAGAGGCTCGCGTCCGGCGTCTCGTCGAGCAGCCGGTCGACCCCAGCGAAATAGTCGGCGAACAGCACCAGCCCCTGCTCGACGCCGTGCGAGGGGTGGCGCACATGCACGCCGATCCTTGGACCCGGCATGGTGGCGAGCGCCGCCGCCACGGCCGCCGCGACGGCGGGGGCCGGCCGCAACAGCGGCGCCAGCCGGGCATGGGCGGCGCGGCGCCAGGTGGCGAAGTCGGGTCGGCCATAAAGGGCCCGGGTCGCCGCCGGAATCCGGAACACCGGATCGGCCGCCTCGCAGGTGGTGCGTGGGAGCGCCTTCAGGAACGCCATGTCGGCGTGGCGGTCGTCGCCCTCGCGATAGGCCAGAGGCGCGAAGAAGGCGAACCAGGCGTTCGCCCCGCCGGGATCGAAATAGGGGAACTGGCGCAGCACCGTGCCGGGCTGCACGGCGTCGCGCGTGAACAGCGGGAAGACCTCGCGACCGCCGACGATCTCGCCGGCGATGAAGTTGACGTTGGAGAACAGGCCGGCGTCGCGCGGCACGAAGCAGCAGGGGCCGCCGGGCGTGACGGCTTCGGTCGTCCTGTCCCGGCCCCGGCGGAGCAGGCGGCCGACGGCACGCGGAACGAGCCGGACCATGGGCGCGGCCGCCGTCAGGCCGCGCCGACCGTCGCCTCTGCGACCTGCGCCTCGATCCAGCGATAGGTCGCAGCCAGCCCGTCGCGCAGCGGCACCGACGGCGTCCAGCCGAGCTTGTCTTGCAAGAGCGTGTTGTCGGAATTGCGGGCCCGCACGCCCATCGGGCCGGGCACGTGGCGGCGGGTGAGCCGCTTGCCGGCGATCTCGCAGACCATGTCGACCAGCCGGTTGATGGTGACGGGCGCGTCCGAGCCGATATTGACCGGGCCCTCGAAATCGGGCGACCGCATCAGGCGGAGGATTCCGTCGATGCAGTCGTCGATGTAGAGGAACGAGCGGAGCTGCTGGCCGTCGCCCCACACCTCGATCTGGCCGCCGTCGCGCGCCAGCGCGACCTTGCGGCAGATCGCGGCCGGAGCCTTCTCGCGCCCGTCGGCCCAGGATCCGAGCGGACCGAAGACGTTGTGGAACCGGGCCACGCGGTTGCGCATGCCGTCGTTGCGGTTGTGCGCGAGATAGAGCCGCTCGCCGAACAGCTTCTCCCAGCCGTACTCGCTGTCCGGATCGGCCGGATAGGCGGAGGCTTCGACGCAGTCGGCCGTGTCCGTGTCGGTCTGGCGGTGCCGCGGATAGACGCAGGCCGAGGACGAGAAGAAGACGCTCTCGCAGCCGGCACGGCGGCACGCCTCGATCACGTTGATGTTGATCAGCGCCGAGTTGCGCATGATCGCGGCGTCGTTGTCGCCGGTGAAGACGTAGCCGGCGCCGCCCATGTCGGCGGCGAGCTGATAGACTTCGTCGAACGGCTGGTCGATCACCTCACGACAGGCCGCCGGATCGCGCAAATCCGCGATCACGAAACGGTCGATGTCGAGCGGACCGAACGCCGGCGGCTTGATGTCGATGCCGCGCACGGCGATGCCGTCGCGGGTGAGCCGGCGCGCCAGATGGCCGCCGATGAATCCTCCGGCGCCGCACACCAGCGCCGTTCGTTCTGCACGCATGGCTCGAACTCGCCTGTTCCGCGAAATCATCGATGACAGCCCTTAATACATTACCCGCATTGCGGAGCTTTTTCGCTTTGTGTGCGAAAAATTGATGACGGTTCGATCGGGTCTGCGCTTTTCACGAGCAATTGCGCGATTGCAGGACGTTAGGAGTAAATTAACCGGCCACGCTCCGTTTCCGATTCGTATTTGCGGGCCGGACAGAGAACATTGGAGTCGAACGGCAGTTGTCCCCACCGTGTATGGCGTAGTCGATCGAAAGGTTTTGTTTACCGTCCACTCTCCGTTTCCGATTCGTCTTGTTTCGCGCATTGTTCTTTCGCCCGATCCGGTTGCATTGACGAGACGCGGCGTTCGGCGAGGACGCACGGGCTCGCTCGGTTCCGGACTTCGCAGCCGAACCCATTCACCACGTCGGCGCACTGCTTCGCGGAGCCGGGGATCGAGCGGTACTCGACGCGAGCCTCGTCGCGAAGACCCGGATGCGCCGGCGCGCCCGCCCACGCGAGGTGTCGGCTTTCGTCTCGGCGTTAAAGGGTTGTTTACCGGCCTCCCTCCGTTTCCGATTCGTCGTTCCGGACCGGAGCGGGAACATCGGTGTCGATGGCGCGAAACCCCTGCAGCGCAGACGGTGGCGTATCGAAAGGCTTTGTTAATCGCCCCCTGTTCGTTTCCGATTCGTCTGTCGTTCCGGCTTGTTCTTCTGCGCGCCGCCTCGGGTCGGCCGGTGCTCCGGATTGATCAGGCGAAATCGCCGAACAGCAGGTGATTGGTGTTGAGGACCGACATCTGCGTGATGTCGTCCTCCTTGACGCCGCGCGCCATCAGCTCGCCGAAGAACTCGCGCAGCGCCTCGCCGACCGGCGGCGAGAAGATCTGGCCGACGTCGGAGGAGAGGATCACGCCCTGCGGACCGACCGCCTCGATGACGCCGAGATACTGCTCGTAGGTGAGGTGATCCATCGCCAGGTTGACGAAGGCGAGCTCGCTGTAGGCGCCGTACTCGTTCCACATCCGGGCCATCGTGGCCGGGTCGAGCTCGGTCGACTGGAACAGCGGGTGGGTGAGGATGATGCGGCGGACGCCGGCGTTTCGCGCAGCCTTGACCACGATCTCGGTCTCGTTGCGGTCGAGGTGCCCGGTCGCCAGCACCAGGTCGTTGTCGGCCACCACCTTCACGGCGCGCTCGACCGCGGCCATCTTGCCGGCGTCCTCGGCCTGGAGCGAGTAGCCGGTGCCTTCGGCATAGAAGCGGGTGTGCTCGGGCTTGATGCCCCAGGCGGTCGAGAGGTCGCGCCGGTCGTAGCAGCGCAGATGCGCCTCGCAGCACACCGTCGGCATCCATACGACGAAGCGGTCCTTGTCCGGATCGGCGGCCGTGACGTCGCGCTTCCAGCCCGACAGGGCGGAGCGGACGCCGTGATCGTCGACGCCGCCGCAGCCGAAGTTGAGCGCCACCGAGCCGACCAGCGCCACCTCGTCGTCGTCGCGGCGCAACTGGCTGACCTGCCCAGTGGTCGGCTGGAAGTGGTTCTTCATCACCACGCCGAAGCCCTCGCGGCGCGCCTCCTCGGCGAGCGCCGCGGCACTGTATTTCCGGCGCAGAAACTCCGGGCCGATATGCACGTGCATGTCGATCACGCGCTTCGAGCCGACACGGGGCAGGGACTTCATCTCGCTTCCTTTCACGCAGGCCGCCGGTCGAACGGCCGTCCGCGGGCGCGCGTCGGGCGCATCGCGGCGATGCGAGCAGCGGTTGCGGAGAGGGCCGTTCACGTCGGCGGCGTGGGCGCCGCGCCGATGGCCGATAACCGCATCCGGGGCTGGCGGCACTCTGTATGACATGCTTAGTGGCGGACTTCGAGCGCTGTCAATCGGCGCCCGGATGCGGCACGCGTGTCGCTTCGACGGGCGACAGGCGGCGGTTGAATGTTTCGCATTGCGGCACACTGTTTCGTGCACGACGACCGCGGGTCACGGGACAGGACCAGGAGGGGGACTTCGCGATGGTGGATCAGGCAGCAGCAGCGCCGGCAGCGGCCCAGCCGGGCGAGGTCGACCAGTACGCCCGCAAGGCGCTGGTGGCCTCGACGGTCGGCTACGCGATGGACGGCTTCGACCTGATGATCCTGAGCTTCATGCTGCCGGCCGTCATCGCCGGGCTGCATCTCACCGGATCGGAGGCCGGCTCGCTGGTGACCTGGACGCTGATCGGCGCCGTCGCCGGCGGGCTGATCGTCGGCGCGCTCAGCGACCGCTTCGGGCGCATCCGCGTGCTGTCGTGGACGATCCTGCTGTTCGCGGTGTTCACCGGCCTGTGCGCGGTGGCGCAGGGCTACTGGGATCTGCTCGTCTATCGCACCGTCGCCGGCATCGGGCTGGGCGGCGAGTTCGGCATCGGCATGGCGCTGGTCGCCGAGGCGTGGCCGGCTCACAAGCGGGCCCGCGCCTCGTCCTACGTGGCGCTCGGCTGGCAGGCCGGCGTGCTGTCGGCGGCGCTGTCGACGCCGCTGCTGCTGCCGGTGATCGGCTGGCGCGGCATGTTCCTGCTCGGCCTGCTGCCGGCGCTCGTCGCCTTCGTGCTCCGTCGCGTGCTGCACGAGCCGGAGATCTTCGTGCAGGCGCAGCAGAAGCCCTCCGGCTCGCCCTACCGTTATCTGTTCGCCGACCGCGACGCGACCCGCTCGACCATCGGCATCGCGATCATGACCTCGGTCCAGAACTTCGGCTATTACGGCACGATGATCTGGTTGCCGTCCTATCTGTCGACGCAGCTCGGGTTCTCGCTCACCCGCACGGCGCTGTGGACGGCCGTGACGGTCGGCGGCGGCGCCTTCGGCATGTTCGTGTTCGGCCATCTCGCCGATCGCTTCGGCCGCAAGCCGATGTTCATCCTGTTCCAGGTCTGCGCCATGGCGATGGCCTTCATCTATCCGCAGGTCACCGATCCGACCGCGCTGCTGTTCGCCGGCTTCGCCTCGGGCATCACGCTGAGCGGGATGATCGGTGGCTACGGCGCGCTGATCTCGGAGAGCTACCCGACGCAGGCACGCGCCACGGCGCAGAACATCCTGTTCAACTTCGGCCGCGGCGTCGGCGGCTTCGGCCCGCTGGTGATCGGCTGGCTGGCGACCAGGTACTCGCTGCCGGCGGCCCTGTCGCTGCTGGTGGTGATCTGGGCGATCGACATCGTCGTCACCGTCACGATGATCAAGGAGCGCCGCGGCGAGCCGCTCACCTGACGCGGGATCGTCGATCCAGGGGCCGGTCGCGGGCGCCGCGGCCGGCCCTTTTTTCGTCGCGCCGAGCGGACGGACCGACCGATGCCTCGCCCGGCCGCAAAAATCCCGCGGCGTTAAGCTCCCCCACAATTCTTCTCCGCATTAAAACCTTGTTTACCGGCCTCTCTCTGTTTCCGATTCGTCTTGTTTCACGGAACGTTCGTGGAGATGCCCGGATGATCCTCCTGTCCGCCGGCCGGCGTGCCGTCGTGGCGCTCGCCACCCTGGTGATGCTGGCCCTCGCGCCGGCGCCGCTCGCCGCCGCCCCCGATGCGGCCTTCCAGCAATGGCTGCAGGGGCTGTGGCCGGATGCGCAAAAGCTCGGCGTGTTGCGGGCGACCTTCGACCAGGCGATCCGCGGCCTGGAGCCCGACCTGTCGCTGCCCGATCTGGTGATCCCGGGCCGCGCCCAGGCGCCGCCGCGCGGCCAGGCCGAGTTCGTCCAGACGCCGGCCGAGTATCTGCGCGAGAAGAACCTCGCCAATCTCGCGGCGACGGGCCGCAAGCTCTACGAGCAGCACCGCGCCACCCTGCAGGGCATCGAGGAACGCTTCGGCGTGCCCGCCTCCGTCGTGCTGGCGATCTGGGGCCGGGAGACGGCGTTCGGCTCCTACAAGCTGCCGCACGACGCCATGCGGGTGCTGGCGACCCAGGCCTATTACGGCCGCCGCAAGGACATGTTCCGCACCGAGCTCCTCTACGCCATGAAGATGCTGCAGGACGGCATTCCGCGCGCCGACATGCGGGCGTCGTGGGGCGGGGCCGTCGGCCTCACCCAGTTCCTGCCCTCCGAGGTCTACAAGCACGGCGTCGACTTCGACGGCGACGGCAAGCGCGACATCTTCCGCTCGGTGCCGGATGCGCTCGCCTCGGCGGCGCAGCAGCTCCACGCCAAGGGGTGGCAGCCGGGCAAGCATTGGGCCTACGAGGTGAAGCTGCCGGCGCGCGGCTTCGACTGCACGATCGCCGATCCCGACAATCTCAAGCCGCTGCGCGACTGGCTCGCCGCCGGCTACGTCCCGGCCGGGGGCCGGCGCCCCGCCGCCGCCGACCTGAACGAGCCGGCCTCGCTGCTGCAGCCGGCCGGCACCCACGGGCCGTCGTTCCTGATCATGAAGAACTACTACGTGATCAAGGACTACAACTTCTCCGATCTGTACGTGCTGTTCGTCGGCAACGTGTCGGACCGCATCGCCGGCGGCGGGTCGTTCGAGCGCGGCTGGGACCCGGTGGTGCAGCTCCGCACCGCCGACCTCGAGGAGATGCAGAAGCGCCTGGAGGCGCTCGGCCTCTATCGCGACAAGATCGACGGCAAGGCGGGGATGCGCACGCGCCTCGCGCTCGGCGCCTACGAGAAGGCCAACGGCCTCCCGCTCGACTGCTGGCCCGACGCCTCCGTCCTCGACCACATGCGAGCCCGCGCCGGGCGGTGACGCGCCGCTCCGCGCAACAGCAAACGGCCGGCGCGAGGCCGGCCGTCGGGTGTGCGGTGACGGCGTTTCCGCGTCAGGGGCAGAAGTAGCGCGGCCGCGAGTAGCCGACGAACTCGCCATAGGGGCCGTAGATCGGCCGGCGCGCCCAGTAGCCGCCGGGGCAGCCGACCGGGACAGCGGCCGCATAGGCCGGGTAGGGCGCCCAGCCGGCCACCGGCGCGTAGCCCGCATAGGGGGGCGGCGGCGGGGGCGGCCCGTAGACGGGTTCGCCATAGGCCGGGCGCGAGCTCGCGATCGCGCCGCCGATGATGGCGCCGGCCGCCAGGCCGCCGAGCACGCCGGCTGCGACGGCGCCGCCGCTGGGGCCGCGGCGATAGTAGTACTGGGCGTTGGCGTCGCTGGCCGGCAGCACCAGTGTGGCGGCGAGCGCCGCCGCCGCGAGAGCAGTCAGGGTCTTGGTCATGGTCCCCTCGTGAGGCTCCGATGAATGCGCCGGGCGGCCTGGGTCGACAGGTCGGGGGTCGGCGTGCCGACGATCAGCCCCGTGCGGCTGACGGCAGAACCTCACAACAGCGCTCCAATTTGTCGTTAGTAGGGCGATGCGCTCTCGCTCTTGCGCTAAGGCGTTGAGGCGGATGAATAATCGTTAATAGCAGATCGGCGCCGTCCGCCATCGCCAGCCGTACTCGGTCCACACCCGCTGGCGCTGCGTGTAGCACCCGGGCGCGACCGGCACGGCCGGTCCGTAGAGGCCGCTCCACGGCGCGGCGGCCCAGGCCGGCGGCACGCCCGGCGCCGCATAGGGGCCGTAGGCGTAGTAGCCGTTGTTCGCCACGGTGCCGCCGATGATCGGGCCGGCGACCGCGCCGCCCCGCCAGGCGCGCCGCTCCGGGGCGATGTCGGCGGCGCCCGCGACGACCGGCCACAAGATCACCGCTGCCGCCACGGCGGCCAGCAGGGCCGCCGAGACCTGTCCGGAGCGGACCGGCATGCACCGGGCTAGGCTCATCGAGTAATCCTTTCCAAGTCTTCGATCGCGGTCCGAAGTGAATCGAAGTGGAGTCGGGACCGGGGTAAAGGTCGCTTAATCGGCGACGGATAGAATTCGTTCAATTCGAACGGATTTCCTCCCGCGCGGCCGACGATGATCCATCCCCTTCGCTTCGTCATCCTGTTTCTCGCCACCACCGGGCCGGCCGCCGCGGGGCCCGCCTGCACGACGGCGCCGGCCGACGCCTGGCTGCCGCAGGAGGCGATGCGCCGACGGATCGAGCAGCAAGGCTACCGCATCGGCGTGCTCCAGACGACCCCGGGAGGATGCTACGAGATCTACGGGCGCGACAAGGACGGGCGGCGGGTCGAGATCTACTTCGATCCGGTGTCGGGCGACGTCGTGAAGGCGAACCGGCGATGACGCGCGCTCCTCCCTCCGGGCCGGCCGAGACGGCACGGGCGAGCCTGCGGGAGATCGCGCCCTTCGGGGTGGCGATCTTCCTGATGCTCGCCGCCATCGTCGGCCCGGCCGCGTTCCACGCCCACGAGATCTCCGCCGGCAGCTCGCTGGTCAGCGCGGCCGACCGCGACATCAAGCGCCATCAGCTCGTGCGCGATCTCGACGACACCTTCATCCGGGCCCTCGATCTCGTCGCCGGCACGGCGGCCGGCCTGGACGAGCCGGAACGTCAGGAGCTGCTCGGCGAGGCGGCGGCCCGGATCAGGCGTCTGTCGCAGCTCGACTCCCAGCTCGACCGCCTGATCTCGGCGACCGCCTCGCTCGTTCCGGCCGCCGACCATATCGCGTTGTGGAACGCCAGCGGCGACGTGCTGGAGAGTCTCGATCACGTCACCGGCTGGGCGACACGCGGCGTCGGCGACGACGAGCGCGCCTTCCACCTGATGCGGCTTCACGACGGCATCGTCACGGCGCGACGGGTTCTGGGTCGGCTCGACGATGCCCTCGACGACCGGGTGAGCGGCCAGCTCTCCACCTCGCACCGCCTGTTGAGCAACGTCGTCCCGGCGCTGTGGATCAACAGCGTCTCCGGCGCGCTGATCGGCGCCGTCGTGATCCTGTTCATGACCGCGATCATCCGTCGCCTGCGGCGGGCGCAACGCGAGCTGGAGGCGAGCCGGTCGGAGCTGAGCGATCAGAACCGGATGTTCAGGGACGCGCTGGAGAGCATGAGCCAGGGCCTCTCGATGTGCGACGCCGAGGGGCGGCTGACCGTCTGCAATCAGCGGTTCGTCGAGATTTACGGCAGCACCGGGCTGGTGATCGAGCCCGGGATGGCCTTCGCGGATTTCGCCCGCGCGCTGCGCGAGCGCGGCATCATCGTGGATCCCGACAGCCGCCTCGACGTGATCCCCGACGCCAGCATGTCGTGGGTCGAGA
This sequence comes from Rhodoplanes roseus, assembly GCF_003258865.1. GTDB lineage: Bacteria > Pseudomonadota > Alphaproteobacteria > Rhizobiales > Xanthobacteraceae > Rhodoplanes > Rhodoplanes roseus. The sequence continues at coordinate 3,318 of NZ_NPEX01000038.1, read as the reverse complement.
CGCTCGGCAATGGCCGGGTGATGGGCGTCAGCCGGCGGTTGCGCCCCTCGGGCGGATGGGTCGGCACGCACGAAGACATCACCGAGCTGGTCCGGGCTCAGCGCGAGCGCGCCGCCGCCGAGGCGGAATCGGTGCGGGCGCGCGAGCAGGAGCGCGCCGCCGAGCAGGCCAGCAAGACCAAGTCCGCCTTCTTCGCCGTCATGAGCCACGAGATCCGCACGCCGCTCAACGGCTTGCTGGGGCTCGCCGCGACGCTGCTGGAGACCTCGCTCGACGCCGACCAGCGCAAGACGCTCGAGGCCATCAACCAATCGGGCGAGAGCCTGCTGGCGATCCTCAACGACATCCTGGATCTCTCCAAGCTCGAAGCCGGCCGCGTGCAGTTCGAGTCGGTCGCCTTCTCGCCGCGCGAGCTCGCCGACGACGTGGTCGGGGTGCTCGGGCCGCAGGCGCGGGCGAAGGGCGTGGCGCTGTTCCTCTCGGTCGCCGGCGAGGTGCCGCCGCTGATGCTCGGCGATCCGGGCCGCATCCGCCAGGTGCTCCTCAACCTTGCCGGAAACGCCGTGAAGTTCACGCCCTGTGGCGGCGAGGTGCAGGTCGCGCTCGGCTGCCCGGCCCTCCGGGAGGACGATGCGACTCTCGAATGGTCGGTGCGCGACAACGGGATCGGCATCGCGCCCGAGCGCATCGGCACCCTGTTCTCCGACTACGTCCAGGCCGACAGCTCGATCAACCGGCGCTTCGGTGGCACCGGGCTCGGGCTCGCCATCTGCAAGCGGCTGGTCGAGCAGATGGGCGGCGACATCGCGGTGCGCTCGACGCTCGGCGCCGGCTCGACCTTCGCGGTGCGGCTGCCGCTGCCGCTCACCGATGCGCCGCGGCGCCGTGGCGTCGGCGGGCCGGTGTCGCACGCCGCCTTCACGGCCGCGCTCGGCCGGCTCGGGCGATCGCTACGCCTGCTGCTGGTCGAGGACAACGGCACCAATCAGCTCGTCGTCACCCGCATGCTGAAGTCGTTCGACATCGTCATCCGGATCGCCGAGGACGGGCTGCAGGCGCTCGCGGCGGTCGCCGAGGCGTCGTTCGACGTGATTCTCATGGACGTGCGCATGCCCGGAATGGACGGGCTGGAGGCGACGCGGCGCATCCGGGCGCGCGGCGGACGTTCGGCCACGATGCCGATCGTCGCGCTGACCGCGAACGCGTTTCCAGACGACGTGCAGGCCTGCCGGGATGCCGGGATGACCGGCTTCATCGCCAAGCCGGTGCGCAAGGCCGTGCTGATCGAGGCGCTCGCCCAGGCCGTGCAGGCCGTCGCTTATGGCGGTGCCGGGGTCGAGGACGAGGCCGAGCCTCGTGGGCCGGACCCGGTGGCGGTGCCAGTGCACGACGCGGCCGTCGCCGCGCTGTTGCGCGAGGAGATCGGCGACGACGGCTTCGCCGAGACGCTCGCCTGCTTCCTGGAGGATTCGCGTCGGCGGCTCGGTGTCCTGCGGCTGCTCGCCGCCGGCGCCGACCGCAAGACGCTCGGCATCGAGGCGCACACGCTGAAAGGCGCGGCCGGTGCGCTCGGCTTTCGCCGGCTCGCCGAGGTCGCGCTGACGCTGGAGCGGGAGGCGGACGCGATCACACCGGCCCGCGCGGCCGAGCTGGCGGCCCGGATCGAGGCCGCCTTCGCCGAAGCCGATCGCGTCGCCCGAGCCTTGCATCCCGACCGCGCCGCGTGAGCGCGTCGGCGCGCCTCAGCGCGTCGGCGTCGTGGCGCTTCCGGACGGCTGCGGGTTCACACCCTCCACGGTCTCGGGCTGCGCGTTCGGAGAGCCCGGTGCGGGGGCGTGGTTGGAGGTGCCCGTGAACGAGCCCCCGGTGCCGCCGGTCCAGCCGGTCGAGCCCTCGTTGCCCGGCGCCGTGCCGGACGACGGCCCGGTCTTCGGCTGGTTGGCCGGCGTGTCGGGCTTCTCGGTCCCGCCCGGCGGTGTGGTCGACTGGGCGAGCGCGGTGGCGATGCCGCCGATCAGCAGCGGCACGGCGAGCAGCAGACCGCGCGATCGTGTGGTGGAACGGCGCATGGAACGATCCTCCCGGAGCGGGCCGCCTTCGGGGCGCCCACACCCCAATGCCGCACCGTCGTCACCGGTTCCCGGCCGGCCTCACACCACCACGGTGAGGCGCTTCGCCGCGCGCGTGATGCCGGTGTAGAGCCACCGCTCGCGCGTCTCCTGGAACGCGAAGCTCTCGTCGAACAGCACCACGTCGTCCCACTGCGAGCCCTGGGCCTTGTGGACGGTGAGCACGTAGCCGAAGTCGAACTCGTCGTAGATCTTGCGCTGCGCCCAGTCGATCTCCTCGATGCTGCCCAGGAAGCATTCCGGCCGCACCGTCACCTTGAGCGGCTTGTGGCGGGTCGAGACCTCCTCGTCCGGCTCGATCCGCATGGTGACGAGCTTCTTGGAGCGGCCGACGGCGCGCTCCTTCACGGTCCACAGCCCGCCGTTGAACAGGCCCTTCTTGCGGTTGTTGCGCAGGCAGACGAGCTTGTCGCCGGCGAGCGGCAGCGGCTCGGTGAAGCCGCGCCGCTCGCGCAGCCGCGCATTGTAGGCGCGCCGCGTGGCGTTGCGGCCGACCAGCACCTGGTCGGCGTCGAGCACGCGGGCCGGATCGAGGTCGCCACGGCGCACCACTTGGCTGATGCCGTAATCGCCGGGTGCCAGCCGGCCGCCCTCGCGCACCTGCATGGAGAGCCGCACGATCGGGTCGTCCTGGGCCTGCCGGTGCACCTCGGTCAGCATCGCGTCCGGCTCGTGCTCGGTGAAGAAGCCGCCGCCCTGGATCGGCGGAAGCTGCGCCGGATCGCCGAGGACCAGGATCGGCACGCCGAACGACATCAGGTCGCGGCCGAGCTCGGCGTCGACCATCGAGCACTCGTCGATGATGATCAGCTTCGCCTTGGAGGCGGGCGCGTCGTCCCACAGCGTGAAGCTCGGCTGCTCGGTCTCGGTGTCCTGCGGCCGGTAGATCAGGCTGTGGATGGTCGAGGCGTTGCGGCAGCCCTTGGAGCGCATCACCTGGGCGGCCTTGCCCGTGAAGGCGGCGAACTTCACCTCGCCTTCGACTCCTTCGGCGAGATGGCGGGCGAGCGTCGTCTTGCCGGTGCCGGCGAAGCCGAACAGGCGGAACACCGCCGGGGTGCCGCGCGAGCCCGGCCGGTCGTCCAACCAGCGCGCGACGGCGGAGAGCGCCTGGTTCTGGTGCGGCGTGAAGACGGGCATGGGACGACGGCTCGCTCGCTGATAATCCTCGGTCGCGCGGCCGGCCGCG
>NZ_NPEX01000388.1 GCF_003258865.1 Rhodoplanes roseus | reverse complement strand
GGGAGGGTGGCAGCAGGCGGCCGGCCCATGACCCAAAAATTCATCTCCATCGAGGGCATCTCCAAGCGCTTTCCGGCGACGGGCGGCGGCACCACCACGGTGTTCGAGGATCTGTGGCTGCCGATGGAGCGCGGCACCTTCACGTGCATCATCGGGCACTCGGGCTGCGGCAAGACGACGGTGCTCAACGTGCTGGCCGGGCTCGACCGGCCGAGCGACGGCGCCGTGATCGTCGACAACCAGGCGATCGAGGGGCCGAGCCTCGACCGCGCCGTGATCTTCCAGAGCCACGCGCTCTTGCCCTGGCTCACCGTGATGGGCAACGTCGCCTATGCGGTATCGTCCAAATGGCGGGGATTCTCGCGCGCGCAGGTGGAGGAGCAGGCGCAGAAGTTCATCGCGCTGGTCGGCCTCTCGGGCGCCGAGCGGAAACGGCCGGCGGAGCTGTCGGGCGGCATGAAGCAACGCGTCGGCATCGCCCGCGCGCTGTCGATCGCGCCCAAGATCCTGCTGATGGACGAGCCGTTCTCGGCGCTCGACGCGCTCACCCGCGGCACCCTGCAGGACGAGGTCCGCCGCATCTGCCTGGAGACCGGCCAGACCGTGTTCATGATCACCCACGACGTCGACGAGGCGATCTATCTGGCCGACCGCATCGTGCTGATGACCAACGGCCCGCAGGCCGTGCTGGCCGAGATCGTCGACAACCCGCTGCCGGCCGACCGCGCCCGCAACGACGTCCACAAGCATCCGCTCTACTACGCGGTGCGCAATCACGTCGTCGACTTCCTGGTGACCCGCTCGAAGAGCTATTCCGACGCCGGCAAGGCGGCGCTCGACCGCCGCAATCCGCCCCTCGTCCGCCCCGGGATGCCGGAGCCGGCCGTGGTGGGCGGTGATTCACTCACGTCGTCATGGCCGGGCTCGTCCCGGCCATCCACGTCTCAGGCCGGTTGACGGCTGCAAGGCGTGGATGCCCGGCACGAGGCCGGGCATGCCGGAGACCTTTTCAGATCACCCGATCACAGGAGACCCGTCATGATCCGTTCCGACCTCACCGAGAAGCTGCTCGACATCAAGCGCGAGAAGGGCTGGACCTGGAAGTACATCTGCGACCAGATCGGCGGCTTCTCGCCGGTGCTGCTGGTCGGCGCGCTCTTGGGCCAGCACAAGCTCACCAAGCCGCAGGCCGCCAAGGCGGGCGAGCTGTTCGGCCTCGACAAGGCCGAGACCGCGATGCTCAACGAGGTGCCGATGCGCGGCGCCGACGCCGTGATGCCGCCGACCGACCCGCTGATCTACCGCTTCTACGAGCTGGTGCTGGTCAACGGCCCGGCCTGGAAGGCGCTGATCGAGGAGGAGTTCGGCGACGGCATCATGTCGGCGATCGACTTCGACATGCAGATGGAGCGGCTGCCCGACCCGAAGGGCGACCGCGTGAAGATCACCATGTCGGGCAAGTTCCTGCCCTTCAAGTATTACGGCGCCACCGGCAACGTCCCGGCCTACGGCTACAAGGAGGAGTAGGGCTCCGCCGCGAGGCTCCCTCGGTCCGGACGATGAAAAATTCGCCCGGACCATGCGGCTGCATCGTTCAAGGGACGGGCCGGGATGGCCCGGACGGGACGTGACAGTGGCCGACCTCCTCATTCACTCCATGTCGGAGTTCTCGGACATGATTCTCGCGGCGCTCCGGCTCGCCGATGCGCACGACATCGTCGAGATCGGCGCCGAATACGGTGGCATGTCGGAGCGGCTCGGCGATCACGTCGAGCGGCGCGGGGGACGGCTCGTCTGCGTCGATCCCGCCCCGAAGCCGACCTTCCTCGCCTGGGTGGCCGGCGCGCCGCATGTCCGTCACATCGCACAGCCGAGCCTCGACGCGATCGATGCGCTCGGTGGCATCGACGCCTGGCTGATCGACGGCGACCACAACTGGTACACGGTTTTTCACGAGCTCTCGGCGATCGAGGCCTGCTGCCGGCGCGACGGAAAGCCGATGCTCGCCGTCATCCACGATGTCGGGTGGCCATGCGCCCGGCGCGACATGTACTACGCCCCGGACCGCATCCCGGAGGCGTTCCGCCATCCCTTCTCGTATGACGGCGGCGTGGTGCTCGACCATCCGACCGTGGTGACGGGGCGTGGCTTCCGCGGCATGGGTGCGTTCGCCATCGCGACCCGGGAGGGCGGCCCACGCAACGGCGTCCTCACCGCGATCGACGATTTCCTGGCCGCCGCCATGGCGCAGGGCCGCGAATACGCCTGTGCAGAGATTCCCGGCGTGTTCGGCCTCGGCGTCCTGTTCGCGCTGGACGCGCCGTGGAGCGCGTCGCTCGCCGACCTGCTGATGCCGTTCCACCAGAACGCGCTGCTCGCGACGCTGGAGCGCAACCGCCTGCGCAATTACCTGCGGGTGATCGACATCCAGGACGAGGCCGCCGCCCGGTCGCAGACCCGCGCCTTCTGACCTCCCGCCGTAGTGCGGTTTTGCGGTTTGCCGGCCGTCGCGGCCCGAAGACACGATTGTGTCCTGAAGGCGAGGAATGCCTTGCCGCAGCGCACACTAATCGCTGCGCTGCAACATTGCTATTTATACGTACTCTGGTCCGGACGTCGCCGTCGCGGCTTCGAGCCGGACATGCAGACGCCAGGACGACCCCCATGATCTCGCTCGCCGTCAATGCCGCGCTCGCCTTCTACGGCGCCGTGTTCTTCTCCAGCCTCACGGCCTCGCCGCCGGCGGACCCCTATACGCGGGCGCTGAGCTTCGCCCTGTCGGGCGACGAGCGCATGCTGGTGCGGCCGGTGGACTGGAACGCCTGCGTGTTCGAGGTGAACAGCGCCGTGATCCGGGTCGGCGCCCTCGACCGATCGCGCCTCGCCTTCGCGGTGACGGAGACCAAGACGGGCTGGGGCCCGGTGCGTCGCGTCACCGTCGGCCTGCACGGCGACGGCCCGGTCTACGAGCGCACCGAGCTGGGCCTGGAGGAAGAGGGTCCGTGGGACGACGAGGCGGTCCGCATGCTCAAGCGCGCCGTCCGCGAGCGCAATCCGGAGCTGTTCGCCACCCGCAAGGTGGTCGCCAGCGACTACACGCTGACCCTCGCGACCACCGACCTCGACCGCGTCCGCGAGGATTGGGCCACCCTGCTGCGCGGCTGCACCACCCGGCACGGCGTGAACTGAGTCGGCTCTCCGCCCGCCCGCGACTCCCGCCGCCCTGAAACTCTCCTTCGCACCGAATTCTCCGTCACCCCGAGGCGCTCGCCGAAGGCGAGCCTCGAAGGGCGACGGCCCGCGACGCGCACCGATCCGTGCCGCTTAGGGTTCGCGCAGAAACAATCGAGTCGACGCCTCCGTCCGCCCTCACCCTGAGTCGAAGCGTCCGTCCGCCCTCACCCTGAGGAGCGCCGAAGGCGCGTCTCGAAGGGCAGGGGCGGCCCCCGCCGTGGCGATTTGGGGCCGCGCCCACCATGGTTCGAGGCTCGCTCGGCTCGCACCTCACCGTGAGGTCGGACGTGGTCATGCGGCTCGGGCCGACACCCGGTTGCTCGGGATGACGCGATCAGTCCCGGGCGGGCCCTTACTCCTCCGCCGGCCCCGCGGCGGCATCGGGCTCGGGCGCGTCGGGCTCGGCCTCCGGCGCCGGCGCTGCGGGCTTCGCCGGGCCGGGCTTGGCCGGCGGCTTCCAGGACGGGTCGCGCACCTCCCACTTGCACAGGCGCATGCCGTTTCGCCGCTCGGCGAGATCGAGATGCACGTGGGTCTCGTGGTAGCCGTCCGAGCCGGGGCCCAGCACGGTCATGAAGCGGGCGCAGGCGGCGGCCTGCAGCTTCGTGCGGAGCGGCTTGTCGGCCGCCGGATCGGTGAGGCCGACGGTGCGGCCGCCGGGCAGCGACAGGCCGCGGATGTCGATCGCGTTGCCGGTGCCGTGCTCGCTCATCTTGGCGCCGATGATGCGGTTGCGCGGCCGGCATTCGTAGGAGCTGTCGACCACCAGGCCGGTGAGATGCCCCCCGGCCGCGACGGCGAGCGGCGCGACGTCCTCGCGCACCCATTGGGCCAGCACCTCGACCATGCTGCAGCGGAGGCGGGTCGGAGCCTGAAGGCCCGGTCCGTGCACGGCGACCCGCGACCCGTCCGGCAGGCGAAACGCGACGAGGCGGACGAGCTCGCCCGTCTCGCAGCCGGGCTTGCCGATCGCCGGCGGCTCCGGCTCGGCCTCGGCTAGGCCGGCGAGCCGCACCAGGCAGGCCGCATGGCGCGCCTCCGCCTCGGGATTCGTCGGCAGGCTCGGGGGCAGCGGCCGGCCGGCCTCGTCGAGCGGCGGGCGCGGACGCGGCAGCGGCGCCACGACCGGCAGTCCCAACGGCAGATCGAG
>NZ_NPEX01000387.1 GCF_003258865.1 Rhodoplanes roseus | reverse complement strand
GGCCGCGCGCTCCTGGCGCGCGTCGACCTGGGCGGCGAGCACGCCGTCTTCGCGGTCGGCCGCGACGGGCTCGTGCCGACCGGCCGCAACTGGCCGCGCCTGATCCACGAGGGCAACTGGGCGGGCGGCTGGTCGGCGCTGATCAACGTGATCACGTCGGTCGTGCTGATCGCCCTTTTGGGAACCGGCCTGTGGTTGTGGACCCGGCGCCAGCTTCGGCGTCGCCGCAGCCGGGTGCGGCCGACCCCGACCCCGGCCACGGCCTGACCCTCAGCGCGAGACGAGGTCCGGGCGGCAGCGGGCCGGATCGGCCGCCGCCGGCCGCGCCTCCGGCAGCAGGAAGCGCGCGCGCAGCAGATCGCCGCCGTCGCGGACCAGTCGTGCGGCGAGCTCCTGATCCCGCAGCAGACGCATGCAGGCCCCGGCGAACGCCGCCGCCCCGCCGGCCTGCAGGAGGTGCCGGTCCGGCTCGGCGTCCAGCCCGCGGCATGCGTGCGGGGTCGCCACCACGGGGCGCCCGTGCAGCCACGCCTCCAGAATCTTGAACTTGGTTCCGCCGCCGCCGCGCAGCGGCGCGATCACGGCGCTGGCCTGCGCATAGGCGTCGGCGAGATCGTCGGGGGCGGCCAGATAGTCGATGCCGGTTCGCGCCATGCGGGCGGCCAGCGCCGGCGAGGCGGCGCCAGCCACCGTGATGCGGATGTCCGGCATCGCGGCCCGCAGTCGCGGCGCGATGGATTTGCCGAGCCAGCGCACCGCGTCGTCGTTGGGCGGATAGGTGAGGCTGCCGACGAAGAGCAGGTGACGGCGGTCGAGCGGCGGCGGGCCGATGTGCAGGTCGGGCCGCAGCGCGATCTGGTTGGGTGCGACCCGGACATTGCCGTCGCGGGCGTGACGGCGCAGCCGCGCCACGTCCTCGGCCGCGGCCACGTGGGTCAGGGCGTAGGACGGCAGCACTTCGCGCTCGACGCGCCCGTAGTGCAGGGCGTCGCGGGCGAGGGCGCGGGCCTGGCGAACGCGGCCGTGACGCAGCGCGAGGCCGGCCAGGCTCCAGCGCGTGACGGATTCGCAGTCGTCGCAATCCATCTCGGCGCGCGCCCGCCAAGCCGGCGGCAGCAGCGCGGCGACGTCGTGAAGATAGAGGCGGAACACCACGACGCGGTCCGGCGGCGGTCCGGACAGGTTCGACAGCGCGTCCGCCATCGCTTGGTCCGGATCGACCCAGTCGGTGAGGTGACGCGTGCGCAGCGGCGGTCCGGCGCGACGGAGCAGCTCGACCGGGACCAGCAGCGGGCCCGAGGGCATCGGCCGCGGCGGATCGGCGACGACGAGAACTTTCAGCACGAGATGCCGCGCCGACAGCTCCGCCACCCAGCGCCACGCCCGCCGGGCGAGCCCGATGCCTTCGGGATCCGGAACGATCGGCGTGATCAGCAGCGCCCAAGGGGAGGTACTCATCGGATCGCCCGGAGCGCCGGTTCGCGCCTTCGTTTCGAGACTCCCATGCGGGCCGTGGCGATGCTCCAATAGGCGCGCTCCAGCCGGTGGCGGAGCGGCGAGGGCACGCGACCGGGCGGCAGGAAGCGCCGCGCCAGATGCGCGTAGGTGGTGTCGGCATGCGCCACATAGGCGGGCGTGATCTGCTCGTGGCTGAAGCGGGACATGTCCCGGCGGTCGCGGTCCCACCACAGATGCGCCCACAGATGCAGGCTGTACGCGTCGTGTGGCAGCGTCACCGACCGTTCGAACAACGCCGCGATCCCGTCCGGCGTCCAGTCCAGCGCGAAGAAGCTCCTCGCCGGCTCGACCCGGATCAGCTGGGGATGCGACCGGCTGAGCCGGTAGGGCAGCGTGCAAGCGTGGTTGCTCCAGCTTCCGTCGAAGGCAGCGCGGATCTGCTCCAGCCAGAGCCGGATGAACTCCGCCCCGGGCTCCGCCATGATGAACGCGTTGCACAGGGAGCCATCGGCCGCCTTCGGGTTCGCCGGATCCGGCCGCTCGTGACCCATCACGCAAGGCGCCTCGAACAGTGCCGCCGGCAGCGGTCGCACGAACAGCGTGTCCATGTCGGCATAGACGCCGCCATGCGCCAGCAGCAGCTTCAGTCGCAGGATGTCACAGACGTGCGCGTAGCTGAACCGGGCCATGAACGGGTCGTCGTAGGCGAACCCCTGGTCCATGTCCTCGGGCCGGATCGGCTCGACCTCGATGCGCGGCCTGATCAGATCCCACAGCGGCCCCCACGGCTGGTTCAGGCAGTGGACGACGACGCGCTCGGGCCGGACGACCTCGAGACACGAGGCCAGGCAGAGATAATGCAGCAGGTGGAACGGTGCCGTTTGCGGGCGCAGCCCGAAGACGAACCGGACGACATGGGGAACCAAGCACGCGCTCCGTATCTACGCCGGGGACGAACGCCGACAAGCGCCGCCCGCAGTCCGTCCGGCCACCGAGCGAGACCGCTTCTCTCACGTATCCTACTCGCTTATAAAGCCGTCCGCTCCTGCTGATGACGTAATGGATTTCGCCTCCGATGACGACCTTGCGTTACGTGGGCTGGAGCGACCGGACCGGTTACGGCACGGCCGCCACCGAGCTCGTGCGGGCACTCGATGCGGCCGGCGTTTCGGTCGCCTGGGAGCCGGTTCTCAGCCGTCCGGGCTATCTCACCGTCCCGGCGCCCGAACGGCCCGTCGGCTCGGCTTGGCGCGATCTGGAGCGCCTGCGCGACCTCGACCGGGTGTGTGACCGCGTCGTGCTGCATCTCGTCCCGGAGTATTATCCGGCCCTGCTGGCGCGCGAGCGGGCGCGCGGCGACGCCCCGGTCTGGGGCTGCACCGTATGGGAGACGGACCGCCTGCCCGGCCATTGGCCGGCGCTGCTCAACCGTCTCGACGGCGTCATCGTGCCGACCGAATGGAATCGCGAGGTGTTTCGGGCCAGCGGCGTGCGGGTGCCGATCGTCGTCGTGCCGCATGTGCGCCCATCGTTCGACGGACCGGCTTCGGCCGAGGACCGCGCCAGGCTCGATGCGAGGCTTCCGGATCTGGCTGGGCGGCGGGTCTTCTACACCATCTCGACCTGGCTGGAGCGCAAGGGCATCGCGCCGCTGATCGAGGCGTTCACGGCTGCGTTCCGCCATTCGGATCCGGTCGCCCTGATCGTCAAGACGACGGCGGATGATCTCGAACGGACTAGGCCGCCGCGCCGCAAGCGGCCGTATCCGGTCGCGCTTCCGGTGCGGCCGCAGTTGGCCCGCATGGTGCGCCGTGCGACGATGCGACAGTGGCGGCGGCCGCCGCCGATCGTGCTGGTCACCGACGACCTGTCCGACGGCGAGCTGCGCGCCTTGCACGACCGCGGCGACTGCTACGTGTCGCTCAGCCGCGGCGAGGGGTGGGGGCTCGGCGCGTTCGAGGCGGCTTTGCTGGGCAAGGCCGTGATCGTGACCGGCTGGGGTGGATACACGGCCTTCGTGACTCCGGACACCGGCTATCTGGTCGACTGGACGCTGGTGCCGGTGAGGCCGGCCGTGCCGAACGCCAGCTATACGCCCGACCAGAGCTGGGCCGAGCCGAGCGTCGCCTCCGCCGCGGCGGCATTGCGCGCCGTCGTCGAGTCGCCCGACGAGGCGGCACGACGCGGCGCCCGGGCGCGCACCGATCTTCGCGTCCGGTTCGACGCCCGGGCCGTCGCCGCCGGCCTGCGTGCGGCCTTGTGGCCGTGAGCCGCACGGCCGAGACCATTTCGGCTGGTGGGCCGTTCGACATTGCAGTGTTCGGTCCGAAAGGTCCCCGATGAGGATTGCCGTCCACGCTCCGACCCTCGCGGCGCCGCCGATCGGCGAGGCGGAGCAGCTCCGTCGGCTGGAGATCGCCTGTGCGCGGCGCGGCTGGGCCCTGCTTCGTGCCGCCGACACCGCCGCCATCGAGGCCTTCGGTCCGGATCTGGTGCTGGCCGAGGGCGTCCGGGTGCCGAAGCTGACGCCGGTCCCGACCCTCGGCCTGATGTCCGATCCCCTGGAAATCTGGGACGGCGGGGACCAGTCCCTGGAGGCGATCGTCTCGTGGGACGGCCATCTGTTCGCCGATCCGGACACGCGGCGTCAGGTTCGCGATCTGGTCGCCCCCGTCCCGGCCCGCTTCGTCGAGGGCCGCTGGTTTCCGTCCTGCCCGTCCGTCCCGTTGCCGACCGCCCCGCGGGATGGTCTCGCCTGGCTCGATATCGAGCGGGACGGGCCGCGCGATCGCGACATTCTCGTCGCCCTGGCACGGCAGGGCGGCCTGCAACGCTACGGCCTTTCGGGCGCCGCGGAGCCGCCGGGCCTGCCGCCGCGGCGCGTGCTGCCGGCCGACGGCGAGAGCGTGGTGCGCGAGCTCGGCCGCCGCGCGGCCGCGCTGTGCCGCCGGTCGCG
>NZ_NPEX01000386.1 GCF_003258865.1 Rhodoplanes roseus | reverse complement strand
GGACCTGCGGTCCGCGCCCCGGAATGACGAATTCCGCAAAGCCCTCGCTTTCGCGAAGCATGACGGCGGAGAGGCTTCAGGCTTTCAGCGAAGGCGAAGGCCGCGGGTCGAGCCTGCACAGGACGTGCCCAGGTGCGGCGTGCTCACCGGCGCGCCCCGTCCAGGCACAAAGAAAAACCCCGCCGGGGCGCGGCGGGGTTCGGAAGACCGTCCGAGTTCGGGAGGAGAGAGCCACCGGCTCCACGAAACATCCGAAACTCTCGCGACGCGGTGCGGGCGCGTGCGTCGCGTCAGATGGCGATGCGGGCCTCGTCGTCGGCGGGCTCGCGCAGGACGGAACCGCGGTTGCGCGGATCCGGATCAGATGGCGATGCGAGCCTCGTCGTCGGCGGGCTCGCGCAGGACGGAACCGCGGTTGCGCGGATCCGGATCAGATGGCGATGCGGGCCTCGTCGTCGGCGGGCTCGCGCAGGACGGAACCGCGGTTGCGCGGAGCCGGATCAGATGGCGATGCGAGCCTCGTCGTCGGCGGGCTCGCGCAGGACGTATCCGCGGCCCCACACCGTCTCGATGTAGTTGCGGCCGCTCGATGCGTTCGCCAGCTTCTTGCGCAGCTTGCAGATGAACACGTCGATGATCTTCAGCTCGGGCTCGTCCATGCCGCCGTAGAGATGATTGAGGAACATCTCCTTGGTCAGCGTGGTGCCCTTGCGCAGGCTGAGGAGCTCCAGCATCTGGTACTCCTTGCCGGTGAGATGCACCCGCTGGCCGCCGACCTCGACCGTCTTGGTGTCGAGATTGACGATCAGGTCGCCGGTCTGGATGACCGACTGGGCGTGACCCTTCGACCGGCGCACGATCGCGTGGATCCGCGCCACCAGCTCGTCCTTGTGGAACGGCTTGGTCATGTAGTCGTCGGCGCCGAAGCCGAGACCTTTGACCTTGTCCTCGATGCCGGCGAGGCCGGACAGGATCAGAATCGGGGTCTTGACCTTGGAGACGCGCAGGGCGCGCAGCACTTCGAAACCCGACATGTCCGGCAGATTGAGATCGAGCAGGATGATGTCGTAATCGTAGAGCTTGCCGAGGTCGACGCCCTCCTCGCCGAGATCCGTCGTGTAGACGTTGAAGCTCTCGGACTTCAACATCAACTCGATGGATTGCGCCGTAGCGCTGTCGTCTTCGATCAGGAGAACGCGCATGCCAGTCCCCTTCCATGCCGCGTCGGATTGAGGGCGGCCCGCCGTAGTGCCGGCCAACTCTGACGCCTCGGGACCCAACTGATTCGAAAGGTTAACGGCCAATCCTTAACAAAGTCTGATTCCCCAGCGCAAGACAGCGCTGGGCAATTTCTGGAGAATCGGCCTAAAATGTTGTGGCGGGCTGGTTTTTTAGACACGTTCGCGCTCACATCTCACTTTAGGAACTGGCCGTAACCGATTCAGTCGACTCGCCCCTCCGTCGCACGGGGAGTCTGTGGTTCGGAGCCCCCGATGACGGTGATCCAATGATTAACGGTCCGGGTAAACACAGAGTTAAGGGTTCAGAGATCGTTACCGACGATGTCGATCGGGACGGGCCGGGCAGGGGGATGCCGTGAGGACGCTGATTGACCAGATCGACGAGATCGACGGTGTCGAGGTGTTCGGCCGGGTGGTCGGCGTCCGCGGCCTGATGGTCGAGGTGGCGGGCCCGCTGCACGCCATGTCGGTCGGTGCGCGGGTCGGCATCGAGACCGCCGGACGCACGATTCCCTGCGAGGTGGTGGGCTTTTCGGGCAACCACGCCCTGCTGATGCCGTTCGCCGCCCTGGAGGGCGTGCGGCGCGGCTGCCGGGCCGTAGTGATGACGGCGGCCGGTGCGGTGCGTCCGTCGGCGGGGTGGCTCGGCCGCGTCGTCAACGCGCTCGGCGAGCCGGTCGACGGCATGGGCCCGCTCCCGATTGGTCCGACTCCGTGTCGCTTCCGCAACAGTCCGCCGTCCGCCCATGCCCGGCGCCGGGTCGGCGGTCCGATCGATCTCGGCGTGCGCGCCCTCAACACGTTCATCACCTGCTGCCGCGGCCAGCGGATGGGCATCTTCGCCGGCTCCGGCGTCGGCAAGTCGGTGCTGCTGTCGATGCTGGCCCGCAACGTCGATGCCGACGTGTCGGTGATCGGCCTGGTCGGCGAGCGCGGCCGCGAGGTGCAGGAGTTCCTCCAGGACGATCTCGGGCCGGAGGGCCTCGCCCGCTCGGTCGTCGTCGTCGCCACGTCCGACGAGCCGGCGCTGATGCGCCGCCAGGCCGCCTATCTCACCCTCGCCATCGCCGAGTATTTCCGCGATGCCGGCAAGAGCGTCCTGGTGCTGATGGATTCGGTCACCCGCTTCGCCATGGCGCAGCGCGAGATCGGCCTCTCGGCCGGCGAGCCGCCGACCTCCAAGGGCTACACGCCGACCGTCTTCACCGAGCTGCCGCGCCTGCTGGAGCGGGCCGGCCCCGGCGCCGGGGCAGGGGCCATCACGGGCATCTTCACCGTGCTGGTCGACGGCGACGACCACAACGAGCCGGTCGCCGACGCGGTGCGCGGCATCCTGGACGGCCATATCGTGATGGAGCGGTCGATCGCCGAGCGCGGCCGCTATCCGGCCATCAACGTCCTCAAGTCGATCTCGCGCACCATGCCGAAGGCCTGCGACCCCGGCTATCTGCCGGTCATCATGCAGGCCCGCAAGGTGATGGCGACCTATTCGGACATGGAGGAGCTGATCCGGCTCGGTGCGTATCGGGCGGGCTCCAGCGCCGAGGTCGACGAGTCGATCCGGCTGCACGAGCCGCTGGAAAAATTCCTATCCCAGGGCAAGACCGAGTCGACCTCGCTGGCGGAGGGCTACCAGCGACTCGAGAAAATCGTCATGTCGGCGGAAACCGAAAACTAAGATTGTGATCCCACAATGAGCGCCTGTTCGGAGCGGCTCTCGGCCCTGGCGTTCGAGGCTGCGCTGGGGCTTCTGGGGAGTAACAGTCGATGAAGTCGCGCGATACACTCATTCGGCTCAAGAAATTTCAGGTCGACGAGCACCGCCGCAAGGTCTCCCAGATCGAGACCATGATTGCCGAGTTCATGCGGATGGCCAACGACCTGGAGCGTGAGATCCAGGTCGAGCAGGAGCGGGCCGGCATCCACGATCCCGGCCATTTCGCCTACCCGACCTACGCCAAGGCCGCGATGCAGCGGCGCGAGAACCTCAAGCGCTCGGCCGACGAGCTGGGCGGCCAGCTCGAGGAGGCGCGCGCCGCCCTGCAGGAGTCCTTCGAGGAGCTCAAGAAGGTCGAGCTGCTCGACGAGCGCGACCAGCTCCGCGAGCGCACCGCCGAGCACGCCCGCGAGCAGTCCGAGCTCGATTCGATCGCCGGCCTGCGGGCCCGCAGCGCAATCGCCTGATCCCGATCTCCATCCCGCCGTCCGCACGAAGGCCCGGGCCGTCCGCCCGGGCCTTCGCGTCTTTGCGGGGCGCCGCCGTTCGGGCCATACTGCGGCCGGGTGGGGAGCAGGGCACGGGATGCTGACGTCGGCCGAACTGGTCTGGCTGCTGGCCGGGGTCGCCAAGGGCGACCACGCGGCCTTCGAGCGTCTCTACCGGGCCACGCGGGCGAAGCTCTACGGCGTCGTGCTGCGCATCCTGCAGCGCCCGGATCTCGCGGGCGAGGCCCTGCAGGACGCCTATCTGCGCATCTGGACCAAGGCCGCCCGATTCGATCCGGGCCGCGCCTCGCCGATCACCTGGATGGTGGCGATCGCCCGCAACCGGGCCATCGACGTCGCCCGCCAAGCCGGCGAGATCGTGGTCGACGAGGCGGAGGCCGCCGAGGTCGCGTCCGACGACCCCGATCCGCTCGGCGAGAGCATCGCCACCGAGGCGCTCAAGCGCCTGCTGGCCTGCCTGGGCCGCCTCGAGGCCGACCGCCAGCGCATGGTCCTGCTCGCCTATTTCAGCGGCGTCGACCGGGCCGGGCTGGCCCGCGAGTTCGACCGCCCGGTCAATACGATCAAGACGCAGCTCCGGCGCGCGCTCGCCGACCTGCGGGAGTGTCTCGGGAATGAGTGACGACGACCGCGCCGGTCTCGCGGCCGAGTATGTGCTCGGCACGCTCGACGCCGACGAACGCGACGAGGCGGTGGCGCTGATCGACAGCGATCCCGCCTTCGCGGCCCTGGTCACCGCGTGGGAGCGGCGGCTGAGCGAGCTGCACGCCATGGTCGACCCGGTGACGCCGCCGGCGGAGATCTGGGTCGCGCTGCGCGCCAGGCTGCCCGACGACCCCGCCGCCGCCCTGGTGCCGCCACCGGTGCCCGCGGCGGCCCCGGCAATCGCCCCGGTCGCCGAGTCGGCCCCGCCGCCCGGGCTCGCATCCGCGCCGACCGACGCGATCGT
>NZ_NPEX01000385.1 GCF_003258865.1 Rhodoplanes roseus | reverse complement strand
GCGCCGGCGGCCAGGCCGGCAACGTGATGGTCGGCAGCAGCGGCACGATCGAAACGTCGGGGCTGCTGTCGCACGGCATCATGGCCTCCTCGGTCGGCGGCGGCGGCGGCACCGGCGGCTTCGCGATCTCGGTCGGAGCGTCGACGGGTGGCAACCTGTCGATGACGTTCGCCGGCAACGGCGGGGTCGGCAGCAACGGCGGCATCGTCACGGTCGACAGCGGCACCAGCATCATCACGCACAACGACCAGTCGTCGGGCATCTACGCCCAGTCGGTCGGCGGTGGCGGCGGCACCGGCGGCTTCGCCATCACGGGCAGCGGCGCCACCTTCGGCTCCGCCAGCTTGGCGTTCGGCGGCGACGGCGGCAATGGCGGCGACGGCCGCGCCGTGACGGTGACCAGCCAGGGCACCATCCAGACCTTCGGGACGCAGTCGCACGGCATCTTCGCCGAGTCGGTCGGCGGCGGCGGCGGCAATGGCGGCTTCGCGATCAGCGCCTCGGGGGCGAGCTACGGGGCGCTGAGCCTGAGCTTCGGCGGCGCCGCCGGCAACGGCGGCACCGCGGGCGACGCGCGGGTCGACAGCACCGGCGACATCTCGACGGCCGGCGCCCAGTCGCACGGCATCTTCGCCCAGTCGGTCGGCGGCGGCGGCGGCAATGGCGGCTTCGCGGCGAGCGCCGCGCTGACGATCAGCCCGGGCGTGTCGCTCGGAATCGGCGTCGGCGGCAAGGGCGGCGAGGGCGCCACCTCGGGCGTCGCGCACGTCTCCTCGACGGGCGATATCGTGACCGCGGGCGCCGGGTCGATCGGCATCTTCGCGCAGTCGGTCGCCGGCGGCGGCGGCAATGGCGGCTTCAGCGGGGCCCTCGCGCTCGGCAACAACACCAGCTACGCGAACAGCATCGGCGGCACCGGCGGCAACGGCAACGCGGCCGGCACCGTCGACGTCACCTCGACCGGCAACATCACGACCGGCAGCGCCGGGGCGCCGACCGCCAACGCGATCGGCATCCTGGCGCAATCGGTCGGCGGCGGTGGCGGCAATGGCGGCTTCTCGCTGACGCTCGCGGCCAGCCTCAAGGGCAGCGCGATCGGCAAGGCGGAGGCCGGAGACGCCGGCACGGGCGGCACCGGCAACACCGTCGCGGTGACGAGCAACGGCACCATCAGCACGTTCGGCGACATGTCGCACGGCGTGCTCGCCCAGTCAGTCGGCGGCGGTGGCGGCAATGGCGGCTTCGCCATCGCCGGCGCGCTCTCCTACAAGGGCGACGCCGAGATGAACGCGGTGGGCGGCAAGGGCGGCTCCGGCAACACCGGCGGCAACGTCACGGTCACCACGAACGCGACGGCCGGCTCGTCGATCCCGGGCTACTCGGTCTCCACGGTGGGCCAGGGCGCTGTTGGCATCCTGGCGCAGTCGGTCGGCGGCGGCGGCGGCAATGGCGGCTTTGCCATCGGCGCGGCGATCTCGGCGCAGGGCGAGGTGACGGCCAACACGGTCGGCGGTGAAGGCGGCACCGGCGGCAATTCCGGAACCGTGACGGTCACCAACACGGGCAACATCCAAACGGGCGGCGCGAACGCCAGTGCCATCCTGGCGCAGTCGGTCGGCGGTGGCGGCGGCAATGGCGGCTTCTCGATCGCCGGGGCCGGCACGATCGGCGACGACGCCAAGGCGGCGACCCAGACGATCGGCGGCAAGGGCGGCGTCGGCGGCACCGGCAACGACGTCACGGTCGACCACACCGGGGCCATCACGACCCAGGGTGCGCTGTCCTACGGCATCCTGGCCCAGGCAGTGGGCGGCGGCGGCGGCAATGGCGGTTTCGCCATCGGCGGCTCGTTCGCCTTGAAAGGCGACAGCACCACCAACACGATCGGCGGCGACGGCGGCGCCGGCAACTGCGCCGGAGCCGTGGTGGCGACCGTCTGCTCGGGCACGGTCCGGGTGACGGTGCACGACGGCAGCAGCATCGTCACGCACGGCGCCGGCGCCGGCGCGATCCTGGCGCAGTCGGTCGGCGGCGGCGGCGGCACCGGCGGCTTCTCGGGCGGCTTCGCCGTGACGATCAACACCGGCGATGCGGCCGTGAACACGGTCGGCGGCCATGGCGGCGCCGGCTCCGACGGCACGCGCGTCGTCGTCACGTCCGCCGGCTCGCTGCAGACGACCGGCGACAACGCCGTCGCGCTGACGGCACAGTCGATCGGCGGCGGTGGCGGCAGCGGCGGCTTCACGGCGAGCCTGGGCTTCGCGTCGGAGGCCAAGGGCTCGACCAACTCGATCGGCGGGCAGGGCGGAGCCGGCGGCAACGGCGGCGTCGTCGAGGTGAACAATTCCGCGACCATCACCACGAGCGGCCTGCTCTCGCACGGCATCCTGGCGCAATCGGTCGGCGGCGGCGGCGGCAATGGCGGCTTCGCCGCGACCGGCGTGCTGACGCTCCAGGACGATGCCGCCTCCAACGCGATCGGCGGCAAGGGCGGTGCCGCCGGCGACGCCGACACCGTGACGGTGGTGAACAGCGGCGCCATCACGATCCTGGCCAATCCGGTCGGTCCCTCGGCCAGCACGGTCGGCATCATCGCGCAGTCGATCGGCGGCGGCGGCGGCTCCGGCGGCTTCGCCGGCAATCTCACGGTCAGCCTCGACGGGCAGACGGCCGGCAACACGATCGGCGGCAAGGGCGGTGCGGGCGGCGCCGGCAAGGCCGTCGACGTCACCAACAGCGCCGCCATCGACGTCGTCGGCAACCGCGGCATCGGCATCCTGGCCCAGTCGGTCGGCGGCGGTGGCGGCAACGGCGGCTTCGCCATCGGCATCGCCGGCTCGAGCTCGAGCGCCCAGAGCATGACCGACACGGTCGGCGGCGCCTCGGACATGTCGGGCGGCACCGCGGGGGGCGCCGGCAACGTCACGGTCACCAACAATCTCGGCGGCGCGATCACGACCTTCGGCGCGATGGCCTACGGCATCCTGGCGCAGTCGGTGGGCGGCGGCGGCGGCAATGGCGGCTTCGTGGTCGGCGGCTCGTTCTCGCTCGACCAGGACGCGACCTCGTCGGTCGGCGGCGGCGTCGGCGGCGCGGCCGGCAATGCCGGCGACAAGGTCACGGTGAAGAACTACGACGTGATCACGACCCAGGGCGTCAACTCGGTCGGCATCCTGGCGCAGTCGATCGGCGGCGGCGGCGGCAACGGCGGATTCAGCATCGCGGGGTCGATGACCTCCGGCAACGGCGGCGTGACGTCCTCGGTCGGCGGCAAGGGCGCGCTCGGCGGCGACGGCGGCGAGGTCAAGGTCGACAACAACGGCATCATCATCGTCAACGCGGCCGGCTCGGTCGGCATCATGGCGCAGTCGGTGGGCGGCGGCGGCGGCTCCGGCGGATTCAGCGGCTCGCTCAACCTGTCCGGTGGCGAGCTCGGCAACACGGTCGGCGGCCAGGGCGGCAACGGCGGCAAGGGCGGCAACGTCACCGTCACCAGCTCGGGCAGCATCACGACGCTCGGCGACAATTCGGCGGCCGTGCTGGCCCAATCGATCGGCGGCGGCGGCGGCTACGGCGGCATCTCCGTTGCCGGCACGACGGGCGGCGCCAATGGCGGCGACCTGCAGATCGGCGCGGCCGGCAGCGGCCAGGTCGGCACCGACGGCGTCGTCACCGTGACGATCAACGGCCCGCCGAGCTTCGCGGCCGCGATGGCCGCTTCGGGACCCGTCACCTTCGCGGCCCCGCTCGCTGCGACGGCCACGCTGGAGACGACCGGCGCCCTGTCGATCGGCGCCCTGGTGCAGGGCATCGCCGGCGGCGGTGGCTTCGCCGGCACGGCGGTCGCGGGCGCGGTCGATCTCGGCGCCACCGGGGTCGTCATCGGCCTCGGCCAGCACGGCGGGGCGGTCGGCAACGGCACGGTCGTGACGGTCGACAACAGCGACAACATCGTCACCCACGGGCTCGGGGCGGCCGGTCTCGTCACCCAGTCGATCGGCGGTGGCGGCGGTGTCGGCGCCTTCAGCGCGACCGGCGGACTGCTCGGAACCGGCGGCACCAATCTGACTTTCGGCACGGTCGGCTCCGGCCTCGTCGGCGGCGGCGACGGCAACACGGTCACGACCCGGTCGCTCGCCGGCACCATCTGGACCGAGAACGAAGGCGCGATCGGCCTGCTCGCTCAGTCCATCGGCGGCGGCGGTGGCTTCGCCTTCGTCTACGGCACCCCGGCCATGGGATCGATCGTGTTCGGCTCGGCCGCGGGCGCCGGCGGCAACGGCAACACCACGACGGTCGAGAACAGCTCCGTGATCGTCACGGCCGGCACCTTCGCGCACGGCCTGGTCGCGCAGTCGATCGGCGGCGGCGGCGGCGTCGCGGTCGTGCTGTCGGGGACCGGCGTGCCGGCGGCCCTGCCGGTGACGGCGGGCGCCGGCG
>NZ_NPEX01000384.1 GCF_003258865.1 Rhodoplanes roseus | reverse complement strand
GGCGTCCTTGCGGACGCCCCGCGACGCGTAACACCCATGACTCTGAACTCGTACTTGAGCGACGCGATCGGCGACGCGAGACCTTCAACCGACATCCAGAGGATCGTCGACCAAGGTAAAAATCGGCTTAATCCCGGGAGCGCACTGGCGCCTTAAATTGTCCTGGACCATATTCTCGGCCTGACCTGCGGCGTCCTGCCGGGCGGAAGTCACTGGCTGCGCGGCGAAACGCGCGAGCCGACGGAGCAAAGCGATGCGCTGGGATAACCTGCCTGAGAGCGACAATATCGAGGATCGTCGCGGCGAGGAGGGCGGCGGTCGCGGCGGCGGCTTCGGCATGCCGATGGGCATGGGCGGCGGCGGGCTGGGGATCGGCACCATCGTCGTGCTGGGCCTGATCGGCTGGGCGCTCGGCATCGATCCGCGCATCCTGATCGGCGGCGCCGAGATGGTGGGCGGTGGCCAGCAGCATCAGGCTCCGTCGCAGTCGAGCCAGCGCCACACCGGCGCGCCCGACGACCAGATGGGCAAGTTCGTGTCGCGGGTGCTCGGCAGCACCGAGGTGCAGTGGAAGGAGGTCTTCGCCAAGGACGGCAAGACCTATCGGGCCCCCGTGCTGGTGCTCTACAACGAGGTCACCACCCAGCCCTGCGGTGGACAGGCGCAGGCCGCGATGGGGCCGTTCTACTGCCCGGCCGACAAGAAGATCTATCTCGACACCTCGTTCTTCCGCGAGATCGAGCGTCGCTTCAAAGGCTGCGACGCCGGCTCCAAGTCGTGCCAGTTCGCCCAGGCCTATGTGATCGCCCACGAGGTCGGCCACCACGTCCAGAACATGCTCGGCATCCTGCCCAAGGTCCAGGAGATGCAGCAGGGCATGAGCAAGGTGGAGGCGAATCAGCTCCAGGTGCGGGTCGAGCTGCAAGCCGACTGCTTCGCCGGCGTGTGGGCGAACAAGTCCGACCAAAAGTGGAACCTGATCGAGCCCGGCGACGTCGAGGCGGCGATGCGCACCGCGGCGGCGATCGGCGACGACAAGCTGCAGATGCAGTCGCGCGGCCGCGTGGTGCCAGACTCGTTCACGCACGGCTCCTCGGCGCAGCGCCAGCGCTGGTTCGACATCGGCCTCAAGCAGGGCTCGGTTGCGGCCTGCAACACCTTCAGGGCTGCGAACTTGTGATACGACGCCCCGTGTTCGGCGGGCGCGACTCTCCGGGGCGCACGGCCCGGGCGCGGCCTCGCCACACGAGGACAGGCCATGATCGTCGAGATGGTGACGTTCGAGTCGCCGAAGGGGTGGGACCGCGCGCGCGTTCTCGCCGACGCCGAGACCACGATCCCGAAATGGAGCGCCAACCCCGAGCTCCTGCGCAAGCATTTCCTGCTCGGGATCGGCGAGACCGAGGGGACGGGCGCCGGCATCTACATCTGGCCGTCGGTCGAGGCGGCGCAACGCGCCCACGACGACGCCTGGCGCGAGACCATCAAGCGCCGCACCGGCGACTATCCGACGGTCCGCTACTTCGACCTGATGCTGCTGATCGACAACGAGCACGATCGCGTCACCGCGTGGGACGAGTCCGGTACGCCGCACGAGCGCATGCCGGCCTGAATCGCGGCGCGTTCTCCACCGTGTCGCGGCCTGCGCCGTTCCGGGCCGATTGACGCCCGCCGGGCCGGACGCCATCGTGCGCCACCGGCAGTGGGCCAGTGGGCCCGCGGTCCGGCCCGATGGAGAACCCCATGCCCGGCCTCGACGATTCGCGACAGTTCGTCCCGCTCAAGATCGCGGTGTTGACGGTGTCGGACACCCGCACGCCGGAGGACGACAAGTCCGGCGCGACGCTGGTCGAGCGGATCACGGCCGCCGGCCACACGATCGCGGCGCGCGGCATCGTGGTCGACGACGTCGCCGCCATCCGCAGCCGGGTCGAGACCTGGATCGCCGATCCGGAGATCGACGTCGTGATCACCACGGGCGGCACCGGCTTCACCGGACGCGACGTCACGCCGGAGGCGGTCGAGCCGCTGTTCGAGAAGCGCATGGACGCGTTCGCGAGCCTGTTCCTGCTCGTCAGCTTCCAGAAGATCGGCACCTCGGCGATCCAGACGCGCGCCACCGCGGGCGTCGCGCGCAGCACCTACGTGTTCTGCCTGCCGGGCTCGCCCGGCGCCTGCAAGGACGCCTGGGACAACATCCTGGTGCACCAGCTCGACTACCGCTATCGCCCGTGCAACTTCGTCGAGATCATGCCGCGCCTCGACGAGCACCTCCGCCGCCCCAAGTCCAAGGGCGCGACGGTGTGAGGGCTGTCGATCCGGAGTCCTGCTCGATCAGCTTGTGCAAGACCTGCCCCCCACCCCCGACCCTTCCCCGCCACGCACTGCGGGCGTGGGAGGAGGGGAGGCGAGGCGCTGCGGCTCCTCCCGCTCGCGAAGCGAGTGGTGGGGAGGGGGCTGGGGTGAGGGGAGCCCCGGGCGATGAAGCGGTTGTCGCGAGCGACTGATCAGCCGACGCCGTGAGACCCGGCCTGACGCCCCGGTCAGACCGACACCGACAGGTCCAGCTCCCAGGTCTCGCCCAGAAGGTCGTGCCCGAAGGCGCAGTGGGGCTCCTGGGTCACCAGGGTGAAGCCGAGCGAGGCGTAGAGGCCGCGCGCCTCGGTGAGGATGCTCTGGGTCCACAGGGCGACCGTCCGGTAGCCGCGGGCGCGGGCGAAGGCGATGCACGCCTCGACCAGCCGCCGGCCGATCCCCAGTCCGCGCGCCTCGGGCACCACCAGCAGCAACCGCAGCTTGGCGACGCCGTCGCCGCCGTCGACCAGGAACACGCTGCCGACCGGCACGCCGTCGCGCTCGGCGATCCAGCAGTGCTCTCGCTCGGGATTCCGGGTCTTCAGGAAGTCCGCGGCGATCTCGGCGACGAGCGCCTCGAAGCGCGGGCCCCAGCCCTGCTCGGCGGCGTAGACGGCGCCGTGGCTCGCCAGCACGAATCCCATGTCGCCCGCGCAGTGCGGCCGCAGCACCACGGCGGCCGGCTGGCCGTCCGCGCCGAGCGTCGTCTCGATGGCCCGCATCGCCCCGACCAGCCGCTGCTGGGCGGCGTCGGGAAGCGCCGTCAGCATCGCCGAGACCTGGTCCTGGGAGCGGCGGTCGAGCTCGGCGAAGGCGGTCGCGCCCGCGGCGCTCAGCGTCAGCAGGCTCTGCCGCCGGTCCTCCGGCGATGCGCTCTTGGCGACCAGGCCGGTCTTTTCGAACCGCTTGAGGATGCGGCTGAGATAGCCGTGGTCGAGGCCCAGCACCGTCGCCACCGCGGTCGCGGTCGTGCCGGGCGCCTGGGCCAGCTCGTAGAGCACCCGCGCCTCGGTCAGCGAGAACGGCGTGTCGACCAGCCCGTCCTGCAGCAGGCCGATGCGTCGCGTGTAGGCCCGGTTGAAGTGGCGGACCGCCTCGATCCGCGCCGCATTGGGGCGGGCGCGGGCGGAGGAGACCGGGATTTCGGGAAGAGCGGACGAGGCAGCGACGGACGGGGAAGCGACGGACGGGGACATGGGGCTATCTCCGGCAGGATGGCCGCCACGGTCACACGAATACTTGACCAAGTCAATTATTAGAGGGTGGCGTTTCAGCCCGGGTCGCCGGCGCCGGTGACGCCGCTGCGCAGCTTCACCAGTCGCCGCGTCCCGATCCGGCCCAACAGGGCGGATTCGGGGTCGTCGCCGTCCGCATGGCCGCCGAGGCTGTCGTAGAAGCGCCGGCCGATCAGTAGTCCCTGGTCGGGCGAGGGCCGAAGCCGCACCGCCTCGCGCAGCAGCGCCATGGCTTGGCCGGACAGCGTGGAGCCGGCGCGGCCGAGCGGCTCGGCGCGGAACACCGCGGCCGCCTCGACGATCCCGCGCCGCTCCGCGTCGTCGACGAATCGCGTCGCCTCCTCGACCCAGGCCGGGTCCGGCATGGCGCCGGGGCGCAGGAACAGCAGCCAGGAGGCCCGGGCGGCGGCCACGGCCTCGCGCAGCCGCACCGACAGCGGAGCCGTGGAGACCAGCACTGTGCAGCCGGCGATCTCGGCGACCTTCGCAGTGTCGTCCTGCGAGCCGCCGTCGGCGACGATCACCTCGCGGACCGTGCCGCTGACGGCCGCGCCGACCAGCACCGCGAGGGTACGGACCAACGCCCGCTCGCAATCGCGGGTCGGGATGACGACGCTCAGCATGGCCCTCGTGCCAGGTTCCCCGCAGCCACTATACTGATGCGGCACCGAAAACTCGATTCAATCCGAATGATTTCCGCGGCCCATGAGGGTGCCGGTCCTTATCGTTAATTGTTCTTGTTTTGTTCTTTTTGGTTGCTTATATTCCTCCCCATGAGCCCAGCCCCCGCCCTCCGACGCCTGCCCGATCCGGCCCGCATCGAGCCCCGCCCCGGTGCCGAAGCCGCCCATCATTCCGTCGCGCCGGAC
>NZ_NPEX01000383.1 GCF_003258865.1 Rhodoplanes roseus | reverse complement strand
ACGACGTTGAGCCGTATGCCCCTCGGAAAATTGCCGCCCGCGACGGCAGTTCAGCATCCATAGGGCTGAGCAATTACAACGAATCACCACGCCGCCCCTTCTAGCCGAACAGTCTGTCAGCCCTTTTTGCGGTCGGACTTCTTGGTGACCGGCTTGCCTCGCTTGCGCGGCACCCGGATCGCCGCGGCGGCGACGCGGCGCTCTTCGTCTGCAGCTTCGCCTACCGCGAATTCCTCGATTGGATGCCCTTCGTCGAGCAGCGCCGACAGCCACTTCGGACGCGCACCGCGCCCGGCCCACGTTTCGCCGTTCGGGCCACGGAACTTCGGTTCGACCTTTATACCCTTCAATGCGCTGCTGCGCTCGCCCTTTACTGGGCGGCCGCGCTTCGCCCCTTCCCGGTAGCCGAGCGCCTGGAGCTGCTGGCGCAGCTGCGCAGCCCGCTCATCAAGTTCGGTGTCGATTTCAGCTCTCAACGCGAACAGCGCGTCGACATCCATATTCTCAAGATCCGCGACATTCTTTGATTTTGTGGTAGCCATGGAATTCTCCGTTCGCCCAAGCCAGTACGGCCGGTCGCGATTCGAAGTGGAATTGTATCGTTCAGGAATTCGGCCGGGAATAGAAAATGGGCCGACGATTGTATAAATTCAAAAATGAGTTGGGCAAGCAGCTAATGCAAGCGGATGCTGCTTGTGCAATTGCAGCAATTTAACCGCTGCAAGCAAACGGCAAGGCCGGGTCCCGAGTATTCGGGAACCGACCTGCCTTCTTACTTTCACCCGCTTGTCGCACGCGCCTCGCTCCGCCTCCATCCGCTCATCTGAAGCTCTCGTGGTCAGGCCGCCGCGATTTCTCCCGCTGGGACTGCTCGATCTTCCGCCGCCGGACCTGTCCGCGCCGCCAATCGGGATCCGGGTGTGCTTTCCGCAGCTTCCTTGTCGAGGGCGCGTAGCGCGCCTGCGCAATATGATCTATAGGCCCATTCATCTATATACCCTGCCCTGCCCACTTACCTAACGAGACGAATACGCCATAGAACACACCATCACCAACACCACCATCATCATCCACACCTTCCAGTCCCTTACCACTTTCAGGCAGAGCATTTCCATGCACGACCAACACGACGTGCGCTGCGAAATCGAAGCCGACCTCCCTGGGCCGGACAGGGTTCCACCACCAGGACGCGCCCGCGTTCGTGTGCAAGCAATTTCTCCGAGTGTTCATTGAATTCACCCCTCTGACCAGGGGTGCAACAATGACCACTGCCGATTACGGGCGCCTTCCGTTCGTGCCCTCCCGAACGCTGCGCGACCACGCCGTCTTCGAAACCACCGACAATCGGTTCCGAACCGCCGCCCGACTCCGTCAAGCACTGTGGCGCGAAGCCGAGGGCCTTCCCCGGGGTTCATACAAAGATGAGAAGGGCCGCTGGCGAACAATCGGGAGTTGCCTCAAACGCGCCGCGGCGCAGGACGGCGGCAACTTCATGTCGCCAGAAATCGCCGCCCTTGTTCGTCGGGAGGTCGCCTACCGGGAGGATGGCGCGCTGTTTGACCAACAGCGTCTGTTCACCAACCTGCTTTCATCTCACCCTCTGACCTTCAACCTCTTTGGCCCGCTCAAGAAAGATCTCGACGCGGCGACGCGCCTTCATCGCAAACTCTTCCCGGATCTCGTTCATGAGGTCACGGAGATTCTCTTCGAGCATTCGCCGGGCCGGCGCGATCCGTCACTTCTTGGCGACTACACCGCATTCGATGTCCTCCTGCGCTGTCGGGGCCCCAAGCGTAAACGGTCCTTCATAGCCATCGAGGTGAAGTACGCCGAAACAATGTATGAGCCGCCCGCTCGGCTCCGACCCCGGTACGACCAAGCCTCGGCCACGAGCAACCTCTTCATCAACCCCGACGACGGTCGTCTGCGGGACAACCCGCTGCAGCAACTGTGGAGACAGCACATGCTGGCCGAAATGGCCCGCCAACGCGGTGATTATGATCAGGGCGCCTTCGTCGTGATCGCGCCGAGACTGAACCCTCGTGTCGAACGCGCTGTACATCTCTACAGCGCTCACCTTCACGCCACACTCGACCGAACATCCTTCGGCTTCATCACCCTCGAAGATTTCGTCGACAGCATCAAAGCAGCCGGGCTCACCCACGCCGCTGACTGGGTTCATCGGCGCTACTGCGATTTCAGTGACGTCGACGCTCTGATCTGACCGCCGGCGCAGTTGTCGCAATCCCTCGCTCGGCCAGCACGCCATTGGCCGAGCGTCACTGCCTGCATGGGGGTACTTATGGCTGCTAGCCGTTTCGACATCCACGAGCAGATTACCAACCAGATCATCGGCATGTTGGCCGAAGCCAAAAGGACGACGGGCCTGCCGTGGCATACGGCCGGCGGACTGCGTCGCCCGATCAACGTCCTCACCGGCAAGGCGTATCGAGGCATCAATATCCTGACGCTTTGGATGGCCGCCACACAGCATGGATATCAGTCCGGCAGGTGGGGAACCTATCGCCAGTGGGCCGAAGTCGGTGCGCAGGTCCGCAAAGGCGAGAAGGCGGCCTTCATCGTCTTCTACCGGGACGTTCCCTGCACCGACGACTCCGGATCGAATGACGATGACAATGGCGAGGGCGGCAGGGCCCGGGCCGTCGTCGCGCGCGCCTCGCCGGTGTTCGCCGCCGAACAGGTCGACAGCTACTGTCCACCGATCACAGCCCCGACCGACCCTGTCGTCGCGCATGCGCAAGCCGAGCAGCTAGTCGCGCGGAGCGGAGCCACCGTCGTTCATGGTGGCGATCGGGCCTATTACACGACGGCAACCGACAGCATCCATATGCCTTGGCCGGCTGCCTTCATCGGCACGCCCACAAGTTCACCGACGGAGTCCTACTACGCTGTCCTCTTCCACGAACTCACGCACTGGACCGGACACGAGACCCGCTGCAATCGCCAGCTGGGGAGGCGCTTCGGCCTAGACGCCTATGCAATGGAGGAACTCGTCGCCGAACTGGGCGCCGCGTTCCTGAGTGCCGATCTCGGAGTCGCCGCTTCGCCGCGGGCGGACCACGCCCATTACATCGCGAGCTGGCTCGATGTCCTTAAGCGGGACAAGCGAGCGATCTTCGCCGCCGCGTCCAAAGCCTCGGCAGCTGCAGATTTCTTGATGCCAAGTCAGAACGTGCCGCGCCAGCCAGCCAACACGACCGCCGTCGTCCACAGGCCGGATCAAATGGGGACACCATGAGAACGTACGCGATCGGCGATGTCCACGGCATGGTGTACCTGCTCCGCCGCTTGATCGGCCGCTGCCTTCAGGACGGCAGAGGTCACGCCTTGAGGTTCGTTCTTCTTGGCGACTACGTTGACCGCGGTCCCAACACGAAGGAGTCGGTTCAGCAGATCTTCCAACTGCAACAGGCGCGGCCTGCAAAGTTCATCTGCCTGCGCGGGAACCATGAAGCGCTCCTGCTCGCCGCGTGCCAAGGAGAAGCGGCCGAGCGCCACTGGCTGATGAATGGTGGAACGGCCACCCTTCGCAGTTATGGTGCCCAGCGTTCCATGGACCTCCCTGCAGACCACCTCGAATGGCTTAAGGCACTCCCGACCAGCCATGACGACGGGCTGCGGTTGTTCGTTCATGCCGGCATCGATCCCAACAGGCCTATCGACCAGCAGGTCGATCACGACTTGCTGTGGATTCGCGATCGTTTCCTGGAGGACGAGCGCAACCACGGACGGTTCATCGTCCACGGCCACACGCCTTTATCGGACGGCTTCCCCGACCTTCGGACCAATCGGGTCAACCTCGACACCGGCGCCGGATATGGCGGACCGCTGACCGCCGCCGTCTTCGACGACGTGGACGCACGACCGATTCGGTTCATACAGGCGGTACCGTGACGGCGCGAGCCAGCTCAACTTCGGCGACATACACTGAGGCGCAGACACCTGCTCGTTGATCCTGGGCTGAGAAATTCTTGGCCCCTACCTGCTCCGAGCGACCTTCGCCTGTGCTTCCGGACTTCTACTTAGGTCGCCGGCCGCTCTTCAACGGTTCTGGTTTCCGGTCGCCGCGTGCAGGTTCAGCTAAAAGATCGGAGATGTCTGCGCCAACAGCACTGGCCAGCTTCTCCAGTAGCCCGACTGTCGGATTCTCCAAGGCGCCTTCCAGACGCGATACGTAGGACACATCGACGTTCGCGTCGACCGCCAGGCTCTCCTGCGAAAGCTGTCGGCTTACCCTCAGTCGTCTCAGATTCCAGGCAATTCGTTTCGCCGCCTTCATGCGGCGATGGGAGCGATGTTGCTCCAGATTAATCCATGGATTATGGTCAAACCATTGATGGCTTTCGGGCGAGGAGCGCTGAAAATTTCGTAATTGCTCAGCCCTATGGATGCTGAACTGCCGTCGCGGGCGGCAATTTTCCGAGGGGCATACGGCTCAACGTCGT
>NZ_NPEX01000382.1 GCF_003258865.1 Rhodoplanes roseus | reverse complement strand
GTTCGGCGCTCCGCGCCGCCCCGGGATGACAACCGAATCGATCGATCGGATGCTGCATCACACGCGACCGGCGGGCGCACGCGACGCCCGCCGGATCGCCGGGGGAACGCGCACCGGACAAAAAGCCCGGCGCGGGCCAGAAACTCAGGACGAGCGGGCTTTCGTCAGCGGCGACACCAGATCGCCGGAGCGCAGCGACGGTGGATCGAGGATCACTTGGCGGCCGGGCTGGCGGAACTGGGCGACGTCCTTGCCCTTGATGTCGCGGAACTGGACCATCAGGACGCGCCGCTCGGTCCAATCGCCGATGGCGTTGAAGCGCGCCGGTCCCGCAATGGTCTTCACCTCGGTCTCGTGCAGCACCTTCGCCATCGCGGCCTTGTCGAGCGAGCCCGCGCCCGTCACGGCAGCGGCGATGAGCTGGCCGGCCACATAGGCGAAAGGCGGGATGTAGTAGCCGAGCGGATCGAGGCCCTGCTCGGCGGCGATCTTCTCGTAGCGCGTCAAGAAGTCCGTCATCTCGGTGTTGGCCATGGTCGGCTCCGGCGCATAGAGCGCGAAGCTGACGATGCCGTTCAGCGCCGGTCCGAGCGATGTGAGCAGCGAGGCGTACTGGGTGCCCACCATGGCGCCGCCGAACAGCTTCACGCTGTCGCCGATGCCGACCTCGGAGAGGCCGCGCACCAGGGCCGAGCTGTCGGGCGGATAGGAGCAGACGAACACGGCGTCCGGCGTCTGCGCCTTGATGTTGCGCAGGATCGAGGAGAAGTCGTTGGTGGTCGGAGGATAGCTCTGCTTGTAGACGACCTGCATGCCGTATTCGCCGGCGATCTGCTCGGCGCCGCCGGCGGCCGTCTTGGCGAACTCGACATCGGCCGACAGCACGGCGATGCGGGTGCAGCCGTTCTTCTTGGCGACGTCGAAGAAGCCGCGCGCCCAGTCGGTCTTCGAGTTCGGTCCCCACGGCGCGCTGTGGAAGAACTTGTCGTGCCGGGTCGCGTCGTTGCCGGCCAGCGCGAACATGCCGATCATGAACAGGTCGCGCTGCTTGACGAACGGCATCAGCGGCGCCGACAGCCCGGCCCCGTAGGGCGAGACCAGAATGTCGACCTTGTCGATGTCGACGAGCTTGGAATAGAGGCTCGGAATCTGCGCGACCGCACTCTGGTCGTCGTAGGTGACCAGCTCGACCTGCCGGCCCAGAAGGCCGCCGGCCTTGTTGACGTCGTCGCGCCACAGCTCGAGCCCGGTGAGCGTGCTCTTGGTGGCCGACAGCGCGCCGGTCTTCGAGATGGTGGTGCCGATCCGGATCGGCGCGCCCTGCCCGTGCGCCGTGCGCCAGACGGCAGGCATTGCGACGGCTGCACCGGCCGCTGCGACGAGCGTGCCGAATTCTCTCCGCGTGGCGGCCATTTCACTCCCCTTGAGTCGTTGTTCGCGGCGTATTTTCGCCTAGCGAATATTATTTCGTTAATTGTCGGCGTAATCGGCTAAGCTGTCAAGGCAAGCCGATACGGCCCGATGCCGCGGGGAGCGGATGGTCGACGCGTCGATCGCGAGGTTCGAGAGGTAGGGCGCCAATGAGCGCAGCGAAGTGCGCCGAACAGAGCCTCAAATAAAGACGGCCCGCCGAACGAGCGGGCCGGCCTTTCCGATGCAATTCGCTTTGCGCTCGTTGCACCCTACTGGAAACGGACTCGTCGGCTCAGCTCCGCGCGATGATTTCCTGCTCGTCCTTGAAGACGTGCGGGGCCGGCGGCAGGCGGCCGGGCTTGCGGCGCATCAGGATCGAGGCGCGGCGGCGCTTGACCGGCGAGGAGCGGCGGCGGCGCAGTTGCGGCACGGCGACCCGCACCGCGCCGAGCCT
This sequence comes from Rhodoplanes roseus, assembly GCF_003258865.1. Taxonomy (GTDB): domain Bacteria; phylum Pseudomonadota; class Alphaproteobacteria; order Rhizobiales; family Xanthobacteraceae; genus Rhodoplanes; species Rhodoplanes roseus. The sequence goes on along the minus strand of NZ_NPEX01000382.1, from coordinate 2,609 downwards.
CGCGAACGGCTCGCGCAGCGTGCCGTCGGGCTCGGCGACCAGCAGCGGCAGGCCGAGCACATTGGCCCAGAGCTGCCATTCGGCGACCGCGTCGGTGCCGTCGTCGGCGACGAACAGCGGCACCGTCAAAGCCTGGTCGCGATGCTCGAGCACGACCGCGACCGAGCCTTCGCTGGTGTCGTCGGGCGGCACGACGCGCAGCGCGACGCCGAGGAAGCTCGCGACCGGCAGCGCCACCTTCATGCGCATGCCGGCGACGGCGCGCCGCACCACGACCTGGTCGCGGTCGAGTTCGACGATCCGCTCGCGCGTGTCGGCGGCCGTGTCAGCGGTTCTGAAACGAACCGGAAGAGCGAAAGGGTCGAGCCGGACATGCCGGCTCGACCCGGAGGGAGCGACCCCACCGGCACTCATTTGACGCCTCGCTTTTGCAGCATCCCTGTTCGGACTCTGTCGGCCCGATCTTTCATGGGAGACTAGCCGCTACCGCTTGGTTTCGTCTTAAAAGCCCTGGTTAATCGGGCGTTTCGCCAGTCCTTCGAAACACATGCTTGACGGAGGGTTGCCAAGGACGCTCACTTTGTAGAAGGTCCGGAAACGGTCCGCAGGCGCGGCTGCGCCAGAGTTTCGGCTTGATCCCGGCGCCTGATCGCCCCATCTCGTGTGTGATCCATTCGCGTCGATCCTGCTCGCGTCGGCCCGCCGTCCCGCCTCTCGTATCGAAAGCCATTGTCCGACCATGTCCTCCTTGTTCGATCAGTCCGCGCTCGTCACCCTGGCCGAGCTCCTCGTCACTGCGGCACGGCGCGCCGGTGCCGATGCGGCCGATGCCATCGCGACGCGCGGCGTGTCGCTGTCGGTCGAGGTGCGTGACGGCACGGTCGAGGAATCGACACGCTCCGAGGACGACGATCTGGGGCTGCGCGTGCTGGTCGGAAAACGTCAGGCCGTCGTGTCGACCAACGACCTCGCGCGCGACGGTGTCGACGCCCTCGCCGAGCGCGCCGTCGCGATGGCGCGCGTCGCGCCCGAGGATCCGTATGCGGGCCTCGCCGACGCGACGCTGCTCGCCAAGAGCATTCCGGATCTCGATCTGGTCGATCACACGATGCCGGACGTGAGCGTGCTGGAAGCGCGCGCCCAGGCGGCGGAAGCGGCCGGGCTCGCAGTCTCGGGCGTCAGCAAGTCCGGCGGCGCCTCGGCCTCGACCGGCATCGGCGGCATGGTGCTGGTCACCTCGACCGGCTTCACCGGCATCTATGTGGGCTCGCGCCACTCCGTCTCGATGACGGCGATCGCCGGCGAGGGCACGCGCATGGAGCGCGACTACGATTGGTCGTCGGCCGTCCATGCGGGCGATCTCGACGATCCGGAGCAGATCGGCCGCACCGCCGGCGAGCGCGCCGTGAAGCGCCTCGATCCGCGCAAGGTGTCGACCCGCAAGGTGCCGGTCGTCTACGACCCGCGCGTCGCCGGCTCGCTCGTCTCTCACCTGGTCTCGGCCGTCAACGGCGCGTCGATCGCGCGCAAGACCAGCCTGCTGCGCGACAAGCTCGGCCAGCAGATCTTCGGCCGCGGCATCCGCATCGTCGACGATCCGTTGCGCCGCCGCGGGCTGCGCTCGCATCCCTTCGATGCGGAGGGCGTCGCCGGCAAGCCGATGGCGCTGGTCGAGGACGGCGTGATCACGAGCTGGATCCTCGACTGCGCCACGGCGCGCGAGCTCGGCATGACGACCACGGGCCACGCGCAGCGCGGCGTCTCCTCGACGCCGAGCCCGAGCGCATCGAACGTCCATCTCGCACCCGGCGCCGAGACGCCCGGCGAGCTGATCGGCGACATCTCGGACGGCCTCTACGTCACCGATCTGATCGGCATGGGCGTCAACATGGTGACGGGCGACTACAGCCGCGGCGCCGCCGGCTTCTGGATCGAGAACGGCCAGCTCACCTATCCGGTGAGCGAGGTGACGATCGCCGGCAATCTGATCGAGATGTTCGGCACCATGCACCCGGGCAACGACCTCGTGTTCCGCCACGGCGTCAACGCGCCGACCGTGCGGGTGGAGGGGCTCACCGTTGCAGGCCTCTGACGCGCTCGACCGCACCGCGCTCGTCGAGCCGCTCGCGCAGATCATGCGCGAGGCGGGCGCGCTCGCGCTCGCCGCGATCCGCAACCCGATCAAGAGCTGGTACAAGGGCAAGGGCGAGGACTCGCCGGTGTCGGAGATCGACCTCGCGGTCGATCGCTTGCTGAAAGAGCGACTCGGCCGTCTGGCGCCGGACGCCGGCTGGCTGTCGGAGGAGACCGAGGACGATCCGGCCCGGCTCGGCTGCGAGCGGCTGTGGGTGGTCGACCCGATCGACGGCACCCGCGGGCTGCTCGCCGGCAAGCCGGACTGGACCATCTCGGTGGCGCTGGTGGAGCGCGAGCGCCCGGTCGTCGCCGCGCTGCTCGCCCCGGTCACGGACGAGATGTTCCTCGCGGTCCAAGGCGGCGGCGCGACCCGCAACGGCAGCCCGATGACGGTGGCGCGCGCCGGCACCGCGGCCGGTGCCGCGCTCCTCGCCGGCGCGCATCTGGCCGGGCCGCCGCGCCTGCTCGAGCGG
>NZ_NPEX01000381.1 GCF_003258865.1 Rhodoplanes roseus | reverse complement strand
TCGACACGAGCGTGAAGTCGTGTAGGCCGGAGTAGAGCGTCTCGGCGACCACCGAGAGCGAGTCGGCCCCCTGGAACAGCACCAGGAAGGCCACCGAGACGATGCCGAGCGCGAACGCGACCGGGGCGCCGGTGAGCAGCACCGCGATCGTCACCACGAGGACCAGGACGCCCTGGACGGCGGGGCTCATATGCCGTCCTCCAGCGGGGCCTCGAGGCCGAACGGCCGCGACCGTCCGGTGAGCAGCTCGGCGAGATCGGCGACGTATTGCAGCGTGAGGATGCCGAGCCCGATCGGCATCGCGGCATAGGGAATCCACATGCGCACCCGCCACATGGATTCGGACACCCAGCGGTTCTCCCACGCCTCCATCCAGAACATCGCGGTCAGCACCGTGGCGATCGCCGTGAAGGCGAGCGACAGCGTCGCGGCGACGATCGCCAGCCACCAGCGCCCGCGCGCGCCGAGCGCCAGCGGCAGCACGTCCACGGCGACGTGGCCGCGCGTCATCAGCACGTAGGGGGCGCCGATGAAGGTCGCGCCGACCAGGCTGAAGGTGACGAAGTCGGTCTGCCAGATGGTGTTCTGGTTCAGCACGAAGCGCACGAACACCATCTGGCACACGACGACGACGGCCGTCGCGGTCAGCGCCGCGGCGACGATCCCGCACAGCAGCGAGAGGCCACGTACGGCCTTGATCATGAAGTTCATGGAGCCCCTGCGGTCGCCGGACGTTCGATTCTCGATGCTGTCGTTCTCACCTGCCCCTGGAAGGGGGGAGGTCGGCCCGCGAAGCGGTCCGGGAGGGGGTGAAGGGCGAAGCCTGCGCTTGCGGCTTCACCCCACCCCGGTGCGCGCGTCGCGCCCCGACCCTCCCCCTCCAGGGGAGGGTGACGGGGCAGATCGCGTGTCGACGGCCTGCCTCACTTCACCGCGAGGGCCTGGTCGATCAGCGCCTTGCCGTCCGGCACCTCGCCCGCGAACTCCTTGTAGGAGCTCTCCTGCGCGATCTTGATCCACGCGTCGTACTCGTCCGGCGTGAGGGTGACGACCTCGACATTGTTCTTCTTGAAGGTGTCGATCATCTGCTCGTCGAGCTTGCGGCTGGCGTCGTCGAAGAACGCCTCGGCCTTCTTGCCGGCGGCGAGCAGCGCCTCCTGCTGCGGCTTGGTCAGCCGGTTGAAGCTCCGCTTCGACATCAGAACCGGCTCGTACATGAACCACAGCGCGTTCTCGCCCGGCGCCGTGATGCACTTCACCTGCTCGTAGAGGCGGAACGAGACGAAGCTGCCGGTCGAGGTGTCGGTCGCCTCCGCGACGCCGGTCTGCAGCGCGTTGTAGACCTCGTTGCTCGGAATCGAGACGATCGAGCCGCCGGCCTTCTGCCACATCGACGCGAAGGTGGGGCCGGCCGAGCGCACCTTCACGCCCTGCATGTCCTCCGGCTTGCGGATGCAGCCCTTCTTGGAGGCGACCGCACCGGCGAGCCAGGCGTCGGCCAGCACGATCCCGCCGGCCTTGTCGATCTTGGCGCGGATCTCCTTCATGAAGGGCGAGTCGTTGAGCCGCTGCGCCCGCTCGTGGCTGCGCACCAGGCCGGGCATCAGGGTGGCGCCGAAGGCCCGCACCTTGCCGCTCGCATAGTCGAGCGGGAACGAGGTGATGTCGAGCTGGCCGTTGACGATGGCGTTCCACTGGTCGTTCGGCTTGAACAGCGAGGCGCCCGGGAAGACCTGGATCTCGAGCCCGACATTGGCGGCCTTCACCTCGCGGGCGATGATCTGCACCATCTCGTCGCGGGCGTCGCCCTTGCCGCCCGGAAACTGGTGCGAGGCCCGCAAGGTGACCTGCGCCTGCGCGACCGCCGCCGGCGCGGTCGCGAGCGCGACGGCCAGCACGAGGCTCCGTTGCCACTTCATTGCATTCCTCCCAGAACGTTATTTTTTGTCGTCGTGTTCGAAACGCGTGTATGGAACGGCAAGCACGGCCACTTGTCAAAGCGCCGTGCGACGGAACCACAAGGGTGGGCCGTTCCGCGCTCCGCCGGTAAGTCCGGGGGGCGCGGCGGACCGATCGACGAGGGACGGGCGTGACGGAACGGGCAGCGGGCGGAACCGAAGAGGCCGAAGCGCGCGTGGTGCGGGTGCTGTCGACGCGGGCGACGCGCGGCGTGCTCACCGCGCTGGCCGCGGAGCTCGAGCGCGAGACCAGCCTTTACGTCGTCGCCGACTACGGCGCCACCAACGAGCTGATGCCGCGCATCGCCGCCGGCGAGCGGGCCGATCTGCTGCTCGCCACCCACGCCGCCCTCGATACGCTGTGCGCGAACGGCACCATCGTGCCGGACAGCCGCACCGACGTCGCCCGTGCGCTGGTCGGGATGGCGGTCGGGACCGGCGCGGTGCGCCCCGACATCTCGACGGTCGATGCGCTGGTCGCGACGCTGCGGGCGGCGCGCGCCGTCGCCTGGTCGAAGACCGGCGCCAGCGGCCTGCATTTCGCCCGCGTGCTGGCCCGGCTCGGCATCCTGGAGGAGATCGCCGCCAAGGCGATCGTGCGTGACGGCTTCACGGGCGAGCTCGCCGCCACCGGCGAGGTCGATCTCGCGGTGCAGCAGGTCAGCGAGCTGATGGCGGTGCCGGGCGTCGACATCGTCGGGCCGCTGCCGCAGGCCGTGCAGGAGGTGACGTCGTTCGCGGGCGGCGTGTTCGCCGACGCCGTGAACCCGGACGGCGCCCGCGCGTTGCTGGCCCGGCTGGTCGCCCCCGCGGCGCGGCCGGCCCTGCAGGCGAGCGGCCTCGAGCCGGCCTGACCGCCGCGCCGCGTCGCGTCGATCGTTCACACGACAGAGAGAGGGCCGATGAGGGCTCCCCCATCCGACACCGACGTCTCCGGTACGGGCCGCCTGATCACGGCCGTCGCGCTCCTGTGGCTGTCCGGCATCGGCCTGCGCCTGACCATCCTGGCGGTGCCGCCCGTGATCCCGATGATCCGCGACGATCTCGGCATGTCGGCGACCGAGATCGGCGTGCTCACCGGCATCCCTTCGGTGCTGTTCGCGCTCGCGGCGATCCCGGGCTCGCTGCTGATCGCCCGCTTCGGCGCGCTCACCACGCTGACGATCGGCCTGCTCGCCACCGCGGCCGGCTCGGCGCTGCGCGGCGTCGCGCCCGACGTCTGGCTGCTCTACGGCGCGACGGTGGTCACCGGCTTCGGCGTCGCCGTGATGCAGCCGTCGCTGCCGCCGCTGGTGCGCGCCTGGCTGCCCGACCGCATCGGCTTCGGCACCGCCGTCTATGCCAACGGCCTCCTGGTCGGCGAGGTGGTGCCGGTGGCGCTGACGCTGCCCGTGCTGGTGCCGCTGCTGGGCGGAAGCTGGCGGGCCAGCTTCGTCGCCTGGGCCGCGCCCTGCGTCATCGTCGCCGTGATCGTCCTGGTGATGGCGCCGCGGCGCGCGAGCGGCGGCTCGTCCGCCGTGGTGTCGGGCCGCAAATGGTGGCCGGACTGGTCGAGCGGTCTCTTGTGGCGGATCGGGATCATGTTCGGCACCGTCAACGCCCAGTACTTCACCACCAACGCCTTCATCCCGGACATCCTCACCCGCACGGGCCGGCCCGACCTGATCAGCCTGACGCTGACGGCGCTCAATCTCGGCCAGATCCCGGCATCGCTGCTGCTGCTCGTCTTCGCCGGCCGGCTGGTGCGCAAGACCTGGCCCTATGTGGCGGCCGGGGTGGTGTCCTTCGTCGCGCTGGTCGGGCTGATGGTCGGCTCGCCGGCCGTGATCGTGATCTCCTCGGTGGCGATCGGCTTCTGCGACGCCAGCGTGCTGATCCTGATCTTCGCGCTGCCGTCGATCCTGGCGCGGCCCGACGACGTCCATCGCCTCGCCGCCGGCATGTTCACGATCAGCTACTCCTGCGCCGTGATCACGCCGATCCTGTCCGGCCTCGCCTGGGACCTGTCGGGCGAGCCGCTCGCCGCCTTCGTGCCGGTGCTGATCGGCGCCGTGCTGCTCGCCGCCCTCGGCCCCACCATCACGGTCGGCCACGGCCCGGAGGAGGCGAGGAGCTGACGGAGGCGCCCGTGACGGAGACGTTCCGCTTCGCGCCGAGCCCGAACGGGCTCCTGCATCTCGGCCACGCGCATTCGGCGCTGCTCAACGCGGAGCTGGCGCGACGCGCCGGCGGGCGCTTCCTGCTGCGCATCGAGGACATCGACGTGTCGCGCTGCCGGCCGGAGTTCGAGGCGGCGATCCACGAGGACCTGGCCTGGCTGGGGCTCGCCTGGGAGACGCCGGTACGGCGCCAGTCCGATCATTTTTCCGACTATCGGGCGGCTCTGCGAACGCTGGAGACGCTCGGCGTGCTGTATCCGGCCTTCGAGAGCCGGGCCGAGATCGCCCGGCTGGTCGCGGCCCGCGAGGCGGCGGGGCCGTGGCCGCGCGATCCGGACGGCGCGCCGCTCTACCCGGGCG
>NZ_NPEX01000380.1 GCF_003258865.1 Rhodoplanes roseus | reverse complement strand
CATCGTCGCAAGGCGCGCCGGTCTCGCGCGAGAGAATAAGGCTGCGCGGGGTGGTGCAGGGGGTCGGCATGCGGCCCTTCGTGTTCGGCCTCGCGGAGCGGTTCGGCGTTTCGGGCGCCGTGTGCAACGACGCCGAAGGCGTGCTGATCGAGGCGGAAGGCGGCCGCCTCGACGGGTTCGTCGCCGCGCTCACGGCGGAGGCGCCATCGCTCGCGCAAATCGACGCGGTCGAGCGCACCCCGTTGGTGCCGACCGGCATCCACGGCTTCGTCATCGCCGGGAGCGTGGCGGGGCGCGCGGCGACCCGCGTCCCGGCCGACGCGGCCACCTGCGAGGCCTGCCTCGACGAGCTGTTCGATCCGGCGAGCCGCTTTCATCTCTATCCGTTCGTCAACTGCACGCATTGCGGTCCGCGCTGGACCATCACGCGGCGCCTCCCTTACGACCGGCCCAACACCGCGATGGCGGGCTTCGCCATGTGTCCGGACTGCGCGGCTGCTTATCAGGACCCGCGCGATCGTCGCTTCCATGCCGAGCCGGTCGCCTGCGTCCGCTGCGGTCCGACGCTGAGCCACCCGATCGGCGAGATCGCCGCCGCCTTGCGCTCGGGAAAGATCGTCGCGCTGAAGGGCATCGGCGGCTTCCACCTGATGTGTGACGCGACCGACGAGGCTGGCGTCGCGGAGCTGCGCCGCCGCAAGGCGCGCGAGGCGAAGCCCTTCGCCGTGATGGTGGCGAACGCCGCGTCGCTGGCGCTGTTCGGCATGGCCACCGAGGCGCATGTCGCCTTGGCGACGCGGCCTGCGCGGCCGATCGTGCTGATGCCGCTGCGCAAGGGAACGGACGCACCGGTGCTGGCGCCGTCGATCTCGCCCGGGCTGTCGCAGGTCGGCCTGATGCTGCCCTACGCGCCGGTTCACCATCTGCTGTTCCACGCCCTGCTCGGTTCACCCGAGGATCGGGCCTGGCGCACGACCCCGCAGAATGTGGCGCTGGTGGCGACCAGCGCCAATCCGGGCGGCGAGCCGCTGGTGGTCGACGACGAGGACGCGCAGCGCCGACTCGCCGGTATCGCGGATCTGATCGTGACGCACGACCGGCCCATCGCGGTGCGAACCGACGACTCGGTGATGACGCTGATCGACGGCGCGCCTGCCTTCGTTCGCCGCGCCCGTGGTGTCGTCCCCGAGCCCGTCGACCTCGGCGCCGACGGCTCCTGCGTGCTGGCGGTCGGCGCGCATCTGAAGGCGACCGTCACGGTGACGCGCGGGCGCGAGGCCTTCGTGTCCCAGCACGTCGGCGACCTCGATTCCGTCGAGACGGTGAGGTTCTATCGCGAGACGGTGGCGCATCTGCTCGCCGTGCTCGACGTGACGCCGGAGCGCGTCGCCTGCGACCTGCATCCGGATTATCGCTCGACCGGCTTCGCCGAAGAACTCGGTCTGCCGCTGGTCCGCGTGCAGCACCACGCGGCTCATGTGGCGGCCGTCGCCGCCGAGCACGGCCGCACCGGTCCGGTGCTCGGCGTCGCGCTCGACGGCCACGGGATGGGCGACGACGGCGGCAACTGGGGCGGCGAGCTCCTGCTGGTCGACGGCGCGACGTGGACGCGCCTCGGCCATCTGGCGCCGCTGGCGCTGCCCGGCGGCGACCGCGCCGCGCGAGAGCCGTGGCGCATGGCTGTTGCGGCGCTGGCCGCCATCGGGCGCTCGGACGAGGTTTCGGGACGCTTCCCGGACATTCCGCTGCCTGGTCGGCTGGCGATGCGTCTCGCCAATGCGCCCGTCACCACGAGCCTGGGGCGGCTGTTCGATGCGGCGGCCGGGCTTCTGGGCGTGCGCACCCATCAGGCCTATGAGGGCCAGGCCGCCATGGAGCTGGAGGCGCTGGTCGGAACACCGCGTACGCTGGATCACGGTTTTGTCTGCCGGGACGGCGTGCTGGACTTTTCCGGGCTGCTCGCGGCGCTGGCCGACATGCCGGACAGGCAGGCGGGAGCCGACCTGTTCCACGGGACCCTGATCGAAGGCATCGCGGCGTGGATCGCGGATGCGGCCGGCCGGTCCGGGCGTCGCGAGGTGATGCTCGGCGGCGGTTGCATGATGAACCGGGTGCTGGCCGAGGGGCTGTCGGTGGCCTTACGAAGACGGGCGCTCGGGCCCCTGCTCGCCCGGACGATGCCGCCGAACGACGGCGGCCTGTCGCTCGGCCAGGCCGCGATGGCCAGAGCCGCGACGCCAGAGCCGTGAAGAAAGGTCGAGGGAGAAGACCCATGTGCCTCGCGATTCCGGCCCGGGTGACCGAGCTTCTGCCCGACGCCATGGCCAAGGTGAGCCTCGACGGCGTGACCAAGACCATCTCGGTGGCGCTGCTAGACGCCGTGGCGCCCGGCGATTACGTCGTGCTGCATGTCGGCTACGCGCTGGCCCGGATCGATGCCGCGGAGGCCGAGCGCACGCTGGCGCTGCTCGCCGAAGCCGGCCTCGCACCAGGAGCAGCGGCATGAAATACGTCGACGAGTATCGCGACGGCACACTGGCGAAGCAGATCGCACGCTCGATCGCGACCGCGGTCGAGCCCGGCCGACGTTATCACTTCATGGAGTTCTGCGGCGGCCACACCCACGCGATCTCGCGCTACGGCATCGAGGATCTGCTGCCGGACAATGTCCGGATGATCCACGGCCCGGGCTGCCCGGTCTGCGTGCTCCCCGTGGGCCGCATGGACGACGCCATCCGGCTCGCCCAGAATCCCGGCGTCACCCTGTGCACCTATGGCGACCTGATGCGGGTGCCGGGCTCGGACGGGGCGAGCCTGCTGAAGGCCAAGGCGGCCGGCGCCGACATCCGCATGGTCTACTCGACCCTCGATGCGCTGAAGATCGCCGAGGCCGAGCCGGCGCGCGAGGTGGTGTTCTTCGCGATCGGCTTCGAGACGACGACGCCACCGACCGCCGTCGCGATCGAGATCGCAGCGAAGAAGGACCTGACGAACTTCACGGTCTTCTGCAACCACGTGCTCACGCCGGCGGCGATCCGCGCCATCATGGAGAGTCCGGAGGCGAAGCGCGGCGAGGTTCTCTTGGACGGCTTCGTCGGGCCAGCCCATGTGTCGACCGTGATCGGTACGGCGCCCTACCGGTTCTGCGCCGAACAGTATCGCAAGCCGGTCGTCGTGGCGGGGTTCGAGCCGCTCGACGTGATGCAGGCGATCCTGATGCTGGTGCGCCAGGTGAACCAGGGCCGCGCCGAGATCGAGAACCAGTACATCCGCGCCGTGACGCCGACAGGCAACGAGAAGGCGCAGGCGCTGGTGGCGAGACTGTTCGAGGTGCGGCCTTCGTTCGAGTGGCGCGGCCTCGGCGAGGTGCCGCACGGGGCGCTGAAGCTGCGCGACGGCTACGCCCGCTTCGATGCCGAGAACCGCTTCGGCATCGTGACCCAGAAGGCCGAGGACAATCCGGCCTGCGAATGCGGCGCCATCCTGCGCGGCGTCAAGCGGCCGGCCGACTGCAAATTGTTCGGCACGGTCTGTACGCCCGAGACGCCGATGGGATCCTGCATGGTCTCCTCGGAAGGATCGTGCGCGGCGCATTGGACGTATGGGCGTTTCCGCCAGCACGCGACGGCACGGGCCGCGCGCGACCAGGTGCTCGCATGAACCAGCACACGCCGCCGCGGCCACGCCACCGCAGGCTCGATCTGAAAAACGGTCGCATCGAGCTCACCCACGGCGCCGGCGGCCGCGCCATGGCGCAGCTCATCGCCGACATCTTCGCGCCGGCGCTGGCGAATCCGTTCCTGGCGCAGGGCAACGACCAGGCGGCGATGCCGCTGCCCGGCGCCGCCGGCGGCAAGTTGGTGATGACCACGGACGGCTACGTGGTCTCCCCGTTGTTCTTCCCCGGCGGCGACATCGGCTCGCTCGCCGTGCACGGCACCATCAACGACATCGCGATGAGCGGCGGCAGTCCGCTCTGGCTGTCGGCGAGCTTCATCGTCGAGGAGGGATTTCGGCTCGCCGATCTCGATCGTATCGCGCGGAGCATGGGGGAGGCGTCGCGCGCCGCTGGCGTGCCAGTGGTGACGGGCGACACCAAGGTGGTGGAGCGCGGCAAGGCGGACGGCGTGTTCATCTCGACCGCCGGCGTCGGCGTGGTGCCGGCGGGCCTCGATCTCTCCGGCGACCGCGCCCGGCCCCGCGACGTCGTTCTGCTGTCGGGCTCGATCGGCGACCACGGGATCGCCATCATGTCGAGCCGCGAGAACCTGGAGTTCGAGACCGCGATCGTCTCCGATTCGGCCGCGCTGCACGGCCTGGTCGCCGCCATGGTCGCGGCCGCCGGGCCGCATCTGAAGCTGATGCGCGATCCGACCCGCGGCGGCCTCGCTGCCACCCTCAACGAGGTCGCGCACCAGTCCGGCGTCGGCATCGTGATCGCCGAGGACGCGATCCCGGTGAAGCCGCAGGTCGCCGCCGCCTGCGAGCTGCTGGGGC
>NZ_NPEX01000379.1 GCF_003258865.1 Rhodoplanes roseus | reverse complement strand
CGATCTGGCCGGGAAGCGGACGACGTTTTCGGGTGTGGCCGCCGCGGCCTGCGCGGCATCCCGGGGCCCTGCGGGATCCGGCCGGTCGGTGCTGCGGCGGGCCGGCGGCTCGGCCGTGGTGAACAGCGGCGCGCGCCGGAAACGGCCGACCTCGGCCAGCCGACCGACGTCGCGGCAGACGCCGAAACCCCGATATCCCAGATAGTTGCGGTTGCGGTCGTAGACCGGCAGGCCGGACAGCTCGACGTCGAGCCGATCCTCGCTGCCGTCGACCGGGAACGACACCGTGATGCCGCTCCAGGTGTCGTGGGTCTCGACGGCGCGGATCACCCGGCCGTCGGGATCGAGGCCGAGCGCCTCGGCGATCTCGTGCCAGGGGCGGCCGAGCGCCAGCGCGACGCGCGGGCCGATCACCTCGGTGAACTCGTCGGAGCCGAGCGTGAAGCGGCCCTCGGCATCCATCTGCCAGACGAAGCGCAGCGGGAAGCGGCGGTCGCCCTGCGGCACCTCGATGCGCAGCAGCGGGGTCTCGGCGCGATCGCGGGGACCTGAAATTTCGTCTGGAGTCCCAGTCACTTCGTCGTCCGCATCGGCCTGCCAGGCGGCCTCGTCGGCGGCGACGGGCGGCGGCTCCGCGCTGGCTGCGGCAGGCTCGTCGGACGACACGGCGGCCTCCGCGGGGGGCGGTTCCGGCGCCGATTCCGAGGCGATCTCAGCGGCTTCCGCCACCTCTTCCGGGGGCTCGGGGGGCGCCGGTGGCGTCACCACCTCCGGCTCGGCCGGAGGACTCGCCGCGAGGCCCGGCGGCAGCCGCACCAGCAGCACGGTCTCGTCACGCTCGCCGACCCGGACGATCTCGACCGGTCCGTGCGCAGTCTCGCCGACGGCGGTTCCGGCCCTCAGAGCGGCCCCGGAGAGTTCCGTCGGCACGACCGCGCCGATCTCGGAAGCCTCTGACATCAAAGACGAAGCCGCCGCGTTGGCGGCGACCATGCGGCCCTCCGGCCCGAAGCCCGCGACCGCATACGGATAGGACGAGCACAGCCGGCGGACCCGCTCGGCGAAGCTCAGCCGTGGGCCGGCGGGCTCCTGGGCGACGACCAGCACGGCACCGCGACCCGCCACCGCGACGCGGGTGCAGGCGCACAGGAGCGCACGGCCGAGCGGCGCGCCGAAACCGCGCAGCCGATGCAGCACCGTGGTGCCGGACGGATAGAGGGTCGCCCCCAGCCGGGCCACCTGAGCGACCATCTGGTCGCGCGGATCGAACCGCGATTGTGCAAGCGATGCAAAGGTTTGGGCACCGAGCACCGCGGCGCCCGCGGGGTTCGCCCACAGCAGCCGGGTGGCGTCCGTGCTCCACAGCCAGACCGGCGCCGCCGCGACGGCATGAGCCGCGAGGCGCTCGGTGTGGAGCGCGGTGAGGTCGTCCGACAGTTCTCCCATCCGATCCGCCCGCCTGCGACTCCGATCCGTATCGTAAACAAATCCCTAATAGATGTCGCCTTCGCGGGCGTCCACGACGCAGGACCGGTCGTCCCCTGCAACCCTCTGATAACCTTAACGGGATTCCGCCCTGCCTGCGACCGGGAGGAGACATATCGCGTACGGGTTGTCCCGATTTGCCTTTTTCATGTTGCAGTGCAATAATTCTCCCGTCCAAGGCGGCCCTGACGTGTCCGCCAGCACAGGAGAGGAAGATGATGAAAGCGACGACCCCGCCCTTCGAGATTCCTGCCGAAATGCGGGCCGTGGCGGAGCGCAGCGTCGAGCAGGCCAAGCTCGCCTTCAACAACTACATGCAGGCCGCCCAGGAGGCCGTCTCGACCTTCGAGGAGCGCGTGAAGGCCAGCCAGGTCGGCGCCCAGGGGATCAGCAAGAAGGCGATGAACTTCGCGGAACGCAACGTGATTACGGCCTTCGAGTTCGCCCAGAAGGTGGTCCAGGCGAAGGACGTGCAGGAGCTCGTGCGGATGCAGGCCGAGTTCGTCCAGACCCAGATCCAGGTGCTCGGCGAGCAGCTCAAGGACCTCGGCGAGACCGCCACGCGGACCGCCATGGACAGCGTCAAGGTGTCGGGCCGCAACGGCGCCGCCTGACCCTCGCGACAGCCCGGGCAGCCGCCCAAGTGCACCGCAATACGAATGCGTGGGCAGGAATGTTGCGGCGCACTCGTCCGGCCCGTCGACGCAATCGGTGCGGGTAGCGGCGGGCCCGAGACCCGGATTTCCCGGGTCGGCAGCGGTCGCGATTCGGCCGGGGCGTGTACCGCCGCGCCCTCGCCACCTCCTTTGCCACTCACCTTGCCACCGCCTTGCCGTTTCCCTTGCCGCCCCCTTGCCGCGACCTGGCCGCCCCCTCGCCGCCTCGCCCGAAAAATTCCGGGCGGCGGCGGGCGGCGCCGCCCTGGTGAGCGACTGGCCACGGTCGGCGGGTGGCCCGGGGGAGGCACGTCGAGCGACAGTCGGTAGTGGACCCGAATCATGTCGCCTGTCGGCCAGGCCTGCGGCCGGACCTGCGACCGGGCCCGCGATCGGCCGCCCGGACTCTCCCGGTCGTCGGCGTCCCCGCGGCGGACGATCGCGGGATCGCCGAACGCCGGGGCCTGCGCCGCCCGGCGGTGGACCGGACCCATCGCCTTGCGCGTCGCCGGCACACTTCGCGTCTCGCGAATACGACCCGGGCCCGGCCGCGCGTGCACCGCACACCGAGCCGCTCAGCATTAGTCCCGATCGCACAAGCACGTAACCGGCACCCGAAACCGTCGCTTCATGCCCGACTCGCGCATGATGCGGATTGCGTCGGCGGGGGCGGCCGCTATTAATCGGGCATCATTCGGACCGGCCCCGAACCCGCCTGCCCCCCGCAGACGCCGTGGCCCCTCGACGCTTCGCTAACCGCGGGAGTGCCTCGTGACGACCAAGAAGCCCCTCAAGATCGTCGAAACCGTTCTGCGCGACGGCCACCAGTCGCTCGCCGCGACGCGCATGCGCACCAGCGACATGATCCCGGTGCTCGAGCAGCTCGACGAGATCGGCTACTTCGCGCTGGAGGCCTGGGGCGGCGCCACCTTCGACTCCTGCCTGCGCTTCCTCGACGAGGATCCGTGGGAGCGCCTGCGCACGCTCAAGAAGTACATCAAGAAGACGCCGATCTCGATGCTGCTGCGCGGCCAGAACGTGCTCGGCTACAACCACTATGCCGACGACGTGGTCGAGACCTTCGTTCAAAGGATGGTCGAGAACGGCATCGGCCTGGTGCGCATCTTCGACGCGCTCAACGACGTGCGCAATCTCGAGACCTCGATGCGGGCCGCCAAGAAGGCCGGCGCCCACGTGCAGGGCGCGATCGTCTACACGATCAGCCCCTATCACACGACCGAAAATTTCCTGAAGGTCGCCCGCGACCTGAAGGAGCTCGGCGCCGACTCGGTGTGCCTGAAGGACATGGCCGGCCTGCTGGCGCCCTACACGGCCTACGATCTCGTCAAGACGATCAAGAGCGAGCTCGGCATCCCGGTCGACGTGCACTGCCACTACACCAGCGGCATGGCGTCGATGACCTATCTGAAGGCCATGGAGGCCGGCGCCGACGTGGTCGATTGCGCGCTCTCGCCGTTCTCGCTCGGCACCTCGCAGCCGGCGACCGAGGCGCTGGTGGCGGCGCTCGAAGGCCATCCGCGCGACACCGGCATCGACAAGGAGAAGCTCTATCCGATCGCCGACCACTTCCGGAAGGTGAAGAAGGATCTGGCCGACACCTTCAAGCTCAACACCGCCATCGACATCGACACCAAGGTGCTGAGCTTCCAGATCCCGGGCGGCATGCTGTCCAACTTCCTCAACCAGCTCAAGCAGCAGGGCAAGGCCGACAAGTATCCGGAGCTGATCGAGGAGCTGCCGCGGGTGCGCGCCGAGATCGGCTATCCGCCGCTGGTCACGCCGACCAGCCAGATCGTCGGCTCGATGGCGGCGTTCAACGTGATCTGCGGTCGTTACAAGATCGTGCCGCAGGAGATCAAGGATCTGGCCCGCGGCGCCTATGGCCGCACGCCCGCCCCGATCCAGGACGTGATGAAGGAGGTGATCGCCGGCCAGACGGTCATCGACCATCGCCCCGCCGACGACATCCCGCCCCAGATGGACATGCTCCGCCGCAAGCTGGCCGAGAAGGGCTACCCCGACGCGACGCTGGAGGACGTGCTCTCCTACGCGCTGTTCCCCGAGGTCGCCCTGAAGTTCTTCGCCTCCAACCGCGGCCCCGAGCTCGCCGCGGAGTGATCGGCCTGCAGGGTGGGTCGAGCGGAGCGACACCCGCGGCGCGGCGCCGGTCTTTCGGCGCCGCTGTTCTGATGCGCAGCGCAATTCGCGTTGCTCGTTGCGCCCTACGAAACATCCCTCCTCGTGGTGAGGAACGGCCGAAGGCCGCGTCCTGAACGATGAGGCCACGGTCCGCTGCGATCACCGTTTGACCGCCACGTCGCGCCCGACGACGAAGCGTT
>NZ_NPEX01000037.1 GCF_003258865.1 Rhodoplanes roseus | reverse complement strand
GCTGGCCCGGCGTCGCGCCCGCGGCGACGTCAATCCCGCCGCGCTGGTCGCGCATCTGCAGGACGTGATGACCGAGAAGGTCGGTCCGTTCCGCACCGGCGACAAGCTCGACGCGGCGCTCGCCGAGATCGAGCGCCTCGCCGCGGCGATCGGAGACGATCCGCTCGCCGCCGGAACGCCGTTCGACTCGGTGCTGATCGACTGGCTCGACCTGCGCAACATGCTGCCGGTGGCGCGCAGCGTCGTGCTCGGGGCGCGTGCCCGCACCGAAAGCCGCGGCGCCCATCAGCGCGAGGATTTCCCGGGGCTCGACGAGCGCTGGCTGTGCAACCAGGTCGCCACGCTCGGCTCCGGCGGTCTCGCATTGGAAACGGTGCCGGTCGCCCGCAGGGTCGAGACCGGCGTGGGAGTGCCGGCATGACGACGACCCTCGTGATCCGCCGCGGCACCGCGCAGGCGCCCGCCGCCGAGGAGCGCTTCGATGTTCCGTTCGTGCCCGGCCAGACCGTGCTGGACGGGCTGCGCTGGATCCGCAGCCATGTCGATCCGAGCCTGTCGTTCCGCTACTCCTGCATCAACGCCAATGCGTGCAAGGAGTGCATGATGGTGATCGACGGCACCGTCGCCTATGCCTGCACGACGCGGCTGCACGAGGGCGAGATGACGTTGGCGCCGCTGCCCAACAAGGGCTTGGTCGCGGATCTCGTCACCGAGATCGCGCCGCCCGACGAGCGGCTGTCGCGGGCCCGGACGGCGTGACCGGCCTTTTCGCGCGGGGGCGCGTGTGACCGGGGACGCGCCGTCGCGGCTGGTCGGCGCGCGCGTGCCGCGGCTGGAGGATCCGCCGCTGCTCCGCGGCCGCGGCCGCTTCGTCGGCGACATCGCCTTGCCCGGGATGCTGCACGCCGCGTTTCTGCGCAGCCCCTATGCGCATGCGCGGATCGAGGCGATCGACACGCGCGCCGCGCGGGCGCTGGCGGGCGTGCACGCCGTCTACACGGCGGCCGATATCGCGCCGCATCTGAAGCTCCCTCGCATTCCGGTCGGCATGCCGAGCGGCGCGATCCGCCACGTCCTCGATCCGGAGGTGCTGGCGAGCCGCGAGGTCTGTCACGTCGGCGAGGCGGTCGCCATGGTGGTGGCACAGGATCGCGCCACCGCCGAGGACGCGGCGCGACTGATCGACGTCGACTACGCGCCGCTGGCGGCCGTCGTCGATCCCGTCGCCGGACTCGACCCCGGTGCGCCGCGTGCGAGACTCGATTGCGCCGACAATCTGGTGGCGTCGTTCCGGGTCGGCTACGGCGACTGCGGCCGCGCCTTCACCGACGCGCCGGTGGCGTTGCGTGAGAACTTCCTGCTGCACAAGGGCGGCGGCCATTCGATGGAAGGCCGCGGCGTGCTGGCGCAGCCGGACCCGGCGAGCGACGGGATCGTGGTGTTCGACAGCACCCAGATGCCGCATCGCGCCAAGGCGCTGCTGGTCGCCATGCTGGGCCTGCCGGAGCATCGCGTGCGCGTCGTCGCGCCCGACGTTGGCGGCGGGTTCGGGCCGAAATTCGTGTTCTATCCGGAGGAGGTCGCGGTGCCGCTGGCGGCGCGCCTGCTGGGACGACCGGTGCGCTGGCTGGAGGACCGCTGGGAGCACTTCGTCGCGACCACGCAGGAGCGCGACCAGATCTGGGACGTCGAGATCGCGGCGGACCAGGACGGGCGCCTGCGCGGCATCCGCGGGACGCTGGTTCACGACCACGGCGCCTATACGCCCTACGGCATCGCGCTGCCCAGCAACTCGGCCACCAACCTGATCGGGCCCTATGTGCTGCCGGCCTACGATCTCGACGTGTCGCTGGTGATCACCAACAAGGTGCCGGCGACGCCGACCCGCGGGGCCGGGCGCCCGCAGGGCACGTTCGTGATGGAGCGGCTGCTCGATCGCGTCGCGGAAAAGCTCGGGCTCGATCGCGGAGACATCCGCCGCCGCAACATGATCGCGCCCGACCAGATGCCCTACGTCACCGGCGTGAAGACCCGGGACGGCGGGACCATGACCTACGACAGCGGCGACTATCCGGCCTGCATGGCGACGGCGCTGGAGACCGCGGGCTGGGGCGGGTTTCGCACGCGACAGGCCGAGGCGCGCAAGGCCGGCCGTCACATCGGCATCGGCCTCGCCAATTACGTCGAGGGAACCGGACGTGGGCCGTTCGAGGCGGCGGGCGTGCGGGTCGGCCCGTCGGGCCGTATCGTGATCAGCACGGGCGCCACCGCGCAGGGGCAGGGCGTCGCCACCGTGCTGGCGCAGATCTGCGCCGACCAGCTCGGCGTCGATCTGTCGGCCATCGACGTGATCGCCGGCGACACGGCGGCGAGCCCGCTCGGGCTCGGCGCCTTCGCCAGCCGGCAGGCGGCGACGGCCGGCTCCGCCGTCCTCTCGGCGAGCCACATCGTGCGCGAAAAAATCCTCGCCGCGGCGAGCAGCCGGCTGGAGGTCGCGCCGGCGGATCTCACGCTGCGCGACGGCCGCGTCGAGGTGGTCGGCGCGCCCGGCTCGGGCGTCACCATCGCCGATCTCGCGCGCGACCTGCAGGGGCTGCCCGGCTACGCGCTTCCGGGCGGGCTCGCCCCGGGGCTCGCCGCCGAGGCGGTGTTCGAGCCGCCCGCCATCACGTATTGCAACGGCACCCATGTGGTGGAGGTCGAGGTCGATCCGGAGACCGGCGCGGTGCGGCTGCTGCGCTGGATCGTGGTGCACGACTGCGGCCGGTTGCTCAATCCGACCCTGGTGGAGGGGCAGATCCGCGGCGGCGTGGCGCACGGCATCGGGCAGGCGCTGTACGAGTGGATGCGCTACGACGACACCGGCCAGCCGACCACCACGACCTATGCCGACTATCTGCTCCCGGGAGCAGCAGAAGTGCCAAGGATCGAGATCGCCCATCTGGAATCGCCGTCGCCCCAGAACCCGCTGGGCGTCAAGGGGGCCGGCGAGAGCGGCACCATCCCGGCGGCGGCCGCCATCGCGGCGGCCGTGGAGGATGCGCTGGCGCCGTTCGGTGTGCGCGTGACGCAGCTTCCGATCACGCCGCGCCGCCTCCTGGCGCAGCTTCCGATCGTCTCCGAGGATCTCGGCGCTGTGCTCACTCCGGGTCGCCAGGCGGCGGAACCGTAGGCGGCGTGCCGCCCATGAACACCGGCGTCAGCACATGCGACGTGTACAGCCAGCGGCCATCTTCGCCGCGGATGCAGTCGCTCACCACGTCGGCGATCAGGATCGCCGGAAGCGACGGCAGCACCGGCGCCCCATCGGCGGCGTAGAGCAAAAGAATGCAGCGCAGCGTCGCCGTCGTGTCGTCGGCGCGGTCGAGGCGGAAGTTGGTCACCACGTGCCGCGCGGTGCGCTCGCCGCGCTGGATGCGCCAGCGATAGAAGCCGCTGATCGCCTCCCGGCCTTCCATCCGCGTGTCGCCGATCGTGAACAGGCCGTCGGCGACGTAGAAGGCGTGGCCGTCGCGTCCCAGGTTGAAGTCGACCTCGTGCCAGTAGTCGACCTCCAGCGCGGTCAGCGCCTGCAGGATCGCGGTCTCGTCCGACATGCCATGGTCTCCGTTCGTCCCGAATTGCGCCGTCTCACGCCAACGGCTTCCGTCCAATCGGCTCGTTCATTCCGGGCCGGCGCGGAGCGCCGGACCCGGAATCCAGCCGCCCGCACAGGATTCGCCGCTGGATTCCGGCTTCGCACCTTTGGTGCGCCCCGGAATGACCCCGAACCGACCGGCGTGGCCGCATCCTTCGAGGCCCGGCTGCGCCGGCATCTCAGGATGACGGGGAGAGGTCCAGTGCCGCGCCGCGTCACTCCTGGATGTGGATGCCGGCCTTCTCGATCACGGTCTTGTTGAAGGCGAGCTGCTCCTCCATGAAGCGGTCGAGCTCCTTCGGTGTCGAGCCGACCGGATCGACCATCAGCTCGGAGAAGCGCTTGGCGAGCGCCGGCGTCTTCACCGCCGCGGCGATCGCCTTCGACATCCGCTCGATGATGGCGGGCGGCGTCTTGGCCGGCGCGAACACCGCGACCCACATCGGGAACGCGAAGCCCGGCAGCGACTCCGACACGGTCGGCACGTCGGGCAGCACGGGCGAGCGCGTCGTCGTGGTGAGCGCCAGCGCGCGCACGCGGCCGTCCTGGATGTTGGCGAGCTGCGGCGCCAGCCCGTCGATGACGAGCTGGATCTGCCCCCCCAGCAGTGCCGCCGTGGTCTGGCCGCTGCCGCGATAGGGCACGTGGATCATGTCGAGCCCGGCCTGCGACTTGAGGGCCTCGAGCGGGATGTGCGACGTGCCGCCGATGCCGCTCGATCCGAACGCGTATTTGCCGGGGTTCTTCTTCACCAGCGCGATGAACTCGGCGATGTTCTTCGCCGGCAGGTCCGGCGTCGTCACCATCACGAGCGGATAGCGGGTGACGAGCGAGACGCTGGCGAAGTCGCGGCGCACGTCGTAGCCGGGGCTCTTGTAGACATAGGGCAGCGAGGCCTGGCCGGGCCCCGAGAACAGGAACGTGTAGCCGTCCGGCTCGCTCTTCACGACGGTGCGCGCCGCGATCAGCCCGCCCGCCGTGCCGTTGTTTTCCACGATGACGCGCTGCGGCAGCTCCTGGCTCAAGCCTTCGGCGAGGAGGCGCGCCATCAGGTCGACGCCGCCGCCCGCGGCCGACGTGACGATGAAGCGGATCGGCCGGTCGGGCCAGGTGTCCTGGGCGACAGCGGTGCCGCCCAGGGTGGCGCCCAGTCCCACGGCAATGACGGTCGCAAGCTGCCGAAGCAGGCTCATGGTCGGCTCCTCCGATGCGTTTCCCGGTGCGGCGCTGGTGCCGCTCGTTC
Source organism: Rhodoplanes roseus (assembly GCF_003258865.1). Classification (GTDB taxonomy): domain Bacteria; phylum Pseudomonadota; class Alphaproteobacteria; order Rhizobiales; family Xanthobacteraceae; genus Rhodoplanes; species Rhodoplanes roseus. Next base: position 29,803 of record NZ_NPEX01000037.1, on the reverse strand, counting down.
TTGACTTGGAGATTATTAATAATTAATCAGAACCGATAACGCAACTCCCCACGGTCGTGCCGTCGCGCTGCGCCGCAGCGAGAGGCGGGTGCAACGCGGTGACGCGGGGACAACGGAGGACGCCTCAGTGGAGCACGCGAGCGGGCCGACCTGGCCGAACGGAAAGCGGATCGCCGTCGCCGTGACGGTGATGTACGAGACCTGGGCGGAGGGAAAGGCGCCGAACTACTCGGTGCAGACCACGCATCTGAAGCCCGGCTCCGTCGATCTCGCCGGCCGCGCGTGGTCGACCTACGGGGCGCGGGTCGGCGTCTGGCGCGTCGTGCGCACGCTCGACCGGCTGCAGATCCCGGCGACGTTCTTCACCAATGCGCGCTGCGCCGAGCTCTATCCCGACACGGTGGCGCAGATCGTCAAGTCCGGCCACGACGTCGGCGGCCACAACTACACGCAGGATGCGCTGCTCGCCTACATGGAACCGGAGGAGGAGCGGGCGACGATCTCGCGCTGCCTCGGCATCCTGGAGGAGAAGGCCGGCAAGCGGCCGACCGGCTGGCTGTCCTCCGTGCTCGCCTTCACCGAGAACACGACGAGCTTCCTGGCGGCCGAGAAGATGAAGTGGCACGCCGACGTCACCTATATCGACCTGCCGCACCGGATCGAGACCAGGAACGGCATCATCGCGGCGGTGCCGAACAGCGACTTCACCGACAACCGGGTGCTGCGCTCCAGCCCGCGCGACCTGTGGGACGTCTACAAGGGCACGTTCGATTTCCTCTATCGCACCGAGCCGATGTCGATGCTGGTGCTGACGCTGCACACCCATTTCGGCGGCCGGCCGATGGTGATGTCGGTGTTCGAGGAGATCATCCGCTACATGCAGCAGTTCCCGGACGTCTGGTTCGCCCGGCACGAGGAGCTGGGCGCCTGGGCGCTCGACGCGGCGGCGCCGGAGCACACGTATCAAAGCCGGTTCTTCTGACGCTCCGCCGAAGCCGGCGGACGACCCGGTCATGCAGCGCCGGCCGTTGTTTCGGGGCGGGCACTGCGGTGTACTGCGTGGGCAGTGCAAAAGAGAACAGGGGGAGGCGCCGATCGCGGGGTCGGCGCCCCGGCGGAGGACGATGACGACACCGAGGAGACGGACGCAGCCGGCGAAGGCCTCGGCCGTGCAGCGACGGTCGGCGCCAGGGGCGTCGTCCAAGGCGTCGTCCAAGCCGGCGTCCAAGTCGCCATCCAAGCCGGCGGCGTCGGAGGCGATGCCGGCCGCCGCCGCGCTGAATGCCATGCCGCGGCCCGAGGCGGAGCCGCCGCCGCCGTCGCGCAGCGCCTGGCTGGCGCAGGTGCTGCGGGAGCGCATCATCACGGGCGGCTACCGCCCGGGCGAGCGCATCCGCGAGGCGCAGCTCCGCGAGGAGTTCGGCTTCTCCAACGGCCCGATCCGCGAGGCCCTGCAGGCGGTCGTCGCCGACGGCCTGGCCGAGCGGCCGCCGTTCCAGGGCGTGCGGGTGAAGCTCCTGTCGAAGCGGGAGATCGTCGAGCTGTTCCAGGTGCGGCTGGCGATCCTGGAATACGCGGTCGAGCTGGCGGCGCGCGCCGCGACGCCCGCCACCGCGAAGAGCGCCGCCGAGATCAAGCGCAGCATCGACGAGGGATTCAGCCGGATCGAGTCCGGGCATCCGGCGTTCGGCGGACAGCTCTCCCAATGGCTGCTGGCGGCGACCGGCAACCGCATCATGTGCGAGATCTGGGACCGCACCCTGCAGCAGACGCTGATCTACGTGAACGCCTCCTTCGTCCGCAGCCGCGGACGCAAGAGCAAGGCCATGGTGCACGCGCTGATCGATCACATCGCGGCCGGCGACGTCGCCGAGGCGCGGACGTCCGCCCGGGCCCTGACGGTCCAGACCCTCGCCGATCTCGGAATTTCCGCGGTGCTGTGACGGCTGCGCCGGCCGGCCGTCAGTCCTGGTCGAAGAAGCCGCCCAGCATGCTGCCCGGCTCGGTGTCGGAGCCGTCGGCGGCGATGCTGCTCTCCATCTCCTCGACATAGCGCGGCTCGGATCCGCCGCCGGCGCCGCCCTGGTCGACGCCCGGAAGGCCGCCGTTGCGATAGGCCGCGTAGGCGGCCGGCGAGCCGACGAAGGCGCAGCGGCAGCCGTTCGGGTCCGGGTAGATGTAGGTGGTCTTGCCGTTCTTGCGGCGGATGGTGAGCTTGTCGGCCGGCAGCGAGCGCAGGAGCGCGAGCTTCTCCGGCGTGTCGGCGTATCGCACCACGAAGCCGGCGGCCGTGAACAGGTTGTTCGGCGCCGGGCGATCCTGGGCCGCGACCGGGCCCGCCGCGGCGACGCCGAGCACGATGCCGGCGACGACGAGCAGGCGGGGCGGCAGGACGGGACGGGACATTTTGGGCTCCAGAGCGATCCGCGAGCGACGTGGCGGACGGACCGGTTCTTACAGCCCGGATCGCGCAGGACACAAGCGTCCCGGCGTCACGCCTCCGATGGGCGCGGCACGTCCCGACACCCCGGACGGAGCGTCGACGAAGCCTATTTGTAGGACATCCGCTTGGCGGCCGTCGCCGAGGGGGGCGGTGGCGCTGCGGCGGGCGAGAGCATCAGCGTCAGCCACACGTTCCAGCCCTCGGGCCGGTTCTCCGATTCGAACTCCTTGTAGGCCTTGAGATTCAGGTAGCCCTGGACCTCGCCCATCGGGACGATGTAGCCGACCTGCGCGCCGACGCTCATCACCCGCGACTCGAAGCAGCCGACGCGGTCACCCGAGCCGCTGTCGCAGGAGAGCTGCTGGTACAGATAGCCGACGAGCCCGATCTGGAGCTGCTTGGTGACGAACTGCGACGCGCCCCAGTCGAGATGGAAGTCGACGCCGTTCTGATACTGCGTGTCCGGGTTCTTGAAGTTGTAGGTGAGGCCGGCGACGGCGGAGAACTCGTGGCCGGTGGCGGGATTGAAATAGGTGTAGCCGAAGCCGCCGTCGACCGCGCCGTGGCCGATGCCGATATTGGCGATCCGGGTCGGATCGTAGGCGCCGACCGGGATGTCGCCCGTGACATAGGCCATGTAGTTGTTCACGCCGGCGTTCCACCGCATGAAGAACTGCGGATAGAGGTCGCCGACCCCGGTCACGGTCTCGCTGACATTGAAGAAACGCGAGCCCGAGACGGCGAAGGGCCCGATCAGCGCGGTGGCGTTCAAGAACGCGTCGATCGACGTGCTGTTGCGTCCGGCGACCGTCATCAGGCCGATGGTGGCCTGCCCGCCGAGCACCGGCGAGGCGAACGTGTAGGTCGGGACGACGATGGCGAGGTCGGCCGTGCTGCCGAGGCCCGCCTGGACGCTCGCCGAGATCGACACGGGAAGAAGGCCGGCGCCGATCTCCTTCGCCCGCGCCACCGCCGCATCGGCCGTGACGCTCGTGTGATAGTAGATCGAGGTGACCGAGACGCCCGGCTGCTGCGGCACGGCCGCGAGGCTCCCGAAGATGCCGGGGAGCCAGAAGCTCATGCCGCCCTCGTCGGCCGCGGCCGGCCCGGGCTGGAGCGCGACGAGCCCCGCCGCCAGCACCGCGCCGAAGAGTCCGATTCCCTGTCCGTCCTGCCGTTGGCCCGCCATGCTGGCCTCCCGTGATCCGGTCGCCGGTTCCGAAGGACGGTAGTGTGATCACGGCGGTTCACTATGCAGAATCGGCCAGGGCGCGTCGGCGGTCGCCGATTTGGAGGTGTTGTTGCGTGCGAACAACAATGCCGCGAGGGCCGCGACCGGGCGGGCCGCTCAGCGACGGGCGTGATCCAGCCGCCGCATGGTGTGCGACGGCAGCTCGCCGAACAGGGCGCGATACTGCATGGCGAACCGTCCGAGCTCGGTGACGCCGTGGCTGGTCAGCACGTCGGTCACGCGCCGGCCGCGGGCGCCGTCGTCCAGCATCGCGGCGTGCACGCGATTGAGCTGCCGCAGCTTGAGATAGCGGGACGGCGGCATCCCGAACACCGCGCTGAACGCGCGCCGCAGCGTGCGTTCGCAAACGCCGGCCGCAGCGCAGAGATCGCCGATCGGGGCGACCGCGCCCGCCGCCTCGGCCGTGGCATCGAGGGAGCGGCGGACGATCAGGTGATGATGCGGCGCCGTCGGCTCCGTCCGAGCGTCCGCTCCGGCGATCGCCGTGAACAGGGCGTCGCACACCGCGCCCGCGGCGTCCTCGCTCCGGTCCGCGGCGATCTCCCGATCGGGCGCGTATCCGTCGGGCGTGAGCGGCGCGGCCGCGACCCGCCCGAGGATCCGCCCGAACGCCTCCGCCTCGGTTTCCACCAGCGAGGCGTCGGGGCGTTCGGCCCGGCCGGCCAGGCGCTCGATCTGGCCGGGTGCGAGCCCGGCGACCGGCAGCGTGATCGAGGTCCAGGCGTGCGGCACGGAATTGGCGAACACGAAGGCGCTGCCGGGCGGCAGCACGGCGATCCCGTAGGGTGCGACCGGGGACCCGTTGAGCGCCACCGCGTGCTGGGCGAGCGAGCTCTGCATCACGAACACGACGGCGTCCGGCTGGGCCATCACGCCGTCGGCGATCATGCCGGCGCCGCAGCGCCCGTGCTGGATCACGATGCTCCCGCAGCGTCCATTGCGAACCGCCCAATCGGGATGGCCGCGGCCCGTCAGCATGAAGCTGACATCGGCCTCGCGGACCGAGCGGGCGAAATCGATGAACGCCCCGGACGATGAAGGCATGGCGACACCCAATAGCCTAAATCAAAACGGCTAGTCCATCGGCCGAAGCACGACGAGACCATACGCCAAGATCCGCCTGCTGTATAACCTTATGGAAAATTGCCGCTCGTGATCAGGACACGAAACCGCGTCTGATCACAAGATCGGCATCCCCCGGCCGAAGCCCGATCGGTGTCCGAATCTGCATGTTACGGCTCCGGCGTCGCGGCTAGCATCCGACGGAACGCAGCCTCGACCTCCGCCGTCGCGGAGCAGCGTCGACCTGTCCGGTTCGTCGGTCGCATGAGCCCTGTCGTCGACAAGTACGATGCCCCGCTGACCTACGCTGCGCAGGGGACGCGGCGCTTTCACGTCATGGCCAAGCCGGCCGGCTCGCGCTGCAATCTCGACTGCACCTACTGCTTCTATCTCAGCAAGGAGACGCTGCCGGGCGGCCCGGGCGCCGCCGACATGGACCGCGAGACGCTGGAGCTGTTCATCAGGAATTATATCGCCGGCGTCACCGGGCCCGAGGTCGTGTTCTCCTGGCAGGGCGGCGAGCCGACGCTGCGCGGGCTCGCGTTCTTCGAAGAGGTGGTGGCGCTGCAGCGCAGATACGCCAAACCCGGACAGCGGGTGGAAAACGACCTGCAGACCAACGGCGTGCTGATCGACGAGAGCTGGGCGCGGTTCCTGAAGCAGCACGGCTTCCTGGTCGGCCTGAGCATCGACGGGCCGCGCGAGCTGCACGACGCCTACCGGGTCAACAAGGGCGGCGCGCCCACCTTCGACAAGGTGATGGCGGCGGCCGGCCTGCTGCGCCGCTTCGGCGTGCCGTTCGCGACGCTGACCTGCGTCCACCGCGGCAATGCGCGGCGCCCGCTCGACATCTACCGGTTCCTGCGCCGCGAGCTGGACGCCAGGGCGATCCAGTTCATCCCGATCGTCGAGGCGAGGGGCTTCGAGGCCACGGCACCGCAAGCGCACGATCCGGCGCGGCTGCCGCGCCTCGACAGTCCCGAAGCCCGTCCCGGGCATCCGGACTCGATCGTCACCGACTGGTCGGTGGACCCGGACGACTACGGCTACTTCCTGTCGCGGGTGTTCGACGAGTGGCGGCGCAAGGATCTCGGCACCGTGCTGGTCAATCACTTCGAGACCCTGGTGGCGCAGCATCTCGGACTGCCGAGCCAGATCTGCATCTACGGCGAGTTCTGCGGCAAGGCGGTCGCGGTCGAGCACGACGGCAGCGTCTATTCCTGCGACCACTACGTCTATCCGGAGTATCGGCTCGGCACGATCCGGGAGACGCCGCTCGCCGACCTGGTGCTGTCACGCCGGCAGGTGAAATTCGGCTGGGCCAAGTCGGAGACGCTGCCGGCCTATTGCCGCGGCTGCGACGTGCTGTCCGACTGCCGGGGCGAGTGCCCGAAGAACCGGTTGATCCGGACGCCGGACGGCGAGCCGGGGCTGAATTATCTGTGCGCCGGGCTGAAGCGGTTCTTTCGTCACGCCCGCCCCGAGGTCGACCGGATCGCCGCCGACATCCGGGCCCGGACGCCGACGGTCGCCGGCACATCCTGACAATCGCAACGGAGGGCTTCGATGAGGTTTGGATCGACATCCATGCGTCGTCTCGCGGGCGTCACGGCCGGTCTCCTGCTCGGCGCGAGCTGGATCGCTCTGCCCGCAGAGGCCCAGCAGGTCACCGGCACGCCGGGATCGCCGAGCGCGACCACCACCATCGACGGCCGGCAGCTCCCGCCCCCCGACCCGGCGTTCGGCGGCGTGATCAGGAACGACGCGCTGCAGTCGACGCCGTGGTGGGCGCCGCGCGTGGTGCCGCCCAAGGAGGCGCCGAACGTCCTGCTGATCATCACCGACGACGCCGGCTTCGGCGTGCCGGGCACCTTCGGCGGCGTGATCCCGACCCCGACCATGGATCGCATCGCCAGCGAGGGCCTGCGCTACAACCGTGTGTTCTCCACCGCGCTGTGCTCGCCCACCCGCGCCGCGCTGATCACCGGGCGCAACCACCATTCGGCCGGCTTCGGCGTGGTCTCCGAGCAGTCGACCGGCTTCCCGGGTTACAACAGCATCATCGCCAAGGACAAGGCGACGATCGGCCGGATCCTGCGCGACAACGGCTACGCGACCTCGTGGTTCGGCAAGGACCACAACACGCCGGCCTTCGCGGCCAGCCAGGCCGGGCCGTTCGACCAGTGGCCGACCGGCATGGGCTTCGAGTATTTCTACGGCTTCGTCGGCGGCGACTCCAACCAGTGGCAGCCCAACCTGTTCCGCAACACGACGCAGATCTATCCGTTCGCCGGCAAGCCGCCCGGCACCTGGAACCTGGTGACGGCGATGGCCGACGACGCCATCGACTATGTGAGCCGGATGCACCAGACCCAGCCGGACAAGCCGATCTTCGTCAAATACGCGCCCGGGGCCACGCACGCCCCGCACCACCCGACCAAGGAGTGGGTCGACAAGATCAGCGCCCTGAAGCTGTTCGACGGCGGCTACGAGAAGCTGCGCGAGACCATCTTCGCGAACCAGAAGCGGCTCGGCGTCGTCCCGGCGAACGCCAGGCTGCCGTCGTGGCCCGCCGAGGTGCTGAAGCCCTGGGACCAGCTCACCGACCTGGAGAAGAAGCTGTTCATCCGTCAGGTCGAGGTGTTCGCCGCCTTCGCGGCCTACAACGATCACGAGATCGGCCGGGTGATCAAGGCGTTCGAGGACCTCGGCCGGCTCGACAACACGCTGATCATCTACATCAACGGCGACAACGGCACCAGCGCCGAGGGCGGCCCGATGGGCACGCCCAACGAGGTCGCCTGGTTCAACGGCGTCAACGATCTGCCCGCCGACGTCCAGATGAAGTTCTACGACGTCTGGGGCACCGAGCAGACCTACAACCACATGTCGGCCGGCTGGTCGTGGGCCTTCGACACGCCGTTCGACTGGTTCAAGCAGAACGCCTCGCGGCTCGGCGGCATCAATCAGAACATGGTGGTGTCGTGGCCGGCCCGCATCAAGGACAAGGGCGCGTTGCGCGAGCAGTTCGTCCACGTCATCGACGTGGTGCCGACCATCCTGGAGGCGGCCGGCATCCGGGCGCCCGACAGCGTCGACGGCATCAAGCAGGCCCCCATCGAGGGCACCAGCTTCGCCTACACATTCGACGCCACCAACGCCAAGGCGCCGACGCGCCACACGACCCAGTATTTCGAGATGATGGGCCAGTGGGCGCTCTACAAGGACGGCTGGCTGCTGAGCACCAAGGTCAACCGCGCCCCGTGGCAGGCCTTCGGCGCGGCCAATCCGGATCCGCTGAACAACCAGGTGCTCGAGCTCTACGACCTGAGCAAGGACTTCAACCAGACCGACGACCTCGCCGCCGGAAATCCGCAGAAGGTCGCCGAGATGAAGCAGGCCTTCGTCGCCGAGGCGACCAAGCACCAGGTGCTTCCGCTCGACGCCTCGGTCGCCGCCCGCATCGTCGCGCCGCGGCCCAACATCACGGCGGGCCGCACCGAGTTCGTCTACACGCGGCCGATGACCGGGCTGCCGCAGGGCGACTCGCCGATGCTGCTGAACGCCTCCTACACGATCACGGCCGACATCGAGGTGCCGCAAGGCGGCGCCGAGGGCATGATCCTGACCTCCGGCGGGCGCTTCGCCGGCTACGGCTTCTATCTGCTGAAGGGCAAGCCCGTGTTCCTGTGGAACCTGGTCGACCTGAAGCGGGTGAAGTGGGAGGGGCCGGACGCCCTGGCGCCCGGCCGGCACACGCTGGAATTCGACTTCAAGTACGACGGGCTGGGCGTCGGCACGCTGGCGTTCAACAACATGAGCGGTGTCGGCCGCGGCGGCACCGGCACGCTCGAGGTGGACGGCAAGGCGGTGCAGACCATCACGCTGCCGCACACGCTGCCGATGATCCTGCAGTGGGACGAGTCCTTCGACATCGGCTCCGACACGCTGACCGGCGTCAACGACGCCGACTACAAGCCGCCCTTCGCCCTGACGGCGACGCTGAACAGGCTGACCATCAGGGTGGACCGGCCGACATTGTCGCAGGCCGACATCGCTAGGCTCGAAGGTGCGCGGGCGTCCGCGGTCGACGGCTCGCCGCTCACCCGCGTGCAGCCCGGCCCGCATTAGCGGCATCGATGTCGTGAAAATGCCCGCCCGAGGAGGTATGATCCTCGTCCGTCACGATGGGCCCTCGGGCGGGCCCGAAAGGAGAGTGCGATGAAACGGATCATGACCGCGGTCGCGGTCGCGACGGCGCTGACCGCCACCGGAGCCGCGGCGCAGGTGCAGGGCGTCGATCTCAACGGGCGCTGGCAGTGCGTCGCGAACTGCCTGGGCGGTCCGGGCAGCTTCGCCTTCATCACCCAGTACGGGACGCAGCTCAACGTCATCAACGACGGCGGGATCCCGTCGTCCGGATGGGTCGAGTATCCGGGCCGCATCTGGATCGCCGGGGCGTGGCAGGGCGCCGTCTACTCGCCCGACGGGCTGACCATCCAGTTCGACAGGGGAACGGTCTGGCAGCGGCCGCTCGAGCCGCCGCCCCCGGTGCGGCGCCGGCGCTGAGTCCCGAGCCACGGCTCGCTGGCCGCAAAGCCGTTCACCCGCGAGACCGTTCACCCGCGAGCCGTTCGCGCGAGAGGCCGTCCATTCGGACCGCCTCTCCGGGGCGGCCGCGGCCCGCGCAGGCGGACCGTGAACGGCGGGCGGCCGGTGGTGTAGGATCGCGGCTGCGGGCGAGCCGACCCGCAGCCGGGGTCGGAGAACGTGGTGAACGACGACACGCTTGCGGCCGAGATCGCGCGCATCGAGGAGCAGATCGAAGACCTCGCCGAGGTCGCCGAGGGCTGCCGGAAATTCATCTTCGCTGGAAACACCGCGATCGCGCTCGGCATCCTGGTCGTCGCCGCGACGATCTTCGGGCTGGTGAGCGTCGATGCCGTGCTGCTGCTCGGCGCGCTGTCGGCGATCATCGGCGGGATCGTGGTGGCCGGCTCGAACGCCAGCACGCGGCGCAACGCGCTCGCCGCCGCCGCGGCCGCCGAGGCGCGCCGGCTGGCGCTGATCGACAGGGTCGCCCCGCGCCTCGTGATCGACGCCGCCGGGAACGACCCGGACTAGCGGCGTCGCCGGTGTCTGCCGCGGCCGGGCCGCGCCCGTCGCGCGCTCACATCGAGATGTTGGCGTCCCTCACCACCGGGCCCCATTTCTGCAGCTCCGAGCCGATGAACGCCTTGAGGTCGGCGGGCGAGCCGCCCACCGCCTGCATGCTGAGCTGGGCCAGCACGTCTTTTCCCTTCTGGCTCGCCAGGAACGCATTGGTGGCGGCGTTGAGCTTGTCGACGATCTCGGCGGGCGTGCCGGCCGGCGCGGCGAGCGCGTACCAGGCGGTGGCCTCGAAGCCTTTGACGCCGGCCTCCTGCACGGTCTTTACGTCGGGCAGGTCGGCGGCGCGCTCCGTGGTGGTGACGGCGAGCGCGCGGATCTTGCCCTCGCGCGCCAGCGGCACGTAGGACGGCATGAAGTCCATCGCGATGTCGACCTGGTCGCCGAGCAGGTCGTTGACCACCGGCGCGGTGCCGCGATACGGCACGTTGGTCATGGTGATGCCGAGCGCCTTCTGCAGCAGCAGCGAGGTGATGTGGCCGAGCGTTCCGTTGCCCGGAACTCCGACGTTCAGCTTGCCCGGATTGGCCTTGGCGTAGGCCGCGAGCTCGGCCAGAGACGTCACCGGCAGGGACGGCCGCGCCGCGACGATCAGCGGCGACTTGGCGACCAGCACGACCGGCGCAAAGGCCTGCTCCGGATCGAACGGCAGGTTCTTGTACATCAGCTTGTTGTTGGCGAGCGGCCCCGGCGTGCCGAACATGATCGTGTAGCCGTCGGGCGCGGCCTTGGCGACGATGCCGGCCGCGATGTTGCCGCCGCCGCCGGCACGATTGTCGACGACGACCTGCTGGCCGAGCCGCTCGCCGAGATCCTGGGCGAGCGCCCGCGCCAGGAGGTCGGTTCCGCCGCCCGCGGCGAACGGCATGATCAGCGTGATGGGCCGCGACGGCCAGGACGGTGACGGTCCCTGGGCCCAGGCGGCCGAAGACCCGGCCGACGATCCGACCGCCACGGCGGCCATCGTGGCGGCGAGCGCCATTCTTCGCGTGACACGAATCCTCATGACGTCCTCCCGTGTCCCGCGGCGGAGTTGCGCGGGTTGTTTTGTGCAGCTTAGCCGACCGGGCGGGGCACCCGTCCAGCTTTGTGCCTGCATTTCGCGATGTGAAACGGGCGCAATCGTCCCCCGGGGTCCGCGGCGCATCGGCTAGCGTCGCCGGACGGCCCAGCGACAAGAACCGAGACGGCCTGATCGGGAGGATTTGGATGACCGGCATCGACGTTCCCGCGCTGTCCGCCCCGGCGGTGGCGCTCGTCACCGGCGGCAGCAGCGGTATCGGCCGGGCGACCGCGGCGCGCCTCGCCGCGCTGGGGTCCGCCGTCGTGGTCGGCTACAACAGCCGCCGCGCCCAGGCCGAGGCGGTGGTCGAAGGGCTGCACGGCACCGGGCATACGGCCCTGCGCATCGCCATCGACGAGCCGGCGTCCATCGCGGCGGCGGCCGCCGCCGTGACCGAACGCTACGGGCGGCTCGATGCGCTGGTGAATTGCGGCGGCGCGACCACTCCGGTGCCGGCGGCCGATCTCGACGGGCTGACCGACGACATCTTCGACCGCACCGTCACGATCAATCTGCGCGGACCCTTCGCCACGATCCGCGCCTTCCGGCCGCTGCTCGAGCGCGGCAGCGGCGCCGTGATCGTGAACATCTCGTCCATCGCGGCCCGGACCGGGCTGGGCAGCAGCCTCGCCTATCTGGCGGCGAAGGCCGGCCTCGACGCGCTCACCATCGCGCTGGCGAAGGTGCTGGCGCCGCGCATCCGGGTGTTCTCGGTGTCGCCGGCGGGCGTCGATACGGACTTCGTCGCCGGCCGCACCCGCGAGCAGCTCCAGAAGACGGCCGAAAGGCTGCCGCTCGCCCACATCACCACGCCGGACGACGTCGCCCGGGCCGTGGTCGCCTGCATCGTCGATCTCACGAGCTCGACCGGCATCGTCGTGCCGGTCGACGAGGGCCGGCACCTGTGAGCCCGGCGAACAACACGCAGACCACAGGGCAGGGGCGTCGCGGGGAGGACACGATGGACACGCTGAGATTCTACATCGACGGAGCCTGGGTCGATCCGGCCGCGGCGTCGACGCTCGCGGTCGTCGATCCCGCGACCGAGGAGACGGTCGGACAGATCAGCCTGGGGTCACGGCAGGACGTGGACCGGGCCGCCGCCGCGGCGCGCCGCGCCTTCGCGATCACGTCGCAGGCGAGCGTCGAGGAGCGGCTCGGCTGGCTGTCGAGGATCATCGCCGGCTTCCGGGCGCGCCTGCCGGAGCTGGCCCGCATGATGACGCTGGAGATGGGCGCGCCCATCACCTTCGCGACCGAGCGCCAGGCGACCGTCGCGCTGTTCCATTTCGAGGAGGCGACGCGTGTGCTGGCCGCCTACCGGTTCGAGGAGCCGATGGGCGCCGGCATCGTCCGCCGCGAGCCGATCGGCGTCTGCGGCCTGATCACGCCGTGGAACTGGCCGCTGAACCAGGTCGCCTCCAAGGTGGCGCCGGCGCTCGCCACCGGCTGCACCGTGGTGCTGAAGCCCAGCGAGGTCGCGCCGCTCAGCGCCATGCTGTTCGCCGAGATTCTCCACGAGGCCGGCGTGCCGGCGGGGGCCTTCAATCTGGTCAACGGCGACGGGCCGACGGTGGGCGAGGCGATCGCCGCGCATCCGGAGATCGACATGGTGTCGTTCACCGGCTCGACCGCGGCGGGCGTGCGGGTGGCGAAGCTCGCCGCCGACACGGTCAAGCGCGTCGCGCAGGAGCTGGGCGGCAAGTCCGCCAACATCATCCTGCCCGACGCCGACCTGCGCGCCGCCGTGATCGCCGGCGTCTACGCCTGCAACACCAATGGCGGACAGAACTGCCAGTCGCCGACCCGCATGCTGATCCCGCGCGCCGCCCGCGACGTGGCGTTCGCGGCGGCGCGCGACGCGATCGCGACGATCCGGCTCGGCGATCCGCTCGATCCGGCGACCACCATGGGGCCGCTGGTGAGCCGGGCGCAGTTCGACAAGGTGCAGGATCTGATCCGGTCCGGCCTCGACGAGGGCGCGACCCTGGTGGCCGGCGGCCCCGGCCGGCCGGCGGGCTTCAACCGCGGCCACTACGTGCGGCCGACCGTGTTCGGCGACGTGACGCCGCAGATGCGCATCGCCCGCGAGGAGATTTTCGGGCCCGTCCTGTCGATCATCGGCTACGACAGCGAGGACGAGGCGATCGCCATCGCCAACGACACGCCGTTCGGCCTCGCCGGCTTCGTTCAGTCGAAGGATTTGGCCCGCGCCCGAAAAGTCGCCGAGCGCATCCGGGCCGGCCGCGTCTACATCAACGGCGCCGGCTTCGACCGCAGCCTTCCGTTCGGCGGCTACAAGCAGTCCGGCAACGGCCGCGAGTTCGGCGTGTTCGGCTTCGAAGAGTATCTTGAGGTCAAGGCGATTTTGGGCGACGCGGCGTAGGGCCGCCTGTCGGCGAGGCGGCGAGGCGGCGGGGAGCGAGGGGCAGGGCCGGCCTGTCGCCGCGCCGTGCAGCGTCACCTGGGCACCGGCGGCGGCCTCCGGGCCAGCCTGCCTTTACGCGTGCTGACTTATAAGAGAGAATCGCAGCCGACATGGGCCCGGTCGTCTCGAACGACGACCGGACGTCGCCGGCGGTGCCGGTGAGTTTCGAGGAGTCCGGGTCGAGACTCGACGCGATGCTAGCCCGGACAGGCCTTTCGAGCGGACACGGCATGGCGAAGCGACGGACGACGGTGCACTCCTCCTCGGCGACGTGGCGCCGTGCGGCTCCCGTTCTGGCGATGCTGGCCGGCCTGGTCGCGCCGACCGCCGACGCGGTGGCGCGCGAGCCGCGCCCCGTGCCGCCCCCCAAGGAAGCGGTCGCGCGGCGTCCGGCCGGCGAGCCGATCATGGCGATCGTGTCGATCAAGTCGCAGCAGGTCACGCTCTACGACGCCGACGGCTGGATCATGCGCGCGCCGGTGTCGACCGGCGTCAAGGGGCGCGAGACGCCGGCCGGCGTCTTCGCCGTGGTCGAGAAGGACAAGGACCACCGCTCGACCATGTACGACGACGCCTGGATGCCGCACATGCAGCGCATCACCTGGAACGGCATCGCCCTGCACGGCGGCCCGCTGCCCGGCTACGCGGCCTCGCACGGCTGCGTGCGCATGCCCTACGGGTTCGCCGGCTCGCTGTTCGACAAGACGCGGATCGGGATGCGGGTGATCGTCTCGCCGGCCGACGCGGCCCCGATCGAGTTCTCCCATCCGGCGCTGCTGGTGCCGAAGCCGGAGGCCGTCGCGGCGGCGCCGGGGCGGGTCGAGCCGCTCGCCCGCGAGGCCACGGAGGCCGCCAAGGCCGCCGACGCGGCGAAGGCGGCGGCCGCCACGGCGGTGCGCGCCAAGTCGTCGCTCACCGCGGCGCTGCGCAAGCAGGAGGCGCTGAAGACCCGGGCCGAGGCCGAGCTGGCCGCCGCCGACAAGGCGGTCGCCACCGCCAAAACGGACGACGCCAGGGCGAAGGCCGAGGAGCGCCGGCAGAAGGCGGCCGCCAAGGCCGCCGAGCTGGCCGCCCAGCTCGACACCGCCCGGGCCGACGCGAAGGCGAAGCTCGACGCCGCCGACGCCGCGACCGAGGCTGCCAAGGCGGCCGAGGCCCGCAAAGCCGCCACCGCCAAGGCGGCGAGCGACGCCAAGCTCGCGCTGGAGCCGGTCTCGATCTACATCAGCCGCGCGACCCAAAAGCTCTACGTGCGGCGCAACACCCACAAGCCGGCGCCGGACGGCGGCGGCGAGGTGTTCGACACCAGCATCGAGGTGCCGGTGACGATCCGGGATCCGGGCCGGCCGATCGGCACCCACGTGTTCACGGCGATGGCGCGCAGCGCCGCCGGCCTGCGCTGGAGCGCCGTCACCATCGACCACGCCGACGACGCCAAGGCCGCGCTCGACCGCATCACCATCCCGCCGGAGGTGCTCGACCGCATCGGCCCGACGGCGTTGCCGCGCTCCTCGATCGTCGTCTCCGACGAGCCGCTGAGCGCCGAGACCAACTACCGCACCGAGTTCGTCGCCGTGCTGAGCGGCCAGCCGCAGGGCGGCTTCATCACCCGCAAGCCGACGCCGGTCGCCCGCGTCGCCGGCCCCGACGCCCGCAGCGAGTGGGGCTTCTTCGGCGCCCCCGCCCCACGCGCCCCCGCCGCCCCGGTGTGGCGCGGCGACCCGTATTACTACCGTCAGCAGCCGGGCTGGTGACGGGCGTCACGCGAGGCCCCGGTGGCCGGCGCGTGTCAGGAGACGCCGATGTACGTTCCCCCCGCGTTTCGCGTCGAGGATCTCGGGGCGCTGCACGAGACGATGCGCGCGGTGCGCCTGGCCAATCTCGTCACCGCGACGCCGGACGGCCTGATCGCCACGCCGCTGCCGCTGTTCCTCAGTCCGGAGGAGGGCCCGTTCGGGACCCTCTACGGCCATCTGGCCCGCGCCAATCCGCAGTGGACGCTCGCCGCGGCGGGCGAGGCGCTGGCGTTGTTCACGGGACCGGACGCCTATGTCACGCCGTCCTGGTATCCGTCCAAGCAGGAGCACGGGAAGGTCGTGCCGACCTGGAACTACGTCGCCGTCCATGCCTACGGCCCGGCCGAGTTCTTCGACGACGCGGATCGCCTGCGCGATGTCGTCGGGCGGCTCACCGACCTTCACGAGCGCTCCCGGTCCGAGCCGTGGGCCGTGGCCGACGCGCCGGACAGCTTCGTCGCCGCTCAGCTCAGGGGCATCATCGGGCTGCGCCTGCCGATCACCCGCCTCGAGGGCAAGCGCAAGACGAGCCAGAACCGCACCCCCGCCGACCAGGCCGGCGTCGCCGCCGGACTCTCGGCCAGCGACCGCGCTGCGGATCGTGCGCTGGCGGCGCTGATGGGAGCGCAGCGGGACGGGGCGTGAGGTCGCGTTCGGCCGTGGCCGGGATCCAACGGCACGGTTCGTATTTTAGTTTTGAGAGGCAGTAGGGGAGGCCCGTTTCCGGCGCGCCCCGCACCCGTTCTTGCGCAACCGGACAGTGCCGGCCCGAGGACGATGTCGAGGGCGACCGCCCCGGGCCGGCCCCCAAACCCAACCGGCAAAAAAAGCGGCATTTCCGTTTGCCGAGCTGTGGCTCAAGGGACTGAGTGTGCGTTATATTTGCACGCTAACGGAAGCGGCAAAAAATGACTGTGGCAGCGATGGAGCCTCTCCTGCCGGAGACAGGGCAGGATCTGGAGGATTTGGCGATCGAGCTTGTCGCCAAGTCCAACGCCTTGGCAGGCCGACTCAACCCGGCCTTGAGCGCGGCCCTGGGCGATCTGGTGCGCTCGATGAACTGCTACTACTCGAACTTGATCGAGGGGCACAACACGCTGCCGATCGACATCGACCGGGCCTTGGCGGGGGACTTCGCGAACGACGAGACCAAGCGCAATCTCCAGCTCGAAGCGCGGGCCCACATCGAAGTGCAGCAGATGATCGACCGTGGCGACGGTCCCGGCCCGATCGTGTCGCGGGAGTTCATTCTGTGGCTCCACCGGAGCTTCGGTGAGCGCCTGCCGGACGAGCTGCTTCGGGTAGAGGACTCCGACACCAAGGAAAAGCTCGAGATCGTCCCCGGTGAGTTGCGGACGCGACATGTGGTCGTGGGCCGTCACATCCCGCCCGCCCCGGACGAGCTACCGGCCTTCCTGGCCCGTTTCACCGAGGCCTATGCCTCGAAGCACCTGTCGACGTTGCGCAAAATCATCGGAGTGGCGGCGGCCCACCATCGATTGCTCTGGATCCACCCGTTTCTCGACGGGAACGGCCGCGTCACCCGGCTGTTCTCGCACGCGTGGCTGCGTGAGCTGGGGGTGGGCTCGGCGCTGTGGTCGGTCTCGCGAGGCCTGGCCCGCAATGTGGAAACCTACAAGGCCCTGCTGATGGCGGCCGACGAACCCCGCCGGGGTGATCTCGACGGGCGCGGCAACATCACCCAGGCGGGCCTGGATGAGTTCTGCCGGTTCTTTCTCTCCACCTGCGTCGACCAGGTCACCTTCATGGAAGGACTGTTGGAGCCTGCCGAGATGCTTCGGCGTATGGAGATTTGGGCCGAGGAGGAGGTTCGCGCCAAACGCCTGCTCAAGGGCTCCTGGCCGCTGCTCCGTGAAGCCGTCATCGCCGGTGAGTTTGCAAGAGGACGGGCTGCCGCCTTGACCGGCTACGAAACACGCCAAGCCCGGACGGTCCTGAATACGCTGATCAAGGCCGGCTACCTCGTCGCGCCGACCCCACGCAGCACGGTACGGCTGGGCTTCCCGGTGAGCGTTCTCGAACGGTGGCTGCCGCGGCTTTATATTCCGGCAACCGTCTGATCGGGCTTTGAAGAGGGGCGGGCGGCTATGATTGGAAATGGTAGCGGAGGAGGGACTCGAACCCCCGACACGCGGATTATGATTCCGCTGCTCTAACCAGCTGAGCTACTCCGCCGCCGTCGGCCGTACCGTGCGGGCCGGCTGCCCGGGCCGGGGCCGCGAGGGCCCTGGCGTCGGGGACGGCTCCTTAGCACACCGTCCGGGCGGAACGCCAGAGCCTGTTGCGCGGATCCGGCCCGACGGGCGACGCGGATCCGGCGCGCCGGACAAAGGGCCGCCGGAAGGCCGCGAGCAAGAGGGGCGCCGTTTCGCTGCCGCCGACGTGCGACGGGCCGGCTGGTCCCGCCGACCTGCCGGCCATCGAATGCGCGATCCGGCAGCCGATTCGGGGCAGGGCGATTCGGGGGCAGGGGACCGCGAGATCCGAGCCCTCTCGTCTGGCCGGGCGCGCCACGGCGGCCGATGCACCCGCGGCGCGGGAGCGACTCGGCGCCGGCGCCGTGCCCCGGCGGAGGCCGAATTCGTAACGTCCCGATAACCACCCGGGCCGCCTCCGTAATTTCGCGGAGCATGCGGACAAGCGCCTGTGTCCCAGGGCCTCCGGCACGGTCGCCGGGAGATGTTCAAGAAGACTAAACGGCTCATTCAGCGGGCATTCATGTGCCGAATCCCAGGGTGCGGCCACAAGAGGCTGCCGGTGTGCCAAGAGCCTCGGGGGAATCGCAAGTCGAACGCCATCCTCCTGTTCCGATCGGGACCGGCCGCAGCGCGCGGCGGGTTCATGTCGGCCCTCGGCCCACCGGACAAGAGCTGAACGACACGGCCGGCGCGCGGTTCGCGTCTGTCGCAACCAGAGCAGAACGATGGCCCATCGAATCGACATCGGCGACGTCCGCGACGGAGCGACCGGCGGCCCCACCGCGGCGCATCTGGCGCGACGGATCGACGGCCACGACGTGTTGTTCTGCGGCAGCCGGGATTCGTCGCCGCGCTGGCGCCCGGGCGAGCGGCTCCACCAACTGTTCGAGGAGGCGGCCGACCGCTTCGGCGATCTCGCCGCCGTGCTGACCGCCGACACCACGCTGACCTATCGCGAGCTCGATCGCCGCGCCAACCAGGTGGCCCGCCACCTGATCGCCCGAGGGGTCCGGGCCGGCGACCGCGTCGGCCTGTTGTTCGACAAGACGATCGAGACCTATGTGGCGCTGGTCGCGGTGGTGAAGGCCGGCGCCGCCTATGTGCCGCTCGATCCCGGCCTGCCGGCCGAGCGCATCCGCTACATGCTGGCCGACGCCAAGATCCGCACCATCGTGTCGATGGCGAGCTTCTCCGAGCGCCTCTCGGCCCAGGACGCCGACGCGGTGCTGCTCGACGCCGCCCGCGCCGAGATCGACGCCCGCTCGCCGGAGCGCCTGTTCGCCGGCGAGGTCGCCGCGACCGACGACCAGGGCTGCTACGTGATCTACACCTCGGGCACCACCGGCAACCCCAAGGGCGTGCTGGTCGAGCATCCGAGCATCTGCAACTTCGTGCGCATCGCCGCCGAGCGCTACGGCTACCGCCCGGGCGACCGCGTCTACCAGGGCATGACCATCGCGTTCGACTTCTCCATCGAGGAGACCTGGGTGCCGCTGATGGCCGGCTCGACGCTGGTGCCGGCGCGCGCCGGTGGCGGCCTGGTCGGCGAGGAGCTGGCCGACTTCCTGCACGATCGCCGCGTCACCGCGATGTGCTGCTGCCCGACGCTGCTCTCCACCATCGAGCGCGACCTGCCGCATCTGCGCCTGCTGATGGTCGGCGGCGAGGCCTGCCCGCAGAACCTGGTGATGCGCTGGAGCCGCCGCGGCCGCACCATCCTCAACACCTACGGCCCGACCGAGGCGACCGTCACGGCCACCGTCACCGAGCTGGTGCCGGAGAAGCCCGTCACCATCGGCATCCCGATGCCGACCTACTCGATCGTGATCCTCGATCCGGCCGAGCCGCGCTCCATGTCGCGTGGCGAGCTCGGCGAGATCGGCATCGCCGGCATCGGCGTCGCCGCCGGCTATCTCAATCGCGAGGAGCTGACCGGGCAGAAGTTCATCGAAGACTTCATCGGCATCCCCAACAACGCGTCGAAGCGCATCTACCGCACCGGCGACCTCGGCCGCATCAACGAGATGGGCGAGATCGAGTATCTGGGCCGCATCGACACCCAGGTGAAGATCCGCGGCTACCGCATCGAGCTCGTCGAGATCGAGTCGGTGATGATGGAGCTGCCGCAGATCGCCCAGGCGGCGGTGTCGACCTTCGAGCCGGAGCCCGGCATGCCGGAGCTGGTCGGCTACTACGCGCTCAAGCCCGGCGCCGGCGACCTGCCGCGCGGCGACATTCTCCAGGCGCTCAAGCGCCGGCTGCCGGCCTACATGGTGCCGGCCTATCTCGAGCAGCTCGACGCGATCCCGATGTCGGCCTCCAACAAGGCCGACCGCAAGCGTCTGCCCAAGCCGGCCGGCCCGCGCGTCCAGGCCGCCGGCAACGGCAAGGTGGTCGCCGCCCGCACCGACACCGAGCGGCTGCTGGTCGAGGCGATCGCCGAGATCCTCACCGTCGAGCGCGTCTCCACCGAGGACAATTTCTTCGACGATCTCGGCGCCAACTCGCTGCTGATGGCGCGGTTCTGCGCAAAAATCCGCAGGAACGCCGGCATGGAGAACGTCTCCATGCGCGACATCTACACCAACCCGACCATCGCCAAGCTCGCCGCGATCTTCGACGAGGCGGGCGACGCGGCGGCGGTGCAGACCGCGCCCGAGCCGTTCCACACGCCCTCCGACCTCTCCTATTACGCGTGCGGCGCGGCGCAGCTCCTGTTCTACGGCGCCATCAGCCTGCTCGGCCTGTGGGTGTTCGACACCGGCCTCGAATGGGCCTATGCGGCCACCGGCCCGGTCGACCTGTATGTCCGCAGCGTCGTCGCGGCGGTGGCGAGCTTCTTCGGCCTCACCGCGGTGTCGATCGTCGGCAAGTGGCTGCTGGTCGGCCGCTTCAAGGAGGAGCGCATCCCGATCTGGTCGGCGCGCTACTTCCGCTTCTGGGCCGCCAAGACGCTGATGCGCAACGCGCCCGTCGCGCTGTTCGCCGGCCACCCGATCTACAACGTCTATCTGCGCCTGCTCGGCGCCAAGGTCGGCGCCAACGCCATCGTGAAGACCCGCTTCGTGCCGGTCGCCACCGACCTGATCGCGATCGGCCAGGATACGATCCTGCGCAAGGAGTCGATCCTGCTCGGCTATCGGGCGCAGTCGAACTACATCACTACGGGCCGGGTCAGCATCGGCGACCGCGCCTTCGTGGGCGAGGCGAGCGTGCTCGACATCGACACGGCGATGGGCGACGACACCCAGCTCGGCCACGGCTCGTCGCTGCAGAGCGGCCAGCGCGTCGCCGACGGCAAGCGGTTCCACGGCTCGCCCGCCGTCGAGACGACGGCCGACTATGTGCGGGTCGAGGCGCTGCCGTCGACGGCGCTGCGCCGCGGTCTCTCCGAGGTGGTGCAGTTCGCGCTGCTGTTCATGGTGGTGATCCCGGTGCCGATCGTCGCGCTGGCGCTCTACGAGCAGCACTCCGGCGCGTCCGCCGCGGCCTCGACCCTCTGGACCTCGTTGCCGACCGTGCTGGCGGTGTCGCTGGTGTCGTTCTTCGGCTCGATCGTCACCGGCCTGGCCGGCGTGTGGGCGGTGCCGCGGCTCGCCCGCTTGTTCCTGACCGAAGGCCGCACCTACTCGACCTTCGGGTTCCACGCCTGGCTGCAGGGCCTCACCGAGAAGTTCTCGAACTCGCTGTTCTTCAACGTGCTGTTCGGCGACTCGTCGGCGATCGTCGGCTACATGCGCTTCGTCGGCTGGAACCTGAACAAGGTCGAGCAGACCGGCTCGAACATGGGCACCAACCAGAAGCACGACAATCCGTTCATGTGCGAGATCGGCTCCGGCACGATGGTCTCGGACGGGCTGTCGATGATCAACCTGGAGATGTCGGCCTCGTCGTTCCGCCTGTGCCACACCCGCATCGGCGACAACAACTATCTGGGCAACAACATCCAGTATCCGCCCGGCGGCCGCACCGGCGCCAACGTGCTGCTCGGCACCAAGGTGATGATCCCGGTCGACGGCCCGGTGCGCGAGAACTGCGGCCTGCTCGGCTCGCCGCCCTTCGAGATCCCGCGCATGGTCGAGCGCGACAAGTCGATGCTCGGTGCCATCCCGGAGGACGAGCGCCTGCGTCGGCTGGCCGCCAAGAACCGCTACAATGCCGTCACGGCGGCGCTGTTCCTGGCCACCCGCTGGCTCCTGGTGTTCGCCTCGCTCGCGGTGTGGCAGGCGGCGCTGCTGGTCTACCCGACCTACGGGGTGTTCGCCCTGTTCGCGGCCGGTGCCGTCACGTCCGCCGGTGCCGTGCTGTACTTCACCATGATGGAGCGCGCCTCGCTCGGCTTCGGCTCGCTGAAGCCCGAGATGGTGACCATCTACGACCCGTATTTCTGGAGCCACGAGCGGCACTGGAAGCTGTCCGACTGGCCGCATGTCCAGCTGTTCGGCGGCACGCCGGTGAAGAGCCTGATCCTGTGGCTGATGGGCGTGAAGGTCGGCCGCAAGGTCGTCGACTTCGGCTGCTCGATCACCGACCGCAGCCTCACCGAGGTCGGCGACTACGCCAACCTCAACGAGGGCAGCGTGCTTCAGGCGCATTCGCTGGAAGAGGGCGTGTTCAAGTCCGACTGGATCCGCATGGGTGAGGGTTGCACGCTCGGCCCGTCGGCCTTCGTCCACTACGGCGTCACGCTCGGCGAGCACGTGGTGATCGACACCGACGCCTTCCTGATGAAGGGCGAGGTCGTCGACGCGCACACCACCTGGCGCGGCAACCCGGCGAAGCTGTTCCGCCGTCACGGCTCCGTCGACGGCGCGCTCGGCGCCGCCGTGTACCGGGCGCCCGCGACGGTCGAGCCCGCCTACCGTATCGCGGCGGAGTAGGCCGTGTCGCGCCGGGAGACGATCATGGGCCTCCCGGGCGCCGGCGAGGTCCGCCTCGCCGACGTGACGGCGAACAACTGGCGCGACGTCGCCGCGCTCGAGCTCGAGCCGGAGCAGCGCGAGCTGGTCGCCGGTAATCTCTACTCGCTCGCCGAGTCGAAGTTCGATCCGCTGGCGCGGCCGCGCGCCGTCTATGCCGGCGACGAGCTGGTCGGATTCCTGATGTACGACGTCGGCAGCGACCACCTGGGCCGCGCCGTCATCTACCGCTTCATGATCGACCGCCGCTTCCAGGGCCAGGGCTACGGCCGCGCCGCGCTCCGGCTGGCGCTCGACGAGATCGGCCGGCTGCCCGGCGTCGGCACCATCTCGATCTGCTACGAGCCCGAGAACCCGGCCAAGGCACTCTATGCCAGCGTCGGCTTCGTCGAGATCGGGGCCGACGAGGACGGCGAGATCATCGCCGAGCTCGCGGTCGAACGGGCGACCGGCACGTGACCTCCGCTGACATGCTCGCCTCCTGCGATCCCACCCTGCAGCGCGCGCTGGACTCTCTCGTGTCCGGCATCGTGGTCGGCCACCGCTTGATCGCGCCCGGCGACGAGGCGGCGCTGCTCGACGCCGAGGCGAGCTCGATCGTCTCGAGCATCGTCGCGGTGCGGCGGGCCAGCGGTGCCGCCCGGGTGGTCGCCCGCGAGCTGCTCGCCGGCCTCGGCCATGCCGGCTGCGCGCTGCCCCGCACCGCCTCCGGCGCGCCGGACTGGCCGCGCGACGTGGTCGGCTCGCTGGCTCACGACCAGGCCGTGGCGGTCGCCGCGGTGGCGCCGCGCGCCGCCGTCGCCGCGCTCGGCATCGACGTCGAGCCGGCCGAGCCACTGCCCGACGACATCCTCGATCTCGTCGCCACCGTGCCGGAGCGGTCCGGCCTCGCCGGCGATCCGCTGCGCGGACGTGTCCTGTTCGCCGCCAAGGAAGCCGTGTACAAGGCGATGCATCCGCT
Organism: Rhodoplanes roseus; assembly: GCF_003258865.1. Classification (GTDB taxonomy): domain Bacteria; phylum Pseudomonadota; class Alphaproteobacteria; order Rhizobiales; family Xanthobacteraceae; genus Rhodoplanes; species Rhodoplanes roseus. The sequence continues at coordinate 6,491 of NZ_NPEX01000037.1, read as the reverse complement.
CGACGGCGTCTTCCTCGATTTCCACGACATCGTGGTCGATCTCGTCGGCCGCAAGGCCGTGGTGCCGAGCGGAAAGATCCTCGATCTCGCCGTCTGCCGCGCGCCGCGGATCGTGGTCCTCGCCTTCTCGCGCGCGTGAGAGCGACGGCGTTCGCCGGGCGGAATCATGATCACGGTGTTCAGCGACGCGCACGCCTTGCACGACGGCAAGGCGGAGCTGCACGACGGCAAGCTGGTGACGAGCTTCGAGATGCCGCGCCGCGCCGCGCTGGTGCTGTCGCGCGTGACCGAGGTGGGGCTCGGCCCGGTGATCCCGCCCTCCGCCTTCGGGCTCGATCCGGTGAAGCGCGTCCATGCGCCCGATTACGTCGACTTCCTCGCGGGCGCCTGGGACGCCTGGGTCGCCGAGCACGGCGCGTACGACGCGCTGCCGTTCACCTGGATCGCGCCCGGCATGCGGCGCGTGGTCCCGGACCATATCGACGGCAAGCTCGGCTACTACTCCTTCGATGCCGGGACGCCGATCACGGCCGGCACCTTCCAGGCGGTGCGGGCGGCGGCCGACGTGGCCCTCACCGGCGCGCAGCTCGTCGCGCGCGGCGAGCGCGGCGCCTTCGCGCTGACCCGGCCGCCGGGGCACCACGCGCACCGGGCCTGCTACGGCGGCTATTGCTTCTTCAACAACGCCGCGATCGCCGCCCAGGCCCTGCGTGACACCGGCGCCGAGCGCGTCTGCGTCCTCGACATCGACTATCACCACGGCAACGGCACCCAGGACATCTTCTACGACCGCGGCGACGTGCTGTTCGTCTCGCTGCATGCCGACCCGGTGCAGGAGTATCCCTACTTCCTCGGCTTCGCCGACGAGACCGGGACCGGCGCGGGGGAGGGGGCCAACGCCAACTATCCCCTGCCGTTCGGCACCGGCTTCGAGGCCTGGTCCGCGGCGCTCGATCATGCGCTCGCCCGCATTGCGGCGTTCGGCGCCGAGGCCCTGGTGGTCTCGCTCGGGGTCGACACCTACAAGGGCGACCCGATCTCCCGCTTCCGCCTCGACACCGCCGATTATCCGACCATCGGCGGGATGCTGGCCGGCCTGCGGCTGCCGACCCTGTTCGTGATGGAGGGCGGCTACGCCGTCGAGGCGATCGGGGTCAACGCGGTCGGCGTGCTGCAGGGCTTCGAGGCGGCCGCCTGAGCGTGGCGATTGCCTTGCGGCCGCGATCCGGCAAAGATGGTGCGATGCAGGACGGGGTGGTTTCGGTCGCCGTGGTCGATGCCGATCGGGCGCGTGCCGCGATCGTCGAGGAAGGCTTGCGCGCCGCCGGGATCCCGCGCGTCGCGATCGTGCCGGACTCGCCCGACCTGCTCGACCGCCTGGTCGCCCTCGCCCCCGACGTGGTGGTCATCGCCCTCGACAGCCCCAGCCGTGACGTTCTCGAGCAGATGTTCCGGGTGTCGCGCGTGGTCGAGCGGCCCGTCGCCGTGTTCGTCGACCGCTCGGACGCCGCCACCATGCAGGCCGCGATCGATGCCGGCGTCTCCGCCTATGTGGTGGACGGGCTGAAGCCCGAGCGGGTGCGCGCCATCGTCGACATGGCGGTGATGCGCTTCAACGCCTACAGCCGCATGCGCCGCGAGCTCGAGGACGCCAAGACGGCGCTGGCCGACCGCAAGACCATCGACAAGGCCAAGGGCCTGCTGATGGCCCGCAAGGGCCTGTCGGAGGAGGACGCCTACGCGCTCCTGCGCCGCACCGCCATGAACGAGAAGAAGCGCATGGTCGAGATCGCCCAGGCGATCATCACGGCCGCGGAGCTGTTCTGATGACGCGCCTTTCGATCGGATACGTGCCTCTCACCGACGCCGCCGTGCTGATCGCGGCGGCCGAGCGCGGCTTCGCGGCGGCCGAAGGCCTCGACCTCGTGCCGGTGCGCGAGACCTCCTGGGCCAATATCCGCGACAAGCTGGTGTTCGGCCATTTCGACGGCGCCCACATGCTGGCGCCGCTCGCGGTGGCCACGACGCTGGGGCTCGGCCACATGGCGCTGCCGCTGGTCGCGCCCGTGATGCTCAACATCGGCGGCCATGCCGTGACGGTGTCGCGGCCGATCGCGGCGGCGCTCGCGGAGCACGGCGGACTGTCGGGAGAGGTCGCCGCGGCGGCGGCGGCGCTCGGCGCCGTCGCCCGGGCGCGTGCCGCGGCCGGGCAGGGGCCGCTCACCTTCGCGGCGGTCTTTCCGCTGTCGGTGCATGCCTATCTGCTCCGGCGCCTGTTCCTCGCGGCCGGGCTCGATCCGGAGCGCGACGTCCGCCTCGTCGTGGTGCCGCCGCCCTTCATGGTCGATGCGCTGCGGCGCGGATACGTGGACGGCTTCTGCGTCGGCAGCCCGTGGAACAGCGTCGCGGTGGACCAGGGCGTCGGCACCATCCTGCTGCTCGGCAACACCGTGGTGCCGGGCGCTCCCGACAAGCTCCTGGCGCTGCCGGCCGAGCGCGCCGACGCGCCGGAGAGCGCGGCGCTGATTCGGGCGCTCGCCGCCGCGGCGGCCTGGTGCGCGGCGCCGGAGAACCGCGCCGATCTCGCCGCGCTGCTCGGCGAGTCGGGCCATCTCGACGCGTCCGCCGCCGTGATCCGCCGCACCCTCGACGGCGCCCTGGTGGTGGACGGCGACGGGCGCCTGCGCAACGATCCCGACTTTCTGGTGCTCGACGCCAACCGCCCCGAGCCGGCCCAGGCCGACTGGCTCGCCGCGGCCATGCAGGCCGCCGGCCATCTGCCGGACGGCTCGGAGAGCGCCGTGCGGGCGGTGTTTCGGGGCGACCTGTTCGATGCGGCGCTGGGTCCGCCGGCGCCGGGCTGAGCCTCCCCGGTCTGCTCACGGTTTGATCAGGTGCCGCTTCGGCAGTGCCGCAAACAGGCGCATCGGGGCGGAGCCGAACGTCGCCGGACCGGTCGCGCGATCTGATAATCTCCTGAGACTAAGCATTTTTCCGCAGCGCGGCATGATTGGCACGCCACTTGTATAACTAGTGCTAGTGGCCGCCGCCGACGCTGACGGTGGGCCTTCTGATACAGCGCAGCAACGCCGCTGCTTCGACCTGTCCTCGCACCCGTTCCTCCGGGGTGCGTCGCGTCGGTTCGAAGCGGCGGCGTTTTCTTTTTTGCCGAGCGAGGAGAGAGCATGACCACGACGTCCCGGCCGTTGCGTTCCACCCGCCGCCAGTTCCTCCGCAACGCCGCCAACACGGCCGCACTCCTGGCCGCCGCCAAGGCCGCCCTGCCGGCCGGCGCCTTCGCGCAAGGGGCGGGCCCCGAAGTGAAGGGCACCAAGCTCGGCTACATCGCGCTGACCGACGCCTCGCCCCTGATCATCGCCAAGGAGAAGGGCTTCTACGACAGGCACGGCCTGCCCGACATGGACATCGCCAAGCAGGCCTCGTGGGGCGCGACGCGGGACAACATGGCGCTCGGCACCGAGCGCAACGGCATCGACGGCGCGCATCTGCTGCGGCCCAAGGTTCATCTCTACACCACCGGCAAGGTGATGCAGAGCAACCAGTCCCTGCCGATGTACACGCTCCTCAATCTCAACGAGGACTGCCAGGGCATCTCGGTCTCCAACGAGTACAAGGATCTGAAGATCGAGAAGGACTCCTCGCCGCTCAAGGCCGCGTTCGAGCGCAAGAAGGCACAAGGCAAGGAGCTCACCGCCGCCATGACCTTCCCGGGCGGCACCCACGACCTGTGGATCCGCTACTGGCTCGCCGCCGGCGGGATCGATCCCGACAGCGACATCAAGGTGATCGTGGTGCCGCCGGCCCAGATGGTCGCCAACATGAAGGTCGGCAACATGGACTGCTTCTGCGTCGGCGAGCCGTGGAACGAGCAGCTCGTCAACCAGAACATCGGCTACACGGCGCTGACCACCGGCGAGCTGTGGTTCCGCCACCCGGAGAAGATCCTCGGCATGCGGGCCGACTGGGTCGACAAGAATCCGCGCGCCACCAAGGCCCTGATGATGGCCGTGATGGAAGCGCAGCAGTGGTGCGACAAGCCGGAGAACAAGGACGAGATGGCCGCCATCATCGGCCGGCGGCAGTGGTTCAACGTGCCGGTGCCGGACATCATCGGCCGCATCAAGGGCGACATCAACTACGGCCTCGGCCGCACCGCCAAGGGCACCAATCTCTACATGAAGTTCTGGGGCGAGGGCGGCTCGACGTCGTATCCGTGGAAGAGCCTCGACACCTGGTTCGTCACCGAGAACATCCGCTGGGGCAAGTTCGATCCCGCGATCGACATCAAGGCGCTGGTCGACAAGACCAACCGGTCCGACCTGTGGATCGAGGCCGCCAAGAGCCTCGGCGTGTCGGGCATTCCGACCTCCGACAGCCGCGGCGTCGAGACCTTCTTCGACGGCATGAAGTTCGATCCGGCCGATCCGATGGCCTATCTGCGCGCCCAGCGCATCAAGCGCGTGACGGTTTGAACGTGCGAGGTCTGCACCCGGCCCTGCCCGTCCGCATCCCGAGGAGGCCGCGAAGCGGCCGTCTCGAGGGATGGCGGCGGCCCGCGTAATCGGGGCCTCGTGGTTCGAGACGCGGCCTTCGGCCGCTCCTCACCACGAGGGGAGAGTCAGAGCGAAGATCAGCGACAAAGGAGCCCCCCGTGGCGCAATCCATGCTGAAACTGAAGTCCGTCGCCGAAGGGCCCGCCGCGGCCGCCGCTCCGCCCCCGACGGTCGCGACCGTGGTGCCGCTCGCCACGAAGGCGCCGCCGCTCGCGGCGCGGCTGCGGCCGATCGCCTCCAAGGTGGCCGCCGTCGTGCTGCCGCCCCTGATCGTCACCACGCTGCTTCTGCTGATCTGGGAGATGGCGTGCTGGAGCCCGACCTCGGCGCTGCCGCCGCCCTCGCGGGTGTGGAGCGAGGCGAGGGATCTGATCGTCGATCCGTTCTTCGTCGCCGGCTCGCAGGACATTGGCCTCGGCTGGCGGGTGCTCACCTCGCTGCAGCGGGTCGCCGTCGGCTTCGGCCTCGCCGCGGTCGCCGGCGTGCTGATCGGCTCCATCGTCGGCCAGTCGGTGTGGGTGATGCGCGGCTTCGATCCGGTGTTCCAGGTGCTGCGCACCGTGCCGCCGCTCGCCTGGCTGCCGATCTCGCTCGCGGCGTTCCGCGACGCCAATCCGAGCGCCATCTTCGTGATCTTCATCACGTCGATCTGGCCGATCCTGATCAACACCGCGGTCGGCATCCGCAACATCCCGCAGGACTATCGCAACGTCGCCCGGGTGCTGCGGCTCAATCACCTGGAGTTCTTCGTCAAGATCATGGTGCCGTCGGCGGCGCCCTACATCTTCACCGGCCTGCGCATCGGCATCGGTCTCGCCTGGCTGGCGATCGTCGCGGCCGAGATGCTGACCGGCGGCGTCGGCATCGGCTTCTTCATCTGGGACGCCTGGAACTCGTCGCGGCTGCCCGACATCGTCGTCGCGCTCGGCTACATCGGCGGCGTCGGCTTCCTGCTCGACCGGCTGGTGGCGGGCGCCGCAGTGCTGGTCACCCGCGGCACCGCATCGAACTGAGGGTCGAGCCATGAACCCCTATCTCAAGATCGACCACGTCGGCATCAGCTTCTCGCGCGGCGGTACCACCTCCGAGGTGCTGCGCGACGTGACGCTGCGGATCCAGCAGGGCGAGTACGTCTCGATCATCGGCCACTCCGGCTGCGGCAAGTCGACGCTCCTCAACATCGTCGCCGGCCTGCTGCGCGCCTCGACAGGGGGCGTGATCCTGGAGGAGCAGGAGGTCAACGCGCCGGGGCCGGACCGTGCCGTCGTGTTCCAGAACCACAGCCTGCTGCCCTGGCTCACCGTCTACGAGAACGTCGCGCTGGCCGTCGACAAGGTGTTCGGCGGCAAGCGCTCGCGCGCCGAGCGGCGCGAGTGGATCATGGAGAACCTGGCGCTGGTCAACATGGCGCACGCCAAGGACAAGCGCCCGGCCGAGATCTCCGGCGGCATGAAGCAGCGGGTCGGCATCGCCCGCGCGCTCGCCATGGAGCCGAAGATCCTGCTGCTCGACGAGCCCTTCGGGGCGCTCGACGCGCTGACCCGGGCGCATCTGCAGGACCAGGTGATGGAGATCCACGCTCGCCTGAAGAACACCATGATCATGATCACGCACGACGTGGACGAGGCGGTGCTGCTCTCCGATCGCATCGTGATGATGACCAACGGCCCGGCCGCCACCATCGGCGAGGTGCTGACCGTCGCGCTCGCCCGTCCGCGCCGCCGCCTCGAGCTGGTCGACGACCACGAGTACAACCGCTGCCGCGCCGCCGTGCTCGAGTTCCTGTACGCCCGCAACCGCTTCGTCGAGGCGGCGTGAGGAGATGATGAAGGCGTTGTGGCGCACGGCCTTGCCGCTCGGCCCACCTCCCCCTGGAGGGGGGAGGTCGGATCGCGAAGCGATTCGGGAGGGGGTGAC
>NZ_NPEX01000378.1 GCF_003258865.1 Rhodoplanes roseus | reverse complement strand
CGCGGCCGTTCGCGAGCGGCCGCCGCGAGATCACGTTCGCCGAATGGGACCGCTGCGTCGCCGCCGGCGCGTGCCGCCACCGGCCCGACGATCACGGCTGGGGCCGCGACGCGCAGCCCGTGATCGACGTGAGCTGGGACGACGTGAAGGTCTATCTCGGATGGCTGTCTCAGATCGCGGGCCGGACCTACCGGCTGCCGAGCGAGGCGGAGTGGGAGTATGCGGCGCGCGCCGGCTCGGTGACGCCGCACTGGTGGGGCCGCGACATCGGCCAGGGCCGCGCCAATTGCAGCACCTGCACGGCGCAGCCGGCGCGCCGCACCCTGCCGGTCGGCTCGTTCCGTCCCAACGCCTTCGGCCTCTACGACACCGCCGGCAACGCCGCCGAATGGGTGGAGGACTGCTGGAACGAGTCTTACAAGGGCGCCCCGAAGGACGGCACCGCCTGGGCGGCCGGCCAGTGCCGCCAGCGCGTGCTGCGCGGCGGCGCCTTCGGCTCGACGCCCGCCGCGATCCGCTCCGCCGCCCGCTTCCGCTACGACAAGGACGTCCGCTACTACGCCAACGGTTTTCGCGTCGCCCGCGACTTGCCGTGAGCGGCGAGGGAGCGGTGGGAATGTAACTTTGCAAAAACGGCAGGCGTCTCATCGACGCCATCCATTGGCGTGACTCGGCGACCAGGATCTACGGAATTTGGCACCCCGTTACGCCGCAAACGGCAGCGACAAAGGCGATCAGAACTTGCTCGTCCGGAAGATTGTTGAAAATAGGAAAATCAGTAGAGCTTCCGGCCGGCCCACCCCCAAGCGATTCGACCCGGACGACGTTGACGTAGCGCCTCGTACCGGCCCAGTCCTTGTCGGGCGAAGCACGCCTTATCCAGGCCCGTTTGAACCCGTGCGGTCCCTGCTGCCACTCGACGTATATCTGGTGTTTAAGATCGCGTTGGATTTGCATGACAACTCCCTGAGCCACAGAACAACGGCGTCCTACTTCTCGCCCTCGCCCGGGGTCAGACCGTAGGGGGCGACCAGATCCCAGACGTGCTGCGGCACCATGTGGCGCAGGCGCTTGGGGCGGGCGCGGCGCAGGTGCAGGATCGTCTCGATCGCCTTCATCTCCAGCCGGGCGCGGGCGAACTCCAGGCCGCGCGGCCCGATCTTCGGCATCAGCCAGGCGACCAGCGGGCGGAGAAAGTCCGGCGTGCCGCGCACCGGCAGGCCGCCGGCGGCCCGCTCGGTGTTCTTGAGAAAGCCCTTGACCGGCGCGCCGCGCTTGCCGGCGCTGCCCGGCTCGGCGGTCCGCACCTCGTCGCCGAGCAGCGCCAGCAGCTCCTCGCCGCGCGCGTTGCGGACCAGCAGCCACTGCTCGCCCTCGCCGCCCATGTAGCCGACCGTGATGTCGGAGAGCACGTTGGTGTAGTCGACGCAGGTGCGGCAGGTGAGCGGGAAGAAATCGCGCGGCAGCTTGGAGAGCGGCAGCAGCAGGAACGGGATGCGTTTCTGCGTGCCGTCGGAGAAGCGCAGCTCGACGTGATAGTCGGCGCGGAACTCCAGATACGTGATGGTGCCGGGATCGTCGGCGAGCAGCGCCAGGAATTCGTGGAAGCGCTCGGTCGTGGTGTTGTCCGAGCACGGCGTGCCGACGACGTAGATCTTCTCGAAGCCGAGCTCCCGCTCGATGGCGCGCAGCGCATGGATCTGGCACGGGATCCCGACCACGGCGATGCGCTTGAAGCCGAGCGCGCGGGCCGGCTCCAGCAGCGCCAGCAGCGGCGCGTAGCCCATGCGCATGCCGCGGCATTGCGCCATGCCCTCCGGTCGCGTCACCAGCACGGGGCGCGGACGCCAGCGGTCGGCCGGATCGGCCGCCATGGCCAGCACGGCGTCGACCGCGCCGGTCTCCAGCAGGCGCTCGCCGATGCGGGTGACGATGCCGGTCCACTGCGCGCCCGGCCGCGGGCTCTTCAGCGCGGCGCGCAGCATCTTGCGGAACGGGCCGAAGAACAGCTCGTCCGGCTTCTCCGGATCGCGGGCGCGGCCGTGCACGGCCTTTTCCATCCCCGCATAGTCGGGCTTGAGGAACTGGCAGGCGTGGCCGCACTGGCCCGGCGTCGCGGTGCGCGAGATGCCGCAGTCGGTGCACAGGTCGCGCCGGACCGCCTCGGCGATCGGCGGCGTCCACACCGGCGGGATCGAAGGTCCCGGGGGGATCGACGGCTGATGAATCGTCACGGGCCCGCTCCGCACGCGCGCGGCGGCACGCGACCGCCGCTGCGGGCGACGATAGGCCGCCGCGCCGTCTCACGCAAAGCGGGAGGGACGCGCATGGCTTGCCGGACTAATCCACCGGATCAGGGCTCGCGAAATCAGTGGCCGAGCAGCGAGACGAAGCTCGGGCCGCCCGGCGGCGGGCCGGCCTCGGCGACCGGCGCGGTCTTGCTGACGGCCGGCATCGAGGGCAGCGGATAGGGCGGCACCAGTACGATGGTGCCGGGCGTGATGTCCGGGCCGGGCAGCAGCCGGGCCTCGGCGATGCGGGTCTTCAGCAGGGTCAGCGAGCGCTCGACCTCGACGGCCGCCGGCATCGGGGTGGCGATCACCAGCCGCTCGAGCGCGTAGCCGTAGGAGGCCGTGCGGTTGACCAGCGACTGCTGCACCCAGCTCATGATCAGGGCGTTCTCGGCCATGCGGGCCTGGGCATTGCCGGCCTCGCCCGGCGTGAGGCCGTTGACGTGTCCGAGGCTCTTGCCGCGCTTGATGTCCATGTCGAGCACGCGCCGCGCCGCCGCCACCCAGTTGGGCAGGCGGGTGACGTCGTTGCGGATGTCGTCGTTGAGGCGCGAGTAGCGCGCCGTCGCCGAGCGATACGCCGTCTGCATCAGGATCTGCTCGTAGGCGGCGATGTTGAAGACGCACCAGTCCTGCCGCACGCCGCGCGTCACCCCGTACTCCTCGAGGATCGAGTACCAGCGCTGCCTCTCGTAGGGCGCCTCGATCATCGGGAAGGCGAGATCCCGCATCACCCGCTCGTCCTCGGTGAGCGGATAGGCCGAGGCCGGCAGCCCGGCCTGGGTGGCCGCCGCGGGCCCCATCCAGTCGTGCACGCCGTCGCGCACCAGGCCCGGCTTCACGCGGCCGAAATCACCATTGGCGCAGCCGCCGAGCAGCGCCGCCGTCATCACGACGAGCGCCGGGGCGCAACGCCACGCCACACCCGTGCGAGCGCGCCATTCCCGGTCCTGCACCTTGCTCACCACGCGCCCCGCTTACCGTCGTGCCGTCGGGCGACGCCGTTTGCGTGAGCCCGCCGAGCTGCCGTCGCGCAGCCCGTCGCGTGGGTCATCCGCGTAACGATCGACCCGGACCACCGGCAGAATGATGATGGTGGCCGGCTCGTCGACACTCCGGCCCCGGCCGTCGCTGTAGACGTAACGACCCGCCGGGAAGGTGATGATGGTTCCCATGGCCCCCTCCATCGGATCGGGAGTGATCCGCGGTATGCCAGCATCGATTAGGGGCTGGTTTGGTTAACGGTTGGTTAAGCATAAATTGTTGATCCACAAGGGTTGTGGACGGGCAACACCGGGCCGTTTCGCAGCACTTTTTCAGCCTCCGTCGCCGCTGCGGGCCGGCGCGGCGCGGGCCCGTTTCGCCGACCGGCACCGGAGTGCCGGCGCACGACCCGATCGCGGCGCCGGAGCCGCTGCGCGCCACACCCTCCGATTGCTCGAACTTTAGGGAAAAGGTTAACGGGTTGTTTGGGTTAAGGCTCCGCTAACGAGTCCCGCCGTAAGCTCCGCGAGGTCTTCGGGAGACCGTGTTCGAAGCACCTGGCGGGGGCTCGTTGCGTATGTCGTCCTTGTTTCCGGGTCTGGACAGCCTGGTCGGGCTCGCGCAGCACGGTGTCGACGTGAAGCCGACCCTGTTGCGCGTCCTCACCGACCTGTACGTCCAGAAGCCGACCCACTCGCCGGACGAGGAGCGCCAATATGTCGAGCTGTCGCTGCGCCTGATCGATGCGGTCGACGCCGCGACCCGCGACATCGTCGCCCGCAAGCTCGCCGCCTATCCGGGCGCGCCGGCCAAGATCATGGACCGGCTCGCCGGCCGGCCGGAGGCGCCCGCCGCGCCGGCACCCGAGCCCGTCTCCGAGACCCGCCTGCAGACCGAGGCCCGCGCCCTCACCCGCGACTTCTTCGAGGCCGATACGGACGGCCGCCGGGCGATTCTGCACGCGCTCGATCGCACCGGGCCGCTGGAGACCGCCGGCGGCCCGACCCCGAGCCAGGACGTGGCGCGGCGGCTGGAGGCCAGCGTGCTGGGCGGCCGGCCGGGCGACTTCGTGCGCGAGCTCGAACGGGCCCTGGACCTGTCGCGGGCGCTCGCCGAGCGCATCGTCAACGATCTCGGCGGCGAGCCGCTGGTGGTCGCGGCCCGCGTGCTGGCGGTGCCGACCGGGTGGGCGAGCTGCTCACGCCGCTGGTGCGCGCCGTGAAGCGCGAGAAGCGCAACGTGATCTGGTC
>NZ_NPEX01000377.1 GCF_003258865.1 Rhodoplanes roseus | reverse complement strand
GTCGGGCCGGTCTCACCGGCCCGGCCCGGCCGCGGTCGACGGGGTGAAGCGGGCGACGAGCTTCTGGCGGTCGCCGGGGTACCACAGGCGCACCGCCGTGATCGGCGCGCCGCTGCGCCAGGTGCGGCGCTCGATCACCAGGCAGGCGGTGCCGGCCGGAACGTCCAGCCGCGCCGCGGTCTTCGCATCGGCCGGCGCCGCCGTGATCTCGTGCTCGGCCTCGTGCCACGGCACATGGGCGAGCAGCCAGGTCCCGGGCAGCTCGGCCGCAAAATCGGCGGAGGCCGCCTCGGGGACACTGTCGAGGGCGATCAGCCGGTCCTCGTAGGCGTGCGGACGCTCGTCGGCGAAGTGCCGGCAGGCCAGCGCCAGCACGGGCGCGCCGACCGCGACGGCGATGCGGGCGTGGTCGGCGCGCGTCGCCTTGCGCCGGGTGGCGGACAGAAGCTCGTAGCGGTAGGTCTCGCCGCGGCCCAGAACCTCGCCTTTCACGTCGGGGATGCGCAGCACCGCGGACTGCCCGACCGGCCGGCGCACGAAGCTGCCGGCGCGCCGCCGCCGCTCGATCAGGCCGGCCTCGACCAGGCCGGACAGCACCCGGTTCACGGTCATGCGGGCGCAGCCGTACTGCGTCATCAGCTCGTGCTCGAAGGGGATGCGATGCCCGGGGCTCCACGCACCCGACAGGATGCGCTCCTCGAGATCGGCGCGGATGCGCCGATGTAGCGACCGGTCGGGCACCGGCTCGGGCTTCATCCTGTCATCGCGCGACATCGACCCGTCCACTGGTGCCGAGGCTCCTATCACCGGGTCCGCTCCATGCTCCGCCGAGACCCGCGCAGGCGGACCTCCAGGCGTCCTGCCGGCCCCGCCCCGGTCCCCGCCTGCGCGGGGACGAGCGGGTCGCGGGCGCGGCATCATCTCCCCTTCGCCGACCCTAGCAGGCGCACAGCACCGGGACGGTCAGCTCCCGCAGGGTCGGCTTCGGCCGGCCGCGGTCGAACAGCGCCAGGCCCGCATGCCCGGACAGGCCGAGCGTCATCAGGTCGGCGCCGTGATCGGACGCGAAGTTGAGCAGCACGTCCATCATGGTCTCGTCCTGCAGCGCAAAGGGTTCGAACTGCGCGGCGATGCCGTGGCTGGCGAGCTGCGCCACCGCGCGCTCGGCGTACTCGCTGCGCTGGTTGCGCTCGTAGGCGTAGAGCACCAGCGCCTCGGCGTCCGGGCTGGTCAGCGCCAGGCCGTCGGCCAGCGCCCGCGCCGCGCCGGGCGTCTCGCTCCAGGCGAACATCGGGCGCAGCCCGACATCGGGGAAGTGACCGGCATAGGGGATCACCAGCACGGGACGCCCACTGGTGCTGCAGACATGGGCGGCGAGATCGGGCGGCACCAGCCGGCGCGACGTCTCCTCGTGCTGGCCGACCACGGCGAGATCGAAATAGGACGCGAGCTGGCCGAGGCGATGCAGGATCTCGTCCTCGCCGCCGCGATTGAGGTCGATCCACTCGGCGTCCCGCAGGCTGCCGGCGGTGGCCGAGAAGGCATCCCGGCTCGCCACCGCCGCCTCGGCGTAGCCTGCGGGCGGCCACGCCGCCACGACGCCGACCCGGTGCGCGTCGGCGAGCTGCCCGAACACGCCGGTCAGCCGCGCCTGGTGGCGCTCGGCGAGGCGCACCGCCAGCGCCAGCCGCTCGGCGGCGCGCGGCCCGGTGTCGAGATGGACGAGAAGGTTCTTGAGGGGCATGTCTTCCTCCATGGGCGATGGCGTGTGCATCGCCGCGTTGTGTTCTGGGTGGTCAGATTCGGTGCGGGCGCGTGGGGCGGGACGTCGTTCTGGTCGGGGTCGGCGCAGGCTCGGGTTCGCGCCGCAGGGCGGCGAGCCGCGCGGCATCGCGGCGGCGGCCCGGCCCGAGATGCCAGACCAGCGTCGCGACCAGGATGGCGCCCGCCGCGATCATCTCGACCAGGATCGGCGTGTACTGCATCGCCCGCCCCTCCCGCGGCCGCTCCGGCCGCCGATTCCGGAAGGATCGCGCGAGCGCCGTCCGCCCGCAACCTCGTCGAGCGACGGATTACGCCGCGCTCGGGACGACGGCGGGCGACGCCGCGGTCAGGGCCGGGGCGGCCGCGGCGGCCGGGGCGGCGCCGAAGCCGCCGAAGCGGCGCTCGCGCTGGGCATACCAGGCGACGGCGTCGGCCAGGTCGGCGGCGGAAAAGTCCGGCCACAGCCGGGGCACGAAGAGAAGCTCCGCATAGGCGCATTCCCACAGGAGGAAGTCGGACAGGCGCTGCTCGCCGCCGGTGCGGATCAGCAGGTCGACATCGGGCACCGGGTCGGCGCCGTGATCGCCGCTCAGCAGGCGGGCGAAGATCTCACGGGTCAGCGACGGCAGCGCGGCAGCGCGGCGCGCCGCGTCCAGGATGGTGTCGCGGGCCGAGTAGTCCAGCGCCACCCGCAGATGCAGCCTGGTGCCCGCCGCGGTCGCCTGCTCGGCCGCCGCGATCGCCTCGGCGAGGCCACCCGGCAGGCGGTCCCGCCGGCCCAGCATGGTGAGGCGCGCCCCGGCCTCGGCGAGCCGTGCCGTCTCGGCCCGCACGAAGCGGCGCAGCAGCGCCATCAGCGCGGCGACCTCGGTGGTCGGCCGGCGCCAGTTGTCGGACGAGAAGGCGTAGAGCGTCAGCGTCTCGATGCCGAGCGCCGGCGCCGCCTCGACGATCCGGCGCACCGTCTCGACCCCGGCGTGATGGCCGGCCGGGCGCGGCAGGCCACGTGCCGTCGCCCAGCGGCCGTTGCCGTCCATCACGATGGCGACGTGACGGGGCGGATGGCGAGGGGCTTCGCTCTCGTTCGCAACGTTCGCGGACATGGAGGACCTTGGCTCGGAGGTTTGTCGCAGGAGGCGGTGCGGTTCGGGACGGGACGGACGGGACGCGGGTCAGGCCGGGGCCGGATCATCGGCGAGGCCCGTACGCGCGGCGGGCGCGACGCGCGCCGCTGCGGTGGCGTCGCGCACCACCTGCTCCAGCACGGCCAGATAATCGAGGAAGCGCCGGCGCCCGTCGGCCGTGATGCGGCAGACGGTCTGCGGGCGATTGTGCTCGTAGCCTTTCAGGATCTCGACCAGCCCGGCCTCGGCCAGCACCTGCAGGTGGCGCGAGAGATTGCCGTCGGTGAGGCCGCACAGCCGCTTGAGGTCCGCGAAGGCGAGCCCGCGCGGATGCGCGATCAGCGAGGTCAGCACGCCAAGCCGGGCCTTCTCGTGCATCACCCGGTCGAGCCCCTCATAGGCGAAGCGGCCGGGACTTGGGGTCGGCTCAGACGTCGCCATGATGTCCTCCGAGCGCGCGATACAGGATGGCGGCGAACATGAGCTGGCCGATGCCGAAGGGCAGCCCCATGGCCCAGGGCGACAGGCCGCGGTCGGCGGCCGCCACCGCGAGCACGACGAGGCCGCAGGCCAGATACCAGGCGCCCGTGATGGCCATCGCCTGCGGCAGGGCACGGCTGGCGGCGAAGATGCCGAGCCCGAACACGATCTGCCACAGGCCGGGCAGCATCCAGGCGGCATCCGGCGCGAACCGCATGATCACCACCGGCAGCAGCGCGCCGGCCACCGCGGCCGGGGTGAACTGCACGGCGGCGGCGTGGATCATCTCGTCGGCGAGGCGGGAGTGCAGCCGGCGCGACCGCGTCATCGCCTCGGCGACGACCAGCGCGATGCCGAGCACCGCGGTGACGATCCAGATCGCCAGCCAGCGGCTGGGGTCGACGGGCTCCGGCATCAGGGCCGCCTGGCCGGCTGCCGCCGCGCCGGCCATCAGGCCGGTGAGCGCCACGGTGGCCGGCCCCCAGCCGCGAAACTCAGTGCCGCGCGCGATCTGGGCCTTGATCGCATGGATGTCGGCCAGGGCCTTCTCCAGATCGGTCATGTCCCCCGCTCGGTCATCCGCCCCTCCCTCCGACTTTACATTGCAAAGTATACTCCGGCGCAAACCCAGTGCAACTAGCTTTTACCGCCCATAAGTTCGGCATGGTGTAGGATCGGGGTTGACTCTGCCGAGATCAATTCTAAATCGGCTGGTCATTCGGGCTAGAGTGCAGAGCCCGGCTTTCGCAAGTCAGTGTATTGCAAGCCCGTGTCCGCGAGGACGCGCGGCGTGCGCCACCCGGACGACGCCCATTCGGACGACGGCCAATCGGACGACGGCCTCTGGACGACGGGCCTGGGAGAACGCGCGATGAGAACCATTCCTTCGGCGCCGCTGCGCCGCGCCAGCTCCGATGTCGCGATCGACGCGATGCTCCACCCGGCCCATGCCTTCGTGCATCCGGACGCCGTGGTGGACGACCCCGATCTCAGCCTCGCGGAGAAGCGGGCGATCCTGATCGCCTGGGCCTCCGACGCCGCCGAGGCGCCGAACGGCGCCGGCCCGGTCCACCCGGTCCCGGTGGAGGAGATCGTCGACGCCTTGCGCGGGCTCGACCGCGCCGCCCAGTTCACGGCCGAGGACGGCGAGCGCTGTCGCTTCGCCCTGCGCCAGCGCTGGCGCCGCACGC
>NZ_NPEX01000376.1 GCF_003258865.1 Rhodoplanes roseus | reverse complement strand
GTGCGATCGAGCGCATCGCGCTCCACGATCGGCTGGCGCCCGCCGCCGAGGGCGCCGACGTCGTGTTCGAGGCGGCGCCGGAAAAGCTCGACCTCAAGCGCGCCCTTTTCGCCGAGCTCGAATCGATCGTCTCCCCACAGGCCATCCTGGCGAGCAACTCGTCCGCCATCCCGAGCACCGAGATCGGCCGCCACCTGACCCATCGGGAGCGGGTGATCGGCACCCATTTCTGGAATCCGCCGCATCTGGTGCCGCTGGTCGAGGTGATCCAGACCGAATGGACCAGCGCCGCGACGGTCGCGGCCACGATGGATCTCCTGCGTCGGGCCGGGAAGCGGCCCGTGCATGTGCGCCGCGACATCCCGGGCTTCATCGGCAACCGCCTGCAGCATGCGCTCAAGCGCGAGGCGATCGCGCTTTTGGCGGCCGGCGTGGCCGACGCCGACACGATCGACACCGTGGTGAAGACCGGGTTCGGAGCCCGGCTCGCCGTGCTCGGCCCCCTGGAGCAGAGCGATCTCGTCGGCCTCGACCTGACCCTCGACATCCAGGAGACGCTGGTGCCGCATCTCGACCGGTCGCCCGCGGTGAGCGAATTTCTCCGCCAGAAGGTTGCCGAGGGAAAGCTCGGGATGAAGTCCGGCGAAGGCTTCCGGCGCTGGAGCCCCGAGGAGGCCGACGCGGTGCGCGAGCGGCTCGGCGAGGCGCTGGTGGATCTCATCCGCCGCGGCTGATCAGCCGGCACCGGACGAGCCGCCGCGGCTTGACACCGGTCAAGCGCAGCCCACACTGCCGATGCTACATTTTGCCGGCGGCGCGGGAGATCGGCTCGCGTCGCGCCAGACGGAATTCGCCCGCCCGGCCCTGCGATGGCGCACCGCATTTCGGGGCGCGTGAAAATCGCCGGAATTGCCGGCGAGCGAAGTCCGCGCTCCAGTGTCACCGTTCCGTTGTCCGTCAGCACGGAGGGCGTCGCATGGACGTGATCGAGGACTATCTCCGCGATCAGGCGATGAAGTATCGCGAGCTCGCCGAGAAGTCCGGCGACGACTTCGTCAAGAAGGAGCTGATCGAGCTCGCGGCGGTGTGCGAAGAGGTCGCGAACGACATCGAGGACCGGCTGGCGAGCGGCTGATCGTCTTTGTTCGTTGCAGCTGTTTGTTGCAGCTGTTCGCTGCAGCTGCTCGTGCGGCTGTTCGCTGCAGCTGCTCGCTGCGGCTGCTCGCTGCAGCTGCTCGCTGCGGCTGCTCGCTGCAGCTGCTCGCTGCGGCTATTCGTTCCGCCCGTTCCGGCGCGAACCGCCCGCGTGATCGGGGCGGTGGTCCAGCGCGTAGCGCAGCATCTCCGCATCCGCATCCGCGTCCGTGTCGTCCTCGGCCGGAGGGGAGGCCGCCACCGCACCGAGCAGCTGCTGCCGCATGGTCCTGATATGGCCTCGGGCGGCCGCCTCGGCCGTGTCGGGGTCGCGCGCCAGGACGGCAGCCAGGATCGCCTGGTGCTCCTCGGCGGCGCGGGCCTTGCGGGCCTGATGATCGGCCGGGATCGTGCGCACCATCCGGAACAGATTGAGCGATCCGCGCAGCATCGACTGCAGCGCCGGGTTCTTGGCCGCCTGCAGCAGCGCCTCGTGGAACTCGACCAGCGCGAGATTGGGATTGTCCTCGTCCTCGGCGCCCGGATCGGCCGCACAGGCCGCGAGCCGCGCCAGATCGGCCTCGTCGGCGCGCTCGGCGGCGAGCCGGGCCGCCATCCCCTCGAGGGCCTCGCGGATCGCCAGCATGTCGGCGATGTCGCGCGCGTTCGGCGCCTTGACCGAGGCGCCCCGGCGCGGCTCGATCACCACCAGCCCGACCTGCTCGAGCCGCCGCAGCGCTTCGCGCACCGGCGAGCGGCTGGTGCGGAAGCGCTTGGCGATGTCGGGCTCCGACAGGCGCTGCCCGCTTTTGAGCGTCCCCTGCACGATGAGGCGCTCGAGATGCAACTCGATCTGGCGCGACAAGGACACGAGCGCCGGAACGTCGAACGACAATTCGGAATCGGTCATGGCACGACCTGACATGGTCGACCGGCGGCGCGGGCCTTTTCCGGGCATGCATCGCATGTCCGGCGCTGGCCTGGGCAGCGCGCGGTCCTCGTCTCACACGGCACCTGAACGCGTCCCTCGGCTTGTCCGACGGGGCGCAGGTACAGCGTCCGGACAGTGCGGCCGCCGATCAGGCGCCGCCTGTCAAACAAGTTAGACACCTAATTCCTATAGCGCGCCATTAGTCCAATCACGGGTCGTAGAATACCGGTCCCCGTCCCGGGCCGTCCACTGCAATGGGCTAATTACAATTGATAAGGCGCGCCACGGAGCCGGGGCGGGCGAGCGGTCAGCCCGGCCGATTCGTGCTATAGCCGCCTCTTCCGCATACAGGCTCGGCGTGACGGCCGTGCCGAGACCCAATCTGCTCCCCGTGGCAGCGTTGCCATTCTGAAGTGATCCGACATCTGACCGTTCGACAGGACAGCATTCCGACATGACTTCCGCGACCGATACCTTTGCGACGCCGGCCTCCGTCCCCTCCCCCGCCTCGACCGGCGGCCCCGATACACAGCTCCTCCGGCTCGCCCACGGTCTCGCCTTCGAGGATCTCTATCGCCGCGACGGGCTCGCCCGGCTCGACGCCGCCTTCGTGGCGTGGCTCGCCGAGGCCGATGTGGCGTTGCACGATCGTCTGGTGACGGCCCGGGCGACGCCCGACGGGCTCGCCACCAAGGAGGAATCCGAGCTGCTGGTCGCGCTCGCGCCGCATCTCGAGGATTTTCTGGCCGACCTGTTCGGGATCGGACCGCAGGTGCGGGCCCTGCAGGCGCGCCACGACGCGCTCGCCCCGCTCTACACGGTGAAGCGCCTGTTCGTGCAGCGCCGCGCCGCCAAGAAGTACGGCGCCGCCGCGGCGGCCGGGTTCGACGGCGACGCCCTCGCCCGCGCCCTCGAGGAGGTGCTGGGCGGCCCCCTCGACGAGCTGCGCTTCGCCACCTTCGTGGCACCCATCTTCGAGACAGAGGCGGAGCACGCCGAGATCCTGGACCTGGCCGCCCGCTACGCCGCCTGGGCGCTCCACACGACGGAGGGCCAGCACCGCCACAAGAGCGGCGTGCTGTTCAAGGCGCCCGGCAAGATCGATCCGATGCGGCTGGTGCCGGTCGAGACCGAGGTGGTCGAGGGCGTCACCATGTTCAAGCTCTCCGACGACCATCGGCGTTTTCGCGAAGGCTTTGCGCTCACCGACTGCGGCATGGATCTCACCGGCGCGCTCGATCAGGCCAACTACTGCATCTGGTGCCACAACCAGGGCAAGGACTCCTGCGCCCGCGGCCTCAAGGAGAAGACCGGCAGCTTCCGCCGCAACGACTTCGGCGTGCCACTGGCCGGCTGCCCGCTGGAAGAAAAAATCTCCGAGATGAATCTGGTGAAGGCCGGCGGCCACACGCTCGGGGCGCTGGCGATCGTCACGATCGACAATCCGATGTGCGCCGCGACCGGCCACCGCATCTGCAACGACTGCATGAAGTCCTGCATCTATCAGAAGCAGGATCCGGTCGACATTCCGCAGGTCGAGACCCGGACGCTGAAGGACGTGCTGGCGCTGCCCTGGGGCTTCGAGATCTACTCGCTGCTGACGCGCTGGAACCCGCTGAACCTGCGCCGCCCCCTGCCCCGTCCGGACACCGGCCGCACCGTGCTGGTGGTCGGCCTCGGCCCCGCCGGCTTCACGCTCGCCCATCACCTTATGAACGACGGCCACGGCGTCGTCGCGGTCGACGGGCTGAAGATCGAGCCGCTGGAGCCTTCCGTCTCGGGCGTCGACATGACCGGCGGCCGGGTGCCGTTCAGGCCCATCCGCGACCTCGCCGAGCTGGAGGAGAATCTCGGCACCCGCGTGATGGCCGGCTTCGGCGGCGTCGCCGAATACGGCATCACGGTGCGCTGGAACAAGAACTACCTGAAGCTGATCCGGCTGCTGCTGGAGCGGCGCCGGGAGTTCAAGATGTTCGGCGGCATCCGGTTCGGCGGCACGCTGACGCTCGACGACGCCTTTTCGCTCGGCTTCGACCACGTGGCGCTGTGCACCGGGGCCGGCAAGCCGACCGTGGTCGACATGAAGAACGGGCTGGCCACCGGCGTGCGCCAAGCCTCCGACTTCCTGATGGCGCTGCAGCTCACCGGTGCGGCGAAGCCGGACTCGATCGCCAACCTGCAGATCCGCCTGCCCGTCGTCGTCATCGGCGGCGGCCTCACCGCCATCGACACGGCGACCGAGGCGCTCGCCTACTATCCGCTCCAGGTCGAGAAGTTCCTGGCGCGCTACGAGGCGCTCGCCGCCGAGCGCAGCGCCGCGCAGGTGCGCGCGCTGTGGAGCGAGGCCGAGACGATCATCGCCGACGAGTTCATCGACCACGCGCGAAAAATCAGGGCCGAACGCGACGCGGCAGCGCGCGAGAACCGGCCGCCCGATCTGTGGCGGCTGGTGAACGACTGGGGCGGCGTCACGGTGGCGTATCGCCGCCGCATGGT
>NZ_NPEX01000375.1:875-4607 GCF_003258865.1 Rhodoplanes roseus | reverse complement strand
GTCATGCCCGGCCTCGTGCCGGGCATCCACGTCTTTGCAGCGCCGCGGCGGAGGAGGACGTGGATGGCCGGGACGAGCCCGGCCATGACGTGCGATGAATGGATGATCCCGTCTGCTATCACGCCGCCTTCTTGTCGGCGATGGCGGCGAGGTCGCGAAGGATCGCGGTCGAGCCCTTGAGGCGGTCGATCGGCTCTTCCCAGTCGTCGAAGAACACGACCTTCATGTCGGGCCGCACCTTGGCGCCGACGCCCTGCTTGCGGATGTAGAAGACGAGCCCGGCCGGATCCGCGAAGGTGTCGTCGCGGAACGAGATCACGGCGCCCTTCGGGCCGGCGTCGATCTTCGCCACGTTGGCGCGGCGGCACAGCGCCTTCAGCAGCACGGTCCGCAGCAGATACTCGACCTCCGGCGGCATCTTGCCGAAGCGGTCGACCAGCTCGGCCGCGAAGGCGTCGATCTCGCGCTCGTCGTCCATGTCGGCGAGCCGGCGATACAGCGCCAGCCGCACCGAGAGATCCGCCACGTAGTCCTCCGGGATCATCACCGGCATGCCGATGGTGATCTGCGGCGACCAGCGGTCGGCGACCGGCTCGGAGACGCCCGCCTTGAGGCTCTCGACCGCCTCCTCCAGCATCTGCTGATAGAGCTCGAAGCCGACCTCCTTGATGTGGCCGGACTGCTCGTCGCCCAGGAGATTGCCGGCGCCGCGGATGTCGAGATCGTGCGAGGCGAGCTGGAAGCCGGCGCCGAGCGTGTCGAGCGACTGCAGCACCTTGAGCCGCCGCTCGGCCGTCGGGGTGATCTTGCGGCCCGCCGGGATCGTGAACAGCGCATAGGCGCGGGTCTTCGAGCGGCCGACCCGGCCGCGGAGCTGATAGAGCTGCGCCAGGCCGAACATGTCGGCGCGGTGGACGATCAGCGTGTTGGCGGTCGGGATGTCGAGGCCGGACTCGACGATCGTGGTGGAGAGCAGCACGTCGTACTTGCCGTCGTAGAAGGCCGACATGACGTCTTCCAGCACGGCCGCCGGCATCTGCCCGTGCGCCGTGACGACGCGCGCCTCGGGCACGTGCTTGTCCAGGAACTCCTTCGCCTCCGCCAGATCCTCGATCCGCGGGCAGACGTAAAAGGCTTGTCCGCCCCGGTAGCGCTCGCGCAAAAGCGCCTCGCGCACGATCAGCGGATCGAACGGCGTGACGAAGGTGCGCACCGCGAGGCGGTCGACCGGCGGCGTCGCGATCAGCGACAATTCGCGCACGCCGGTCAACGCGAGCTGCAGGGTGCGCGGGATCGGCGTCGCGGTGAGCGTCAGCACGTGCACCTCGGCGCGCAGCTTCTTCAGCCGCTCCTTGTGGGAGACGCCGAAATGCTGCTCCTCGTCGACGATGACGAGGCCCAGATCCTTGAACTTGATGGTCTTGCCGAGCAGCGCGTGGGTGCCGACCACGATGTCGACCTGACCCTCGAGCAGGCCTTTCTTGGCCTCCGCCGTCTCCTTCGGGGTCGCCAGTCGCGAGAGCTGCGCGACATTGACCGGGAAGCCGCGGAAGCGGTTCGAGAAGGTACGGAAATGCTGGCGGGCCAGGAGCGTCGTCGGCACCACGACGGCGACCTGCTTGCCGTTCATCACGGTGGCGAGGGCGGCGCGCAGCGCCACCTCGGTCTTGCCGAAGCCGACGTCGCCGCACACCAGCCGGTCCATCGGCCGGCCGCCGGCGAGATCGTCCAGCACGGCGTTGATGGCGTTGTTCTGGTCCTCGGTCTCGTCGTAGGGGAAGCCGGCGCAGAACTCGTCGTAGACCCCCTGCTGCAGCCCGAGCCGCGGCGCCTCGCGCAGCTGGCGCTCCGCCGCGATCCTGATCAGCTCGCCCGCGATCTCGCGGATGCGCTGCTTCATCCGCGCCTTGCGGGTCTGCCAGCCGGCGCCGCCGAGCCGGTCGAGCTCGACCGCCATGTCCTCGGAGCCGTAGCGCGACAAGAGCTCGATGTTCTCGACCGGCAGATAGAGCTTGTCGTGGCCGGCGTAGTGGATTTCCAGGCAGTCGTGCGGGGCGCCCGCCGCCTGGATCGTCTTCAGCCCGATGAAGCGGCCGATGCCGTGATCGACATGCACGACGAGATCGCCGGCCGACAGGCTGGTCACTTCGGCGATGAAGTTTTCCGCCTTCTTGCTGGTCCGCCGTTGACGGACCAGGCGATCGCCGAGGATGTCCTGCTCGCCGATGACGGCGAGGTCGTCGGTCTCGAAGCCGGACTCGATGCCGAACACGGCGAGCGCGACCTCGAGCGCCGGACGCGCCAGCACCTCGGGCCAGGTCGCGACGTTCGTCAGGTTGACGAGCTTGTGGTCGGACAGGACGTGGCTGGTGCGGTCGCGCGCGCCCTCGCTCCACAAGGCGATGACGACGCGCTTGCCGGCGCCCTGTAGCCTGTCGACATGGGCCTTCAGCGCCTCGAACACGCTGCCGGCATTGGCGGTGCGCTCGGCCGCGAAATTGTGCCCGGCCCGGGTGCCGACGTCGATCACGGCCGCCGACGCGGCATTGCCCTTCTCGGCGGCAGCCTCGGGGGTCGCGAAGGGCGTGACCCGCACCAGCGGCCCGTCGGCGAGCTTCTCACGCCATTCCGTCTCGGTGAGGTAGAGCTTGTCGGGCGGCAGCGGCTTGTAGGGCGGACCGCCGCCCTCCATCGTCACGGCCTGCTTGCGGGCGTCGTAATAGTCGACGATCTGCGCGAGACGCTCGTGCGCGGCCTCCTCGGCCAGCGGCTCGAGCGCGACCGGCGTGTCCGGCAGGTAGTCGAACAGCGTGTCCATCCGGTCGTGGAACAGCGGCAGCCAGTGCTCCATGCCGGGATAGCGGCGGCCTTCGCTCACCGCCTCGTAGAGCTGGTCGTCCGAGCCGGCGGTGCCGAAGGTCGACACGTAGGCCTGACGGAATTTTCTGATCGTCTCGGTGACGAGCTGGAACTCGGCCACCGGCACGAGGTCGAGCGCGTGGAGCTGGTCCTGGGTGCGCTGGCTCTCGGGATCGAAGGTGCGGATCGACTCCAGTGTGTCGCCGAAGAAGTCGAAGCGGACCGGGTCGTGCAGGCCGGGCGGATAGAGATCGATGATGCCGCCCCGCACGGCATACTCGCCGGGCTCGCGCACCGTCGCGGTGCGCAGATAGCCGTTGAGCTCCAGCCAGCGGGTGATGCCCTCCATGGCGAGCCGGTTGCCGGGCGCCGCCGACAGCGCCTGCCCGGCCACCACCTTGCGGGCCGGCACGCGCTGGACGATCGCGTTGACGGTGGTGAGCAGCACGGTCGGCCGCTCCGAGCCCTTCAGGCGGGCGAGCCGGGCGAGCGCGATCATCCGGTCGGCGACGATGGCGGGATGCGGCGACACGCGGTCGTAGGGCTGGCAGTCCCAGGCCGGGAACTCGAGCTGGACGAGGTCCGGCGCGAAGAACCGCAGCGTGCGGGCGAGCTGGGCCATGCGGGGCCCGTCGCGGCAGACCACGGCGAGGCTGACGGCCGGCGGCTTCGGCCGGGCCGCGACCGCGCGGGCGAGATCGCCGAGGACGAACCCCTCCGCCCCGTCGGCGACGCTCGACAGGGTCAGGGCGCGGCCGGGCGCCAACAGCTCGGCCGGAGAACGCGTCTTTACGAGTGCCATGAGGTGTCTTTGGTTTTCGTCGTCCGGCGGACTCTGGACGGGGTCATTCCGGGGCGCCGCGCAGCGGCGAA
>NZ_NPEX01000375.1:0-865 GCF_003258865.1 Rhodoplanes roseus | reverse complement strand
GGCGAACCCGGAATCCAGCCAACTCCACCGACGTTGCCGCTGGATTCCGGGTTCGTGTGCCTTCGGCACTCGCCCCGGAATGACCGGGATCACACCGCCGCCGCCCCGTGGTCGAACGCCTTCAGGCGCCGGAACAGCGGGGTGTCGTATTCGGGCGGCACCGGCTTCGACCCGGTGATCCAGTTGTAGAGGTCGAGATCCGGGGCCGAGCACCAGGTCTCGAACTCCGCGACCTCGTCGTCGGTCAGCTCGGTGATCACCGCGTCGGCGAATCGCCCGGTGAGAAGGTCGAGCTCGCGGGTGCCGCGCCGCCAAGCCCGGAACAGCAGCCGCCGGCGCCGCTCCGACAGCCCCGCGCTCGATCGTGTGGTTCCGGTCATGGCCTCTCCTTGGCGCCCGGGGCGCCCGCCTGCGAAAAACGCCGAAAGCCCGGACAGGGCCGGGCGCGGACTTCATATAGCGATCCGGGACCCGCCTGTCAGCGGGCCCCGGCGCGGACCGGGCCGGCACCGCACGACGTCGTCGCGGCGTCAGCCCGCCCGGACGGCCAGATGCCGGATCAGGGCCCGGGCCTCGGCCGGCGGCGGCTGCTCGACACGGCGGTACTCGCGGCCGTCGGGCGTGCGGGCGAGCAGGCCGAGGTCGACCAGCTCGCGGCGCAGCAGCACGTGGTCGCCGAACAGATGCGCCGCTTTCAGCGCCTCGTTGACGGCGGGCTCGGACATCACGGCGCGGGCCGGCAGCCGCGACCACAGCACCCACAGGCAGGACAGCCGGTCGGAGTGCTTGCCGGGCCAGCGGACGAGCCGCCCCCCGGCGTCGAAATACCGGGCGAGACGCTCGACCTTCACGAAGTCGACCGGCG
>NZ_NPEX01000374.1 GCF_003258865.1 Rhodoplanes roseus | reverse complement strand
GCCTCGCGCAGCGAGGCGCTCCGCCCCGGGACACAGTGCCGCATTCTCAGAGCCACTCTTCTGACAGATCCCGCCAGCTCGGGTTGTTCTGCTCGATCAACGCCAGCTTCCACGCCCGGTGCCATCGCTTGAGCGTTCGCTCGCGCGCCCGCGCCTCCAGAATCGAATCGAACGGCTCGGCATGGACCAGAGTGTCTACGCCGTACTGCCGTGTGAACCCCGGCACCTGTTTCGCCTTGTGCTCGGCGACTCGACGCATCAGGTCGTTGGTCACGCCGACATAGAGCGTGCCATTACGCCTGCTCGCCAGGATGTAAACGACGAATCGCCGCTGCATCGCAGCGCCTCTCGCTGCGGCTCCTGGGTCCCGGGTCTCCGCACGCCGAAGCGGCGCGCTCCGCCCGGGACACGGAGTCTGTCCAGATCGAGATCATATCACGACGCAGAGTCCTCGTGTCCCGGGCGGAGCGCCTCGCGAAGCGAGGTGCGCAGACCCGGGACCCAGGGGCTGTGCGGTAAAGCCGGGTTCATCTACACTCGACGAGCCATGGTTCGGCTCGCTTTCCGGAGCGCCTCGTTGGAACCCTCGCTCCCGGATCTCCGCCCCCCTCACAAGAAGCTCGTCGGGTCGATGTCGATCTCGCGTTTCAGATCGCCGGTGGTCTTCGGGGCGGCGGCGAGCCAGTCGCGCATGTAGCCCGAGAGGTCGAGGGCGCGGGGCGCCTTGATCAGCAGGCGGAAGCGGTGGCGTCCGCGTAGCAGAGACACCGGCGCCTCGGCCGGTCCGAGCACGCGAACCCGCTCGTCGCGCGGCGCGATCGCCGCCAGCTTTCGCGCATGCGTCTCCGCCGCGGCGCGGTCGGAGGCCGAGACGATCAGGCTGGCGAGCCGGCCGAACGGCGGATAGTGAAGCCGCTCGCGGATGTCGATCTCGCTCGCATAGAACGCCTCGCGGTCGCCGGCGATCAGCGCCCGCATCACCGGATGCTCCGGCTGATGCGTCTGCAGGAAGCCGATGCCCTGCCCCTCCTCGCGGCCGGCCCGCCCCGCCACCTGGGACAGAAGCTGAAAGGTCCGCTCCGCGGCGCGCGGATCGCCGTTGGCGAGGCCGAGATCGGCATCGACGATGCCGACCAGGTTCAGCCGCGGGAAGTGATGACCCTTGGCGACCAATTGGGTGCCGATCACGATGTCGACGCGGCCCTCCTGGATTTCCGTCAGCTCCTCGCGCAGCTTGTCGACGCTGGTGAGCAGATCGCTCGACATCACCATCACGCGGGCCTGCGGAAACAGCGTCCCGACCTCCTCCTCCACTCGCTCCACCCCGGGCCCGCAGGCGACGAAGCTGTCCGCCGCATGGCAGTTCGGGCACACGGCGGGATGCGGCGTGGAGAAGCCGCAGTGGTGGCACACGAGCTGCCGCTTGAAGCGATGGTCGACCAGCCAAGCGTCGCATTGCGGACAGGCGAAGCGATAGCCGCAGGCGCGGCACAGCGTCAGCGGCGCGTAGCCGCGACGATTGAGGAACAGGAGCGCCTGCTGCTTGCGCTCGATCGCCACCGTGACGGCTTCGGCGAGCCGCGGGGCGATCCAGCGCCCGCGCGGCGGCCCCTCGCGCGACAGATCGATCGCCTCGACGTGAGGCAACGACTGCCCGCCGAAGCGCTGCGGCAGCGACAGCCGCCTGTAGCGGCCTTTTCGCGCGTTGACCTCGGTCTCCACCGACGGCGTCGCCGAGGCGAGCACGATCGGAAACTTCTCGATATGGGCGCGCACCACCGCCATGTCGCGGGCGTGATAACGAACGCCGTCCTCCTGCTTGTAGGCGGGGTCGTGCTCCTCGTCGACGACGACGAAGCCGAGATCCGCGAACGGGAGGAACAGCGCCGAGCGCGCGCCGGCCACCACCCGCACCTCGCCCTCGGCGACGCCCTGCCAGATTCTTGCGCGCTTTCGCGGAGAGATTTCCGAGTGCCACTCCGCCGGCCTGACGCCGAAGCGCGCGGAGAAGCGGTCGAGCGACTGCGCGGTCAGCGCGATCTCGGGCATCAGGATCAGCACCTGGCGGCGCTGCCGGATCGCCTCCGCGACCCCTTCGAAATAGACCTCGGTCTTGCCCGAGCCGGTGACGCCGTCGAGCAGGAAGGTGGCGAACGTCCTCGCCGCCACGGCGTCCCGCAACGCGGCAGCCGCGGCAGCCTGCTCGGGCGAGAGATCGGGCCGGGAGAAGTCCGCGTCGGGCGCGCGCGCCACCGGCTCGGGCGGCAGCGCCACGGTCTCCAGCGTGCCCTCGTCGATCAGGCCGTCGACCACACCGGGCGAGACACCCGCCTCCTTCGCCGCGTCGCTCTTGGCCCGCACCAGCCGGTCGGCCAGCGTCGCCAGCACGCGGGCGCGCGCCGGCGTCATCCGGGCCGGCGGCGCGCCGGCGAGCCGCACGCCGACGCGCTCGCGCTCGGGGCCGAGCCCCTCCCCCATCCGCAGCGCCATGCGCAGCACCATGCCGCGCGGCGCCAGCGTGTAGTGGGCGATCCAGTCGACCAGCTTTCGCATCTCGTCGCGCAGCGGCGGCACGTCGAGCTTCTCGGCGATGGCCTTGATGCGGTTGTCGAGCCGCGGATCCGGGGTCGTGTTCTCGCCCCACACCACGCCGGCGCACTCGCGGGTGCCGAGCGGCACCCGCACGACGTCGCCGGGCGCGACCGGGATGTCGCCGGCCGCATAGGAGTAAGGCTGGTCGAGCGCGAGGGGCACCAGCACGTCGACGATGCGTCGGGCCATGAGGTGCGCTATCCCGGACGTTGACGAAGGGTGAAGGATCGGCCCCGATTATACGGGTCGTGTCAAGGCGAGGACGCTGACCCAGGACGGCACCCATGACCCGCAAGGCGGCTTCCGAAACAGCCCGGGCCTCCCCGGAGATCGACCTTCCCTTCGCGGCGCCCGAGGTCTCGGCCGCGATGGCGCGCTGGCTCGTCCATATCGGGGCCGAGCGGCGGATGTCGCCCAAGACCGTGGAGGCCTATGCGCGGGACGCCCGGCAGGTGCTGGCCTTCCTGTGCGAGCACCTGGGCGGACGGGTGACGTTGCGCGCGCTCGGGAGCCTCACCACGGCCGATCTGCGCGCCTTCATGGCGGCGCGGCGCGGCGACGGCATCTCGGGCCGCTCGCTGATGCGGGCGCTGGCCGGCATGCGCTCCTTCGCCCGCTGGCTGGCCCGCGAGGGGCTCGCCGAGATCGGCGCGCTCGCCGCCGTGCGGGCGCCCAAGATCGCCAAGACCCTGCCCAAGCCGCTCGCCGTGGCCGACGCACGACGCGTCGCGGATGTCGACATGCGGGCCGGCGAGGAGCGCGAGCCCTGGGTGCTGGCGCGCGACGCCGCCGTGCTGGCGCTGCTCTACGGCTCCGGCCTTCGCATTTCCGAGGCGCTCGGGCTGAAGCGGCGCGACGTGCCGGCGCCGGGCGCCGGCGACGTCGTCGTGGTCACCGGCAAGGGCAACAAGCGCCGCATGGTGCCGGTACTGCGCAGCGTGCTGCAGGCGGTCGCCGACTACGTATCGCTCTGCCCCTACGACCTGCCCGACACCGGACCGCTGTTCGTCGGCGCCAAGGGCGGGCCGCTGTCGCCGCGAATCATCCAGCTCGTGATGGAGCGGCTGCGTGGCGCGTTGAGCCTGCCCGACAGCGCGACCCCGCACGCCTTGCGGCATTCCTTCGCAACCCACCTGCTGATGCGGGGCGGCGACCTGCGCGCCATCCAGGAGCTGCTCGGCCATGCCTCCCTGTCCACCACCCAGATCTACACCGGCATCGACAGCGAACGCCTGATGGAGGTGTACCGGGCCGCCCACCCGCGCCGGTAGGCTCCCGGATCGGCCGGCGCGTCTGGGCGCCCGTATCCGAAAGTCCCCTTGCGCAATACCGCCGGCCCGCTACATGCCTGCGGACGACCGCCACCGCACGGGGAGACAGCATGGCCGGGCCGCACGAGACCTTGGAGACCCACGAGCATGCCGAGCACGCGGCAGGCCACAACAAGCAGATCGCCCTGCTGATCTCGGTGATCGCGCTGTTCCTGGCCTTCTCCGAGACGCTGGGCAAGAGCGCCCAGACCGAAGCCATCAGCCTGAACATCAAGGCGAGCGACACCTGGAACTTCTTCCAGGCCAAGACGGTGCGGCAGACCTCGATCCGCGCCGCCGCCGAGGCCCTGACGCTGCAGCTCGCCACCGCTCCCAACGAGGAGGCCAAGGCCGCCGTGCAGAAGCAGGTCGACGCCTGGAAGGCGACGGTGGCGCGCTACGAGTCCGATCCCAAGGAGAAGGACGGCCGCAAGGAGCTGCGGGCCCACGCCGAACATCTCGAGCACGAGCGCGACACGTCGCTCGCCCGCTACCACCATTACGAGGTAGCCTCGGCGGCCTTCCAGATCGGCATCGTGCTGTGCTCGGCCGCCGTCATCACCGGGATGATGGCGCTCGCCTTCGTGGCCGGCGGCGTCGGCATCCTGGGCATCGTGTTCATGGGCATCGGCCTGTTCGCGCCGCACGCCGTCCATATCGTGTGAGGCCGCCCGAGCAGGCCGTCATTCCGGGGCGCGGACCGCAGGTCCGCGAAC
>NZ_NPEX01000373.1 GCF_003258865.1 Rhodoplanes roseus | reverse complement strand
TCGCCGAGCTTCTCCTGGCTCATGCCGAGCATCATGCGGCGCATGCGGACCCGACCGCCGACGTGGCGGTCGACCGGACGGGGCGACTTCTTCGTGGTGTCCATGGTCTCCTCCTGGGTTGGATGATCATCGCGACCGGCGCGGGTAGCGGATGTCGGCCTCAGCCATGAGCCATGCTCCGCTCGGTCTCAGTGCGGGGCGCCGCTGCTGCCGCGAGTGCGTGCCGGGCGGGTGACAGGTGGCGCTGCCACAGATCGGCGAGGCGGGGCACGTCGCCGGCGGCGAGCGCGTCGAGCCAGCCGGCGGCCAGCGCGGCCTCGAACCCGCGATCGGCGTCGAGGACGGTTCGGTGCAACTCCCTACGCTCGCCGTCGAGGCGCTCGATCAGATCGGCCGCCATGACGCGGGTAGGTTGCCGGATGGCGCGCAAACGCGAGACGATCTCGCAGGCCAACGGGATCGCGCTCGGGCGGGGTTCGGGCGTCATCGTCAGGCTCCTGCGGATGGGCGGACGGCGGCGCCGAGCGCCAGCCGCACGGCGGAGAGGCCTGCGCTGCCGACAAGGTCGGCGAGCGGTTCGGGCCGCATCAGCTCGGCAATCGGCTCAAGCAGAACATCCTTGGAGGCGGCGTTCACGGCAGATCCGGTGTTCATGATCGGCCCCCCGGGAGGCGCGCCAGCGGGCTGGCGCCGGAAAGCAGGGCGCCGCCCGCGCAGGATGGAGCGGCGACGCGCGGCAGGTGGGTGGCGACGAACTTGCGGGCGGCGGCGAGCGCGCTGTCGAGGTGGTCGGCAATCGGGCCGCCGCGCCAGCCGGCGGCGAGGAGTGCCATCGCGGCGGCGTCGGCCGGGCCGTCCAGGTCGATGCCCGAAGCCACCAGCACGGCCGCCATCCGGGCGCGCTGCTCGATCCGCATCAGTCGGCCCAGGTCGACCGGGGCGGCGCTGTTTTCAACAGTCGTGCTGACCGGCGTCGCTGAAATCATGGAATGGCGGATCGGGCAGGGCATCCGACTCTCCTCTGCTGATAGGAGAGTGTACCGAAAAATCAGTAAACAACAACCAAAAATTTGATGGAGGCTGAGCCAACGAATCGATTCGACTCAGCGGCCGGACTGAGTCCAAGATGAGAACGAAACAAGAACAATTGTAAGTGGCCTCCGGGCAATGCTGAGGGTGACGTGTTCGGACTGCGGCAGGCGTGGGTTCGCCGATCGCAGCGTCCTGGTGCCCGAGTGCTGGCACAGGCTCGTTTGCTCGGACTGTCGAAATCAGGGCGGCGAAGGCCGTAACATCGTGGTGGAGATCATCGATGGCTATGAAAACGTTCTACGTCGTTCAGGGCTTCACGGCGGGCCCGCGCGGGCGCCTCAGTCCCGTGCCGGCGATCGAAGTTCCCTCGGCAGAAGCCGCTCTGCGCCGAGCCGAGAAGATCGCGAGCATCAATGGCGGGGCGATCGCGTTCAGCCGGGCCGGGGATCCTGGTACGGACGATTTTGACGATCCGGTCGTCCTGGCGCGGTTCGGACAGGTGCCGGAGGAGGTCGGATAGCGGCCTCGAAGGGTTACCGGCTCACCGAGCCGCCGTCGTTCGGATCCGATCACCCAGGCTGTCGGCGGAGGCAACGTCGTCGCGTCCACCCAGACGCGATCATCCCATCAGCTCGCGCAGGGTCAGGACCCGCCACAACTTGCGCACCTCGGCGCGGTCGAACTCGACTGCTCGGGCGGGATTATGCTGCTTGCACAGGATGTGCCTCGGTGTGAGTTTCACCAGTTCCTTGAGGAAGCTCTTGGGGGGGTCGCCATCCTTCTCGGGATGGAGCTCGACAACCACATCGTCGCCCGGCGCCGGCATGCGATCCTGGATGTAGATCAGCTCGCCACTGCGGAAACGCGGCTCCATGCTCGAGCCAGTGACATAGAGCGCGACCACGTTCCTGGCGTGACGGATGCCGGGCGGCCGCTTCACCAGGTCCTGGATGTCCCCCATGTAGAAGAAGGCATCACTTCCCCCAACACTGACGCCCCGCACCTCCACGGTCGGTTCGCCGGTGTTGGGCCAGCCTTCACGCGCCACCTCAACTTCTGACCGTTCCGGGCCGCCAGGACGGATCAACGGCGGCGAGTCGGCCTCCTCCGGTCCGTCCTCCCAAAGCAGCCACTCCTGGGTGGTCCGGAGGGCAGCTGCGATTTCCCGCAGCATCCTAGGTCGGGATACGTCACCGTGTTCGATCGCAACGATGCCCTGCTGTTTCATGCCGACAGCTTCCGCCAACGCGGCCTGTGACATCTTCAGTTTAGCTCGGCGGCTGGCGACGCGCCGGCCGAACGCTGCCCGGTCAACTATCTTCATAGCCCAACCGATACCAAAATTTCGATCGAAGTGATCCACCGATAAGTCGGTTGACATCTACCGATTTCTCGGTATTTTGTCGGCATGTCCAGAGACGCCCTCAAGCGAGCATGCGACGTGGTCGGCGGGCAGAAGCCGCTCGCCGAACGCATCGGAACCTCTCAGTCCATGGTCTGGTACTGGCTGGAGCGCGCCAAGCGGGGCGTGCCGGCCGAGTACGTTCTCGCGATCGAGCGCGAGACCGGCGTGCCGCGTCACGAATTGCGCCCCGATATCTTCGCTGGCCGAAGCTCGGCTCGCCGTCGCGCCGCCCAGAGCGCCGCGTCGTGACCCACCGCCCGACCATCATGACCAGTCGGTTCGACGGAGTCCGCCGGAATGCGCGCGCCCGAATCCGGAGCCGATCAGTGTGTCCGCGGATTTCCGTCCTCATCTCAACGCAATGCGGCTGCGCCGGCGCTCAGCGATACCCTGATCTCAATCATCCGGTCGGTCGGCGCCCAGGGGTGATCGCCATGATCCCTGTCAGCTCGCGGACCATGCGCTCGAGCTCCTGGGGCCAAGCGGGAGGCCGGTTCTCGGCGCGCCGATCGTCGCGGAACTGCTCGACCCAGGCGAGGACCGCCTCCATGTCGAAACCCGCGTCGCGGAGGGCGAGGAACAGGGCCGTCATCACGTCGACATGCGCTTCGATCTTGGCCTCCAGGACGTCCAGTCGCTCGGCCAACATTTCGGACTGCATCCAGTACTCCATCCAGACTGTGGTTAGCCCGATGGTAGTGCAGGCACGCCGTGCCGTCACGGCCCGGCCGGGCCGCAGCCTTGCGGGAGCATTGCTCCATGGCCGAACAGGACACTGGGTCGATGCTGCCCCTCCAGATACTGTTTCCGTTGTTGGCCATGCGGCTCAGGATCGCCTACCTGAACCTGCCGGCCATCGGCCTGACCCCGCCCGCCGACGTGTCCGCGTCCTTCGGTCTGTGAGGAGGGCGTGATGGCCTTCCGCCCCTACAAGCCGCGCGACTACGGGACCACCAAGGACGTGGTCACGCGCCTGTTCGACGCGGTCCACGGCGGCATCAAGCGCATCGCCTTCTGGCTGCGGCGCTCGCCGACGCAGACCCAGGCCTATTCGGACCCGGCCTGCCCGGACGAGCTGACACTCGACCAGGCGCGGCGTATCGCCGATGCGGCGCCGGCCGCGGCCGTCGTCCTGGCCGAGGACTTCGCCGCCGCGGCGGGCGGCGTGTTCCTGCCCTGCGCCACGACCACGTGCCGATTCGAAGGCCTCGTCGCCAGGAGCGCCAAGGAGTGGGGCGAGTTCGTCTCGACCGTTGTCGACGCGCTGGCCGACGGCCGTATCGACGCCGGCGAACGGCGCGCCGTTCTGGCCGAGCTCGACCAGGTGCTGCACGCGCTCGCTGCGGCGCGGGCCGAGCTGGCCCACGAGGGGCGGGGAAATGCCGGGGCGGGGGTGCTGGCGACGCCCCCGGCCGATGTGGCACCGAGCGCGTCCACACGCAATCGGAGGCGGACATGATCGCCGCCTCGAATTCGAGGTTCTGCCCACGGCGGCGTTCGGGCCGGACGTGGACTCGGGCGCGCACCGGTTCGGTCCAGTGCGCGCCCATTTTCCGCCCCTTCAGGATCTTCCCGGACGCTTCGTCTCAGGATCTGCACGACCTGCACAGCCGTGTTGGCGCCGAGGGCTCACGATGAGCCGCCAGGCACTGTCCCGGCCGGCACGCGACGTCGTGCGGCCCGGCAGCACGGCGCAACGCGGGGCCGCGGCGGTCAGGGCCGCTGCCGAGCCAGGCTCGCGCGCCGCCGCGAGGTCGCTGCCCTTCCACCCGCTCGCCGACTTGTTCCCGCTGATCAACGGAGCGGAGTTCGAGGAGTTGGTCGACAGCATCCGGGCGGGCGGGCTGAATCATCCGATCGTGCTGCTCGACGGCATGATCCTCGACGGCCGCAACCGGTATCGCGCTTTGGCCCGTCTGGTCGGGGAGGGCGACCTCTGCGGCGCCGATCTCGACCCGGCGACCAGCGCGGCCTTCGTCGGATTCGACCCTCGGCACTTCCGGAAGGCGGTGATCGATCGCGGTCCGCTGAGGTTCGTGATCGACGAGAACCTGCGGCGGCGGCATCTGAGCGAGAGCCAGCGCGCCATGCTGGCAGCCCGCATCGCGACGTTCGGCGAGGGACGTCCGCCGGCGGTGCCGCGCGACCCGAGCGCTGCCGATACTCCGCCCATCGGCGGAGTAT
>NZ_NPEX01000372.1 GCF_003258865.1 Rhodoplanes roseus | reverse complement strand
GGCCCCGAGGGCCCGCGTGA
This sequence comes from Rhodoplanes roseus, assembly GCF_003258865.1. Lineage (GTDB taxonomy): Bacteria > Pseudomonadota > Alphaproteobacteria > Rhizobiales > Xanthobacteraceae > Rhodoplanes > Rhodoplanes roseus. Next base: position 4,603 of record NZ_NPEX01000372.1, on the reverse strand, counting down.
CGGGACGGGTTTTAGGGGATCGGCCGGAAATGTCAAACCCGCCGGCGGGTGCCGGCCCTGCGTCCGGACCTACTTGGCGGCGCAGATCAGCGCCTCGGGGGTGAGCGAGGCGCCGTCGCGCCGGCATACGCCTTCGCGCTCGTTCGCCCGCACCGGAGCGAGCGAGCCGAGCGGGCAGAACACCGTGACGACGAACTCGTTCGGGTCGCAGGCGCAGCTCGCCCGGTCGCACTGGACCTGGCGGATTTTGGTGCCGGCGGGACCCGCCGGGCCGGCCGGACCGGTGTCGCCCTTCGGGCCCGCGGCGCCGGCGGGGCCGGGCGGGCCCGCGTCACCCTTCGGGCCCTGCGGCCCGGTCGCCATCTCGCAACCGGCCAAAGCGAGCGAAAGACCCAGAATCGCCGTCGTCAGAAATCCGCGCATCGCAATCCCCACCACAATATCGCCGCCTGCAGTGTTCCCCGGACTCACTCCGCGGCGCCGAGAACGGCCGGGGCGTTCGACAGTCTCAATCCGAATCGGGCGAGCGCGGCGACCAGCGCGGGCGGCGGCGCCCGGCCCGAGGTGAAGACGATACGGTCGGCCGGCCGGCCCGGATCCGTCGCGGCTGCGCCCGGGGCGGGCCCGATCAGGTCGACGACCCGCCGGGCGATCGCCGGGGCGGGGTCGATCCAGGTCACGGGCCAGGGGCTCGCCGCCACCAGCCGGTCGCGCAGCAGCGGATAATGCGTGCAGGCGAGCGTCACGGTGTCGGTGCGGCGGCCGTTCGCCTCGACGAAGCAGGGCGCGATCTCGCGGGCGATCGCCGCGTCGTCGACCGGCTCGTCGCGCAGCGCCCGTTCGGCGATGGAGGCGAGATGGGCCGAGCCGACCAGCGTCACGGCGCAGCCCTGGCCGAAGTCGCGGATCAGCGCCCGGGTGTACTCGCGCGCCACCGTCGCCTCGGTGCCGAGCACCGAGACGAGGCGGCTCTTGGAGGTCGCGCAGGCCGGCTTGATGGCCGGCACGGTGCCGACGAACGGGACCGTGTAGGCGGCCCGCAGATGCGGCAGGACGAGGGTCGAGGCGGTGTTGCAGGCGATGACGACGAGGTCGGGCCGCGTGTCGGCGATCAGCTCGCCCATCAGCGGCACCAGACGGGCCGTCAGGGCGGCCTCGCTGTGCCGGCCGTAGGGGAAGAAGGCGTCGTCGGCGGCATAGACGTAGCGCGCGTCCGGGCGCGCGAGAACGATCTCGCGCAGCACGGTCAGGCCGCCGAGGCCGGAATCGAACACCAGGATGGCGGGCCGGGCCGGCATCGTGTCGAGGAATCCTCCGTCCGTTCATGCTTGTAGCGCAATTCCCCGCGGCCCGACAGCCGGCCCGCGACAGGGCCGGCCTGCACGCCCTCGGTCCCGGGGGCGCCGTTCGAATTGTTATGGAAGATTGTGGTTGGCCGATCGCAATGTCCGCGATCTCCGAGGACCGCGTCTACGGCTACGACTTCGGCTTCAGCCGCGGTGCGTGGTCGCCGCGTGCCTCGTATTGACCGCCGCTGTCGTCGGCGTCCGCAACTTCGTCTGGCGCCTGTGAACGGGTCCCCCGCTCACGGCGTCGCGTCACGGCCCAGCAGCACGCCGGCCAGGGCCGTGAGGGCGACCAGGATCAGGAAGCCGTTGACGGCGATCAGCAGGGCCGGGGGCAGGCGGGGCGTGTCGGGGCGCGGCGGCGGCGGGCCGGGGCGCATCTGGCGCCACACCGCGGCGGCGAAGCAGAAGGCGCTGAACAGCACCAGCACCGAGCCGGTGGAGAGGATCATCCAGTGCGGCACCACGCCGTCGAGCAGCGCCCTGGCCCCGATGCCGCTCGCCAGCGCGGCGAGGCCGGTGCGCACCCAGGCCGCATAGGTGCGCTCCGCCGCGAACAGGGTGCGGTCGGCGGCGAGCTCGGTGCGCCGGTCGGCGGAGTCGGCCATCTGGCCGGTCGCGCCCTCCATCCGGGCGGTCGAGCCTTCCATCCGGGCAGCGCTGGTCTTCAGCTTGTCGGTGCTGCGATCGCCGGCGGCGCGGGTGTCGGCTGGTGTCATGGGAGGCCCGGGCGTGAGAAACCGAGCGCCAACGTCGGGGCGAGAGCAGAGGTTCCCGGTGGTGCGGCACGGGGGGAGGGGCCTGACTGCCCGAAGCCGGTCAGAGGAAGGCCTGATCGAGGCTTCGTCCCGCGTACAGGATGCGCAAGACGACCACGGCGCCGTCCCGCACCGTGAACGCGATCGTCACGCGGCGTTCGAAACCGATGGTCCGCAGGCCGGGGCGAACGTCGTCGCGACGTGTGCCGCGCTCAGGAAAGGATTGCAGGTCGAGGCACTGCCGTTCGATCCGACGGACGTATGCGATGGCCCGGTCTGGTCCGGCATGGGCCGCGATCCAGTCGAAGATGTCGTTCAGGTCGTTGCGCGCGGCGCCGGAGAACAGGACGCGCGCGGGCATCTCAGGGCCCCTGGTCTTTGCGATGCCGACATCGAATTTCGAGGTCGGCCAGCACCTCGTCGGCTGGAATCAGGGGCTCGGTGCCGCCGCGGACCCGGTCGTAGGTCGGGCCGACCTCGTCGCAGAGCCACCGTTCGATGGTCGTATCCTGTGCCTGGAGTGCGCGGAGGCCGTCGCTGACGACGGCGCTCTCGTCCATATAGGCACCTGAGCCGACGCGCTCCTCCACGAGGCGTGCCAGCTCGTCCGACAATGTCACGGTCAAGGATTTGGGCACGTCGAGGCCTCCCTCTCTCCGCGAGTATCGGCTCGGCGTGAGCCGGCGTAAACGGCCCTTGTCAGCTCCGTCCGAACACCCGCCGGAAGATCGTGTCGACGTGCTTCAGGTGCCAGCCGAGGTCGAACTGGGCCTCGATCTCGGCGTCGGAGAGCTTTGCCCGGACGTCGGGGTCGGCCTTCAGCAGGGCCATGAAGTCGTTCGACTCGCCGCCCCACACCTTCATGGCGTTGCGCTGGACCCAGGCATAGGAGTCCTCGCGGCTGACCCCCTTCTGGGTCAGCGCGATCAGCACGCGCTGCGAATGAACGAGGCCGCCGAGCCGGTCGAGATTCTTCTTCATGTTGTCCGGATAGACCAGCAGCTTGTCGATCAGGCCGGTGAGCCGCACGAGCGCGAAGTCGAGCGTCACGGTGGCGTCGGGGCCGATCATCCGCTCGGCCGAGGAGTGCGAGATGTCGCGCTCGTGCCACAGCGCGACGTTCTCCAGCGCCGGCGTCACATAGGCCCGCACCATGCGGGCGAGGCCGGTGAGGTTCTCCGACAGCACCGGGTTGCGCTTGTGCGGCATTGCCGACGAGCCCTTCTGGCCGGCCGAGAAGAACTCTTCCGCCTCCAGCACCTCGGTGCGCTGCAGGTGGCGGATCTCGATCGCCAGCCGCTCGACCGAGGCGGCGACGACGCCCAGTGTGGCGAAGAACATGGCGTGGCGGTCGCGCGGGATCACCTGGGTCGACACCGGCTCGACCGATAGCCCCATCTTGGCGGCGACGTGCTCCTCCACCCGCGGATCGACCTGGGCGAAGGTGCCGACGGCGCCCGAGATGGCGCAGGTGGCGACCTCCTTGCGGGCCGCGACCAGCCGGGCGCGGGCACGGGAGAACTCGGCGTAGGCGACCGCGAGCTTCAGTCCAAAAGTGGTCGGCTCGGCATGGATGCCGTGCGAGCGGCCGATGGTCGGCGTCAGCTTGTGTTCGAAGGCGCGGCGCTCCAGGGCCGCCAGCAGGCCGTCGAGGTCGGCGACCAGGAGGTCGGCGGCGCGGGCGAGCTGCACCCCGAAGGTGGTGTCGAGCACGTCCGAGGAGGTCATGCCCTGGTGGACGAAGCGCGCCTCCGGCCCGACGATCTCGGCCAGATGGGTCAGGAAGGCGATGACGTCGTGCTTGGTGACGCGCTCGATCTCGTCGATGCGGGCGACGTCGAACACCGCGTCCTTGCCCTTGGCCCAGATCGTCTTCGCCGCCTCGGCCGGGACGATGCCGAGCTCCGCCATGGCGTCGGCCGCGTGCGCCTCGATCTCGAACCAGATCCGGTAGCGGGTCTGCGGGTCCCAGATGGCGGCCATCTCGGGGCGGGTGTAGCGCGGGATCATGGAAGCACTCGCTCGTTCGTGACGAGGGGGCTCCTAGCAGATCGTCCGCCGCCCGGCCACGTCGATCGACGGGCCCGCCGCCGGCGCCGGTCGGATCATCGCCCGCGCCGCGACGCCCGACCTGCGAGTCGGCCGCCGCAGGCCGCGCGGATTAGACTTCAAGCTTAGGTGTTTGCCCGCTTGACACTGTTGACTGTCAATCTAACATTACAGTATGTCGATGGCCGAGGCGGTGCATCGCCGGTCCGTGATCCGCCGCCTTCGGTTCCACTGCTCATCCGGTGTGTCGACCCATGGCCATGCTCGCTGCGTCGATCGAGTCCGTGGTGTCGCTGCCCCTCCAGGTGGCGGTGCTGGACGCTGGCGGGACGATTCGCGAGGTCAATGCCGGCTGGCGCCGCTTCGCCGCCGCCCGCGGCCTCGCGCTGCCGAACGACGGCATCGGCTCTGATTTCTTCGCCCATTGCACGCCCGACCAGGCGAGCGGCG
>NZ_NPEX01000371.1 GCF_003258865.1 Rhodoplanes roseus | reverse complement strand
GTGGCGCCGCGCCGGACCCGGGCACGCGGGCCGCGGCGCGGCGGCCTGGGCCGCTCGGCAGGACGGCCGTCAGGCCTCGAAGCGGGTCACGATGTCGGCGAGGGCGGGACGGGGGCGATCCTCGGGCGTGCCCTCGAACCGGCCGACATGGACGAAGCCGATGAACGCCTCGTGCTTGTCGAGGCCGAACGCCCGCGCCACCTGGGCGTCGTAGGCGAACCACTCGGTGAGCCAGCACGCCGCGTAGCCGAGCGCGTGGGCGGCGAGGAGCAGGTTCATGGCCGCGGCGGCGCCGGACAGGCGCTGCTCCCATTCGGGGATCTTCGGGCTGTCGATCGGGCTCGACACCACGGCGATCACCAAGGGCGCGCGGGCGAGCCGGTTGGTCTCGAAATAGATCTGGTCGCCGGTCGCGTCCGGGTACTTGGCCGCATAGGCGGAGGCGATCGCGGCGCCGGCCTCCTCGCGGTGGTCGCCTTCGAACAGGATGAAGCGCCACGGCGACAGCTTGCCGTGGTCCGGCACCCGCGAGGCGATGCTCAGCATGGTGTCGATGTCCTGCGGGCTCGGCGGCGGGCCGGAGAGCTGGTCGGGCTTCACGGAGCGACGGGTCTTCAGGAGCGCGAGGGCGTCGAGCATGGAAATGTCTCCCTGGGCGCGGACAATTCGTATGGAGCGGATGCGCGGCGGAGCGTCGAGCACGCATCGCACGCGCCCGTCCGGCTACCATAGGGACGATGCCCGATAAAGGCCGCGCGGCTTGAAATTGCCTCAAAGTGCCGCGTATCTGGCGACATGATCAGGGCAGGGGGTGGCTCGATCCGAAGAGTGACCGGGATTGCCCGCGCCGCCACCGGCGTCGCGGCGGCGATCTGGCTCGCCTGTGCCCCGAGTCCCGTGCTCGCCCAGAACCGTCCCGAGCAGGCCATCGTCGGCGCGATGCAGCGCTTCGTGAACTCGCTGCCGTTCGGCGGGCTCATGGGACAGCCGCAGCAGCCGCCCGCACCCGGCGCGAAGCTGATGCCGCCGCCCGGTGCAGCAAGCGCGCCGCCGCCGACCGGCCCGACTCTCCAGTCGCTGGCGCCGCCGCCCGGCGCGCCCTCCGGGCCGGTGCCGCTCGGGCCCGGGCCGCAGGTGTCGCTGCCGCCCTCCGCCACGACGATCTCCCCGGCCGTGCCGAAGGAGATTCCGCTCTCCCTGTCGGCCCGCTATGGCCGCGACAGTGCCCCCGTGAACGGCGGCGTCGTGTGGCGGGTCTATCCGGTCCGGCCCGACATCACCGGCTCGTTCCGGCCGCTGCGCGAGGATCGCACCCCGAGCCCGAGCCTGGCGCTGCCGCCCGGCGACTATGTCGTGCATGTCGCCTTCGGGCTCGCCAGCGCCGCCAAGACCGTGTCGCTGCGCAACGAGCCGGTCCGCGAGGTGTTCGATCTCCCGGCCGGCGGGGTGCGCATCGAGGGCCGCGTCGGCGACGCGCGCATTCCGCACGGCCAGATTTCGTTCGACGTCTTCCGCGGCAGCCAGTTCGAGACCGGCGACAAGCGTCAGGTCGCGTCCGGCATCACCACGGGCGATGTCGTCGTCGTGCCGGAGGGCACGTATCACATCGTCTCGAACTACGGCGACAGCAACGCCGTGGTGCGCTCCGACATCCGGGTACAGTCCGGCAAGCTCACCGACGTGACGGTGACGCATCGGGCCGCCATCATCACGCTGAAGCTGGTCGGCGACCGGGGCGGCGAGGCGCTCGCCAACACGAGCTGGACCGTGCTGACGCCGGGCGGCGACGTGGTCAAGGAGACGGTCGGCGCCTTCCCGCGCGTCGTGCTGGCCGAGGGCGACTACCGTGCCATCGCCCGTAACGAGGGCCGCACCGTCGAGCGCGACTTCAAGGTCATCACCGGCGTCGACGGCGAGATCGAGCTTCTGGCGCGCTGAGAGCGACGGGCGGACGCCATCAAGGCGTGCGGTCCGGACGGATTTCACGCGACAACGCTGTCCGTCCGGGCCATTCTGATCAGCGGAATTTCGAATCGTGTGTTTCAGGCTTCACGCCGTTGTGGGATGGCCCATGCCGCGTCGCTCGTTCGCCGTTGCTCTCCTCGTCGCCGCCGTCGCTGCATTCGGAACCGTGGGGTTCGGAGCGGGTGACGGCTTCGCCCAGACCGGCCGCTCCGGCACGGCGCAGCCGCCCAGCGCGGCCCGCGGCGCCGAGATCGCGCAGCGCTGGTGCGCCACCTGCCATGTCACGTCCGCCGATCAGACCCAGGCGACCGGCGAGGCGACTCCGTTCCCGACCATCGCCCGGCGCAACAGCTTCGACGCCGGCGTGCTGGCGCTGTTCCTGCTCGATCCGCATCCGCGAATGCCCGACATGAGTCTCACCCGCGCCGAGGCGGCCGATCTCGCCGCCTATGTGCGCAGCCTCGCCGGGAAGTAGCCCTCACCGCACCGGCGCGGCCGGCGGCGGACCCGCAGGCGGGGCCGGCGGGGGAGGCGGACGCCGCGCCGCGGCCGGGGCGGCCGGCGGCGGGGAGGGCGATGCCGCACCGACGCAGCTGATCGTCCCGATGCTGGCCGGCCCGTACTGGACGTATCCGGACTGGGTCGGCGCCGAGTGCGGCACGTTGATGGGCAGGTACAGGTAGCAGATCGTTCCGTCGGCCGGATCGCGCCAGCGCTGGATCACGGTATCGGCCAGCGGGCCGGCGAACTGGCGCTCGAGCTGCATGCGCGGCAGCTTCGACCACTCGACCTGCTGGGCCAGCACCACGGACGGGACCAGGACACACGAACACGACACGATGCAGCAGACAGCAAGCGATTTGATCGGCGTCACGGGACCTCGGCGGGCATGGATTTCTCTTCCGTCGCGACTCTAGCTGAAGCGGTTCGCCGCGCAACCGACGCGCTCAGTTCAGCGTCAGGGACGCGCCGGCGACGACCCCGTAGTCGCTGACGTCCGGCGCGCCGGAGAACGCCGCGTTGACGCGCCAGCGGTCGCTCACCGCGTAGCCGAGCCCGACCGCCAGACCCGACTGACCGCGATAGTGCCCGAAGGCTGCCGCGAGCGAAGCCTTGCCGGGCCGGTTGTCGTAGCGCAGTCCGGTGGCGGCGAGCGCCAGCGCCGTGCCGGAGCGCGCCTCGCGCTGATTGTCGCCGACCTGAGTCTGCAGGCCGGCCACCTGGGTCTGTAGTCCGGCGATGGACGTGCCGAGCCCGGCCGCGACGCTCTGCAGCTGGCCGAGATTGACGGCATCGGTAGCGGCGACGCCGGCCGCCACATTGGTGACGCGGCGCTCGCTGCCGGCGGCACCCACCGAGACGGTGTTGCTCTCGGTGGCCAGCGAGCCGGCGCCGAGCGCGACGCTGTTCGCCGCCGTGACGGTCGCGCCGTTGCCGATGGCGGTGCCGTTCGTCACCGTCGCCGAGGCGCCCGGGCCGACCGCGGTGCTGCCGGACGCGGTCGCGACCGCGTAGTCGCCGAACGCGGCGCCGCCATGGGCGGCCGAGGCGAAGGTGCCGACCGCGACCGAGCCGGTGGCGCTGGCCCCGGTTCCGATCGCGATGGCGTTCTCGCCGGTGGACGATGCGCCGAGCCCGATGGCGAGCGCGCCCTCGGCGGAGGCCAGCGCCCCTGGGCCGATCGCCACTGCGTTGCCGGCACTCGCCGTGGCGCCGGCACCGACCGCGAGCGAGGCCATGCCGGAGGCCGAGGACGACGCGCCGAGTGCGGTCGCGCTCGTGCCCGAGGCCGTCGACGCGTGGCCGTACGCGGCGCTGTTGGTGCCCGACGCGGTGCTCGCGGCGCCGACCGCGGTCGCGCCATTGCCAGAGGCCTGGGCGGCGCCGCCGAGTGCCACGGCCTCGCTGCCGGTCGCCGCGGCGGCGGCAGCGGTCGATTTGACCGACGTGTAGACGGCGCGACGATTGAGCGTCGTGATGATGGTCTGGAGATTGTTGGCCATGGCCTGCAGGCTCGCGACCGAGCTCGTCAGGCTGCTGATGCCGGTGCCGTAGCCGGTGAGGCTCGCGTCGACCGCCGTGAAGGCGTCCGCGATGGTGGAGTAGGCGGTGCCGCCGATCGTGTAGCTCGCTGCGCCGATGGTGCCGTCGGCGTTCAGCGTGGCGCCGAGGATCTGCGCCATCGTGGCATTGGTGCCGTAGAGCTGGCGGCCCGTCACCGCGTCGGTCGAGGTGGCGGACAGCGTGCCGTCGGCGACGTTGACGATCCGCCGCTCGGTGCCGGCGGCGCCGACCGACACGGTCTCGTCCTCGTCGGCGACCGAGTTGGCGCCGATCGCCACGCTGTTGGTGCCGATCACGATGGCGCGCGCGCCGATCGCGACCGCGTTCTGCGTGCCGGCCTGTGCCGTGGTGCCGAACGCGATGCTGTCTTGGCCGCTGGCGTAACTCTGGCGTCCCATCGCCAGCGCGGAGTCGCCCGCGGCCAACGCACTGTAGCCGATAGCCACGGCAGAGCTCGCGCTCGCCGATGCGCCCGCGCCGATCGCCGCGCTGGCCTCTCCGGTGGCGAAGCTGTAGTCGCCGAGCGCCAACACCAATCTCACCGCCATCATTGTGGCGGAGCGCGCCGCCGAGCTGATCGAATCCGAGCGCCGGT
>NZ_NPEX01000370.1 GCF_003258865.1 Rhodoplanes roseus | reverse complement strand
GCCGCCGCGCTGGCCCGGCTGGGGCCGCAGGCGGCGGGCCTGTCCTGGGAGGAGCGCGGGGCGGGACCGGCCGGCCAGACCGGCACGGTGCCGGCCCGGCCCGAGGCCTGGGGCGACGTGGTGATCGCCCGCAAGGACGTGCCGGCGAGCTATCATTTGGCGGTGGTCGTCGACGACGCCGCGCAGGGCATCACCGAGGTGGTGCGCGGTCGCGACCTGTTCGCCGCCACGGCGATCCACCGCCTGCTGCAGGCGCTGCTCGGCCTGCCGGCGCCGGCCTATCGCCACCACGGCCTGATCCTCGACGCGGTCGGCCAAAAGCTCTCCAAGTCGACCCGGGCGACCGGCCTGCGCGAGCTGCGCGCCGCCGGGGCGACGCCCGCCGATATCCGCCGCCTGATCGAACCGACCGGCGCGCCGGCGCACCCTTGATCGGGAGGGGCCGCCGGTGCAGGAATGGGGCGCGATTGTCGTCCCTCGGCGGACAGTGCGAGGCGAACATGACTTTGCATCACCAGCTTGATCGTTTGCGGGCCGCGTCTCCGGGCCGCTCCGTTACGGCGGCCGGGCTTTTGGCTCTCGCGCTCGCGAGCCCGGGCGCGCTCATCGGTGCCGTCGCGGCCGCTCCGGCCCAGGCGGCCGAGGACCAGGCCGGCATGGCCGTCTCGGTCGTGCGGGCGAAGCGCGCCTGCTTCTCCGACACGGTGCGGGTCGCCGGCACCGTGGTGGCACGCGAGGAGTCCCAGGTGCGGCCCGACATCGAGGGCGTGCGGGTCTCGCAGATCCTGGTCGAGAACGGCGACGCCGTGAACGCCGGCCAGATCCTGGCGCGGCTCGCCCGCGTCGAGGGCATGAACGCGCCGGCCCAAAACTTCGTCATCCAGGCGCCGGTGGCCGGCGTGGTCGGCCGCACCATGACCCAGGTCGGCGCCATGGTGTCGATGCAGGGCCCGCCAATGTTCCTGGTCATCGCCGGCGGCGAGGTCGAGCTGCAGGCCGACATCCCGTCGACCCGCATGGGCAAGATCGCGGTCGGCCAGCCGGCCAGGATCGACGTCACCGGGCTCGGCACCGTGACGGGGCGGGTGCGCACCGTCTCGCCGGAGATCAACCCGCAGACCCAGGCCGGCCAGGCCCGCATCTCGCTCGGCGACGACCGCCGCATCAAGATCGGCACCTTCGCCCGCGCCACCGTCGAGGTGGGGACGAGCTGCGGCATGAGCGTGCCGCTGTCCGGCGTGCTGTTCGGGCCGCTCGGGCCGGTCGTCCAGGTGGTGCGCGACAATCGGGTCGAGACCCGGCCGGTGCCGATCGGCCTTTTGTCGGGCGGCAATGTCGAGATCCGCCAGGGCCTCGCCGAGGGCGACCTCGTCGTCCGCCGCGCCGGCACCTTCCTGCGCGAAGGCGACCGCGTCCGCCCGGTCGTCGACGAGTCGACGACGGCGCGGAACTGATCAGGACGGCCGTCCGGGCGGTCAGCCCGGCGGCAGCCGGCGTGAAATTTCCTCCGCGGTCGCCAGCAGTCGCGCCCGGAAGGTGCGCACGAACGCCTCCTGCGTGTGACGCGCCAGATTGGTGCTGATGTTCACGGCCGCGACCACGTGGCCGCGGCCGTCGCGGATCGCCGCCGCCATGCCGCAGGCGCCGATCTCCAGCTCCTCGCTCACCATGGTCCATCCGGTGCGCCGAATCTCGGCGATCACGGCGGTAAGGGTCGCCGGGTCCGTCACGGTGTGTCGCGTGTGCGCCGGAAGGCTGGCCCGGCTCAGCCGGGCCGTGACCTCGTCGTCGGGGAGCCCCGACAGCAGCACCCGGCCCATCGAGGTGCAGAACGCCGGCAGCCGGCTGCCCACCGTGAGACTGCGGCGCAGCACGCCCTGCACCTCGGCGCGCGCCACATAGACGAGGTCGTCGCCGTCGAGCACCGACACGGCCACCACCTCGTCGGCCTCCCGTGACAGCGTTTCGATCAGCGGCTGCGCCACCTCGCGCAGCCCCAGCGTCGAGAGATAGGCGAAGCCGAGACGCAGCACCCGCGGCGTCAGGGCGAAGCGACCGTCGCGGGCTTCCGCCAGGCCGAGCGCGACGAGCGTCAGCACCAGGCGGCGCACTCCGGCCCGGGGCAGGCCGGTGCGGCGCGCGAGATCGGCCAGCGAGCGGGTGCCGCCGTCCGGCCCGAAGGCCCCGATCACGGCCAGGCCCTTGGCGAAGGCCTCGACGAAGCCGTCGCTTCCGGCCGGCCAGGCGGCGATCTCGTCCGGGGTCGCGAGCATTTACGCGGTCGTCCTGCGCTGCTAAGGTTGGTCGATAGACGATAATATGTTCGATAGTCGAACACAAGTCTCGGGAGGAGGCCGATGCGGGTTCGGTTCGGCCCAGCGGTGGCGGGACGGAGAGTCGCGCTCGCGCTGGCGGCGGCAGTGGCGACCTTGGTGACGGCCGGGGCGGACCAAAGGGCCCGGGCGGAGGATTTTCCGAGCCGCCCGATCCGGCTCGTCGTCCCGGCGGCGGCCGGCGGCCCGACCTACCTCACCGCGCGCCTGCTCGCCGACAAGATGGAGCGGCCGCTCGGGCAGCCGGTCGTCGTCGAGGCCAAGGGCGGCGGCGGCGGCAATGTGGGGGCCGAGACGGTCGCGAAGAGCGCGCCCGACGGCTACACGATCCTGATGGCGACGATCGGCACCCACGCCATCAACCGGACGCTCTACCGCAAGCTCACCTACGACTCGCAGAAGGACTTCGTGCCGGTCTCGCAGGTCGTCCAGTATCCGCTGCTGCTGGTGGCCAATCCGAAGCTGCCGGCGCAGTCGGTCGCCGAGCTGATCACGTATGCGCGGGCCCATCCCGGCAAGGTGCTGCGCGCCTCCGGCGGGATCGGCACCTCGATGCATCTGTCCGGCGAGCTGTTCGTTCATCAGGCCGGTCTCGACATGCCGCACGTGCCCTACAAGGGCAGCGCGCCGGCTCTCACCGACATGGTCGGCAACCACGTCCAGGTGATGTTCGACGCCCTGATGACGGCCTTGCCGCTGGTCCAGGCCGGCCAGCTCAAGGCCCTCGCCGTCACCGGGACACAGCGCTCGCCGGTGATTCCGGACGTGCCGACCGTGGCCGAGGCGGGCCTGCCCGGCTACAGCGCCACCGGCTGGATCGGCATCGTCGCGCCGGCCGGAACGCCGGACGCGATCGTCCGCCGGCTCAACGCCGCCGTGGTCGAGGCCCTCGCCGACCCCGAGTTGCGGCAGAAGCTGATCGAGCAGGCGGCCGAGCCGATCGGGTCCTCGCCGGACGAGTTCGCTCGCTTCATCGCGCTCGAGACCGACAAATGGGCGCAGGCGGTCCGCAGCGCCGGCATCACGGTGGATTGACATGCAGGCGATCGATTTCGAGGCCCGGGTCGCGGCGCTCGCGGCGCGGCTGCGGCGCGAGAACGTCGCCGCCTATGTCGGCACCCGGCAGGCGGTGCTGCACTATCTGTGCGGCACCTTCATGCCGTGGCGCGGCGCCGTCGTGGTGACGGCGGCCGGCGACTGCACCGCCGTCTACTGGGCCATGGACGCCGCGCGGGTTCGCGCCGAGGGCTGCGCGCTGCCGGTGGTCGAGTTCGTCGGCTCCGGCCTGATCGAGGCCATCGCCGCCTGGCTCGAGCGGAACGGCGCCGCGGGCGGGACGATCGGGCTCGACATCGCCCATCCGGGCGCCGCCCAGATCGCCCCCGGCATGTTGACCGCAGGCGAGTATGTCGACGTGGCGGCCCGCCTCTCCGGGGCGACCCTGGTCAACGGCGTGAGCTGGATCGACGACCTGATGCTGATCAAGTCGCCGGCCGAGATCGAGCGGCTGCGTCGCGCCGCGGCGGTCGGCGACATCGGCTTCCGGGCCGGGCTGGAGGCGATCCGCGAGGGCGTCACGGAGAATCACGTCGCCGGTGTCGTCGAGGCGGCGATCCGCGATCACGGGAGCATCTGGTCGTGGTCGGTCACGGGCGGCACCGAGGTCGGGGCCGGGGAGCGGGCCAGCTTCCTGCGCGGCGTCACCCAGCAGAGCTCCGAGCGGCCGATCGGCCGTGACGAGTTCGTCATCGTCGACCTCCACCCGATGATCGATCTCTACCTCTCGGACGTGTCGATCCCGGTGTTCTTCGGCACGCCCACCCCGGCGCAGCGACAGGCCATCGTGGTCTGGGAGACGGTGGTCGAGACGATGGTGGCGGGCCTGAAGCCCGGCCGGGCCGTGCGCGACTGCGCGCGGGACGGCATCGCCGCCTTCGCACGCACCGGCTTCGAGCGCTTCGGGCTTCCGCTGTTCGGCCACGGGCTCGGAACATGCGCCCGGACCCGGCCCTTCATGAACCTCGCGAGCGACGACGTGCTGGCGCCCGGCATGGTGATCGCCCTGGGCACCCATCTGTATCAGCCGGGGGTGGCCGGCATGCGGCTGGAATATCCGGTGCTGATCGGCGAGACGGGCGCCGAGCCGCTCGCCCAGACACCGGCCAGGGTGCATCTCCGGAACTGATCGGACGGGCGGCCGTCCGGTCGGCCGCTTGTTTTACGCGTGGGGCGCGTCCGGCGCCCCCGGCGTCAGCGCCCGAAAAACTCCTTCAAAAACTCCCGTGCGCCCTGCTCGAGCTCGCGGACGGTCGGCTCGGGGGC
>NZ_NPEX01000369.1 GCF_003258865.1 Rhodoplanes roseus | reverse complement strand
ACGGCCAGCGCGCCGGTCGAATCGCGCGCCGGCGCGACCGCGACCGGACGCTCGGGCTTGAGCGCGAAGATCGGCGCCGGATGGGGACCGGGCTGGAGGAACAGCGCGTTGATCACCACGGTCGCGACGGCCGCCAGGCCGGCCGCGCCGGCCAGCGTGTCGCGCGGCCGCCGCAGCAGCGCCATGGCCACGGCACCGGCGCGACTGGCCCGGGGCTCGCGCCCCCGACCGCCGCCGTCACGACGACCGACCTCCTGGTCGACCGGATCACGCACGCTTCTTGACCGCAAACGTCGCCTCGCCACTCGTCTCTTCGGTTGGAGTCTCCTCCGGCACGGGTTCGCCCGGAAGGCTCAGCCGCCGCACCGTCGACGCCGCGGGACCGAGCGGCGGCGCCTTGGCGCGGGCGGGATCGCAATCGAGCGGAATCCGCACCGTCACGCAAGTCCCCGCCCCCAGGCGGCTCGACATCGCGATCTCGCCGCCGTGCAGGCCGACCAGGCCCTTGACGATCGACAGGCCGAGGCCGGTGCCGTGATGCGGGCGGTCGTAGGAATCGCGCGACTGGAAGAACGGATTGCCGCAGCGCTGGAGATCGTCCTCGCGGATGCCGATGCCGTTGTCCTCGACCGTGATGGCGAGGCGGGCGCCCTCGCGCCGGGCCGCGACCGTGACGCAGCCGCCGCGGTCCGTGAACTTCACGGCGTTGGACACCAGGTTGATGAGGACCTGCTTCATCGCGCGCTTGTCGGCGACCAGCTCGGGCAGCGCCGGATCGACCGCGACCTCGAGGCGGATGTCCTGCTCGCGCGCCTTGAGGCCGAGAAGATCGCAGCACGAGCGCACCACCGGCGCCAGCGCGAACGGCTCCGGGCGGATCTCGAACTCGCCGGTCTCGAGCTTCGACATGTCGAGGATGTCGTTGACGACCGACAGGAGATGATTGCCCGACTCGTTGATCAGCCGCGCGTATTCGAGCCGCCGCTCGGGCGTGATCTTGAGCGACCTCTCGTTGACGAGCATGTCGGAGAAGCCGATCACGGCGTTGAGCGGGGTGCGCAGCTCGTGGCTCATGGTGGCGAGGAAGCGGCTCTTGGCGGAGTTGGCCTTCTCGGCCTCGGTCCTGGCCTGCTCCAGCGCGCGCTCCTGCTCCTTGCGCTCGGTCACGTCGCGCATCACCGCGACGACCTCGTGACTGCCCGCCTCGGGGCCGGTGACGGCGCGGTCGAGCGGACGGCAGCGCATCTCGATCCAGATGAAGCGCACCAGGCCGCCCGACGTCTCGGCGTCACGGCGCACCCGGAACTCGACCGAGCGCGACAGGCCCTGCGCGGCCGCGTCGGCGAGCGCGCTCAGATAGGCGGGACGGTCGGCGATGTGGACGCGGTCGAACAGGCCGTGGCCGCGCAGCTCGGCGGCGCTGGCGCCGAACAGCTGCTCGGCCGCCGGCGAGGCGAACATCACGGCGCCGTTCTGGCCGTGGCGCGTGATCACGTCGGTCATGTTGCGGGCGAGCAGGCGGTAGCGATCCTCCTCGGCATAGAGGAGCCAGAAGCTCGTGCGGGTGAGCGATTCGGCGCCGAGCGCCAGCCCGGTCGCATAGAGCGCGGCCGAGACGATGCCGAGCGCCGCCAGCGCGGACGTGCCGTGCGCCGCCACCACCGGCTCCGGCAGCAGGCCGAACGCGCCCATGCCGACCAGGAAGCCGGCGGCGCCGAGCGCCAACGTCGAGGCGAGCGCGACGACGCGGCGCGACGCCGACAGCGCCGCCTCGAGCGGCACGACGACGAGCCAGATCGCGGCGAAGGAGCCGATGCCGCCGGTCTCCGCCGCGATCACCGTGACGAGGCCGGTGAGCGCCAGCGCGGAGAGGACATGCGCGCTCTCGTAGCGGCCGGTGCGCGACAGGTAATAAGAGGTGAGGATCGGTGCGGCGAGCCAGCAGAACACCAGCAGCTCGAGCGCGCTCGGTGCGCCGCGCAGCGCCAGATACGCCGGAAACGCGACGAGCGCGGTGAGGCTGCCGAGCAGCCGCGGCGCGATGAAGGCACGGTGACGCGCCTTGGCCAGCGGATCGCCCTGCACCGAGGGGTGCACCAGCGCGTCCACATAATGCCCGAGTGATCTGAAAACGCTCACTTCGCCCACTGCACGTCCCGAACACGGACGCGCCCCTTCGCGTCGGTGGGGATCGTCTCAGAGCCCCATTAAGCGAACGCTAAGGGCGAGGCCTCGCAAGGCCCCCGGTTGGCACGCTGTGGAGAAACCGCTGCGATGCTTCACCCCATTCTGCGCTGATGGTGAACACGGTATTGAATGGTGAATGCGACGTTGATTGGTGAACAGTCCGTTGCCGCGCCCGCCTCGATCGCGTTAGCGCCGATGCCATCGGGTTTTCTTCAATCTCGCGCGGCGCGGCTGCAACCCTTTGATCGCACGTCGCCACATGAATGCGCGAGGTCCTGACCAATGGTGAACGCGATCGTTCGACTTGTCGGAAAACTCGATTCGAATCGCGCCGTCGCGGCGAACCGCACGTCAAAGCCGCGCTGCTAGCGTTCGGGTCGGGGAACAAGAACGGGACACGGGACGAGGGAGACGGGGACCACAAGGACAGGACAATGGGCTTCTTGTTGCGCACGGCCTTTTGGCTGGGCGTCGTGGCGGTGCTGTTGCCCACCGTCACGCGCTCGCCGGGCGACGGTGCCGGCGCGTCCGCAGTGAGCGCGGCCGACGCCGCCTCCGCCGCCGCATCGACGGTCTCGGATCTGCGCCAGTTCTGCACGCGCCAGCCCGACGTCTGCGCGGTCGGCTCGCAGGTCGCAGTGGCGATCGGACAGAAGGCGCAGGCAGGCGCGAAGATCATGATGGAGATGGTGAGCGAGACGTTCTCCAGCTCCGACCGGACGCCGGTCACGACCGGCGCCGCGGCCCCGAAGGGCGACAGCGCGCGCCCACCGGTATCGCAGAGCACGCTCTCGGCCGCCGACCTCGCCCCGGAGTTCCGGGGACCGCCGGCCCGCCGCGAGGCATCGGTCCGCCCGCCGGGCTGACCACGACGACGGACGGCGGCCCTCGCGGCCGCCGCCTTCGTTTTCGGCACCGCGCCGGGACGACTCGCGCCGGACGCGAGCGTCCGTCGAAGTTGTCGGCTTTACGCCGGACGCGAGCGTCCGTCGGAGTTGTCGGCTTCGCGCCGGACGCGAGCGTCCGTCGCATGGCGAATTCCCATCCGCGCCGATCGCCCCTATGTATGCGGAACGGCCGCCATGGAGGCAGCCGCCCGGCGGCGGGACACGCGACATGACCTTGGACGACATCCTCGACAACTTTTCGCTGCTCGACGACTGGGACGACCGCTACCGCTACATCATCGAGCTCGGCCGCACCCTCGATCCGCTGCCGGAGCAGGACCATGTCGAGGCCAACAAGGTGCAGGGCTGCGCCAGCCAGGTGTGGCTGACCACCGCGGTGCGGCCCGACGGGGCGGCCGGCCCGGTGCTGAGCTTCAAGGGCGACAGCGACGCCCATATCGTGCGCGGCCTGATCGCCATCCTGTTCTCGCTCTATTCCGACCGCACGCCCGGCGAGATCCTCGCGGCCGACCCGGCCACCATCTTCGAGAAGCTGGGGCTGAAGGATCACCTCACCCCGCAGCGCTCCAACGGCCTGAAGTCCATGGTGGCGCGCATTCGCCGCGACGCCGAGACGGCGTTGGCGAAAGTGGGCGAGTAGCAGGGAGCGGGCGGGAATCGCTCCTCGCTAATCTGCCCGCCACGCCCGGATCGGAGCGCTCTTACGTGCGCGGGCGGCGAGGCCGTAGTGGCGCACCAGCCGGTCGAGGCCGAGCTGCAGCACCACCTTGGCGGAGCGCGGCGGCCAGCTGCGCTCGCGCTCGACGTCCTCGAGCCCCTTCAGGAAGCAGCACACGTCGAGGAGCAGGCCGGAGAACTCGGTGCCGGCGGCGTCGAGCGCCGTGGCGAGCCGCTGCCGGGCGCCGATCACGGCGTCGGTGAGGGAGGCCGGACCGCCGCCGCCGACGCTGCCGGGCGACAGCGCCGCCGTCCAGTCGACCGTCAGGCGCGGCCCGATCTGGGCGAAGGTGAAGTCCGCGCGCAGCCGCTCGCCGGCCGAGAACTGCTCGGGCTCGATCATCGGCCGGCCGTCGCGGCCTTTGCGGCGGGCCAGCCAGGCGAGCGGACTCTCGGCCTCGTTGACCACCACGGTCCCGGCCGGCCCGGTGCCGGCGCGTCCGGTGCCGACGGGCGCATCGGGATCGGCGCGGCGCGACAGCGCGAGCTGACGGGCCCGGAACGGGCCGATCGCGACCGCATCGGCCGCGGCAATGGCCGAGGGGCGGCCCGCCCGGCCGCGACGCGAGACGCGGCTCATGCGCAACTCCCCGGGCCGGTGGCGGCGATCGTCTCGGCAAGGAGCCCCTCCAGCCGGACCAGCACGGCCTCGACCCGCGGATCGTCGCGGCGCTCCTCGACCGTTCGGCAGGCATGCGCCGCGGTCGTCCGATCTCGCCCGAACGCCCTCCCCACGTCGCTGAAGGACGCCCCGACGGCCACGTGGGCCAGGTACATCGCGGTCTGGCGCGCGAAGGCGATCTCGGCGCTGCGGCGGCGCCCCCGTCCGAGTGCCGCCGGCGGCACC
>NZ_NPEX01000036.1 GCF_003258865.1 Rhodoplanes roseus | reverse complement strand
GGGCGCCGCGAGGCGCCCGGTTCCCGTCGATCCCGGCGAGATCGACATTCCGGCGTTCCTGCGCCGTGAGCCCGGCGTCGCGCCGGTCTATGCGGCGCCGGCCGATGCGATGCGAGACGGGGAGGAGGCGTGATGCTGCGCTCCTGCCTCGATCCGGCGCGGGCCGGCGGAAGCCCGGACGATGCGCATGCGCTCTGGCGGCGGCGGCTGCTGCACGACAGCCGCGTCGGCGAGGTGAGGCGCGAGGTGCTCCTGCGTCGCCGCGTCGACGGCGCGCCGCTCGATCGAGACACCTATCGCAGGATCGTCGCGGCCGCGCTGGCGCGGCTCGATCCCGTCGCCACGGCCGCCGCGCTCGGCTGGCCGCTCGGCAAGCTTTTGGACGTCGAGCGACAGATCGGCCTGCGCATCACCGTGACGGGCCCGCATTTCGAGGATCACCCATGACGCGCCCGAAATCACCCTGGCATCTCGCGCCCCTGGCGGCGTTCCGCGCGATCGTCGACGTGCTGGGGCACGGCGCCGGCAAGCACGACGCGGGCGCGCGGGTCGGGTTCCGGGCCGGCCGCGCCTGGTCGCGCGACTTTGGCGCGGCGATGCGGCATCTCACGGCCTGGTGGCTGCGCGACGGTGCCGACCCGCAGAGCGGCCGCTCCCATCTGCAGCACGCGGCGGCGCGGCTCGCCATCCTGGCCGAGTGCGAGATTCTGGGGCTCGGGCAGGACGATCGCCCGGGTGCCGCTCCGCCGGCGGGCGCGGCGTCGCGTGAGCCCGAGCGCAAGCTGCCGGGCGATTTCGCGCTGTGCTACGTCGCGACGCCGTACAGCAAGTTTCCGGGCGGGCTCGACGCGGCTTTCATGGCGGCGGCGCGCATCACCGGCGACCTCGCCCGCCGCGGCGTGCGGGTGTTCTCGCCTATCGCGCACAGTCACCCGATCGCGGTTCATGCCGAGATCGATCCCCTCGATCACGCGTTCTGGCTGCCGTTCGATGCCCCGATGATGGCGGCCGCCGACGCGCTGATCGTCGTGCGCCTGCCGGGCTGGGACAGCAGCGTCGGCGTGCGGCACGAGATCGACGCGTTCACGGCCGCCGGCAAGCCGATCTGGTGGTGCAACCCCGACACCGGCGCGCTGTGGCAGCGCAACGGGGCGTGAGATGCCGCCTGCCGCTCGTCACAGCTGGTCCGATCCGTACCGCACGCAATACCGCACCGAGCGGGCTTGCTGGTCGTGCGGTCTGATCAGAGTCGCGCGGCACGAGCCCGGTGTGCTGCCCTGGACGGAGTTCTGGCGCGCCCACGGCGACGGGCGCGACCGCGTGCCGGACCAGCACGGCGGCACACCGCCGTGCCTCGGTCGTCACTCTTCGTCGCAGGGAGAGGGTCGGGGCGCGCCAGAAGCGCGCTCCGAGGTGGGACGAGGCCCCGGACCGCAGACAGGATGATCCGATGAAATCGACCTCCGAGACGCTCTATCAGTACCGTCGTGGGCTCGACGTCGCGCACCGCCGCAAGCGGGTGCTGCAGCTCGCTGCCCAGGGCATCGAGACGCCCGTCATTGCCGAGCGCCTCGGCATGAGCCGCAACAGCGTCGGCGACATCCTGCGCGAGGCGCGGCAGGCGTCCGGCGGCGAGATGCGCCAGCGGGGATGATCGTGACCGGCCCCGATCTCTTCAGCTTCAAACCACCGGCCGCTTCGGAGGCGCCTGCCGCGCCGGCGTGCGCGGCGCCCCCGGCGCCCGTGCCAGTGCCAGCACCGCCGCCCGCGGAGCCCGTGCCGCCGAAGCGGCCATACGTGCATCCCCACTTCGCCGTCGGCGATCGCGTCAAGCCGGGGCCCGGCTGGGAGCCGGTCGACGTGCGCGAGCGGCGCGTTCCGCAGGGCGAGGTCAAGGCCGTAATGCCGTGGGGCTCGGGTCAGCTGCTGCTCGTCGGCGACGAGACGCGATGGTTCGGCGCCGGCACCTTCGTGCCCGACGACGATGCGCCGGGGAGCGAGCCGTGAGCATCGTCGCCATGAACTGGGCCATGCGGCAGCGGCCCGACGGGCCGTCCGCGCAGATCGTGCTGTTCGTGATCGCGGATCGGGCGAACGAGCGCGGCGTGTGCCGGCATGCCGATCCCGACGACATCGCCGACATCTCTCGCCAGTCGCGCGCGACCGTGTTCCGCCGGCTCGACGAGCTCGAACGCGTCGGCCTCATCACCCGGTTTCTGCGGCACGGGGAGAGGGGCGAGCGCGAGTACGAGATCAGGTTGAACCTCGACGCGGTCGCCGATTACGACATCGCGCAGGACCGGGAGACCGGTCGCCGCGTGATCAGGCTGCGTGACGGCGACGCCGAGGCCCGGGAGATCGTGCTGCGTGGCAGCGAGGGCGAGCGCGGCGAGCCGGCGGAGGTCGCGCCGGAAGCCCTGTCGGAGGGGGGTGAGTCTCAATTTGAGACTCGGGGTGAGTCTCAAATTGAGACTGTGCGAGTCTCACCCGTGAGACTGGGTGAGTCTCACTCGTGCGACTCACAGAAGAAGAATCCGTCCAAGAGTCCTTTACCTACCCCCAAAGCCCCCTCCCTCGGCGAAACGCCGCAGGGTGGGCGAGGGAACGAGTCGATCGAGGTCTTGCCCGATCAAGGGCTGGAAGCGTTCAGGCGAACCTACCCTGCATCGTCCAACCGGCCGGCCGAGGTGGTGCGCCTGTGGGCCGGGCTGTCGGCCGACGAACGGCGGCTGGCGACGACGGGGGCGCGCGGCCTCGCCGAGCAGCGGCGCCGCAACCCCCGGCAATCGGTGCTCGATCCGGCCCGGTATCTGCGCGACCCGGCGCTGTGGGCCGAGCACGCGCGCTTCGCGCCGGCCGAGCCCGTGCTGCCGGTTTGGGTGCGGCGCGGCTCGCCCGAGTGGCAGGGCCGCAGCGTGCTCGCCGCCATCCGGCGTCGCCCGATGTCGCCGGCGGCGCGCTGCGACGGGCAGGACGGCGAGGGCGCCTGGATGGCGCCGCTGCCCGACCACGTCGCGGCGCTGGCGCCGTTCGCCGCCGTGCCGATCGCCGACTGGCCGATCGTCGAGCCGAACACCCCGAAGTTCATCCGCTGGGCCGAGTGGCTGCGGCCGCTCGGCGTCAAACTCGAAGCGCAGTGGGAGCGGGTGCCCGGGCAGACCACGACGCTGCGAACCATGTCGAAAACGATCAACGACGCGCCGGTGCGCCGCGAGGGCGCCCGCGTCCCCTGCGACTGGCCGCCGGCCCGCACCGGCCCTATCGGCACCGGCCCCCCGGCGACCGATCCGATCGACGCGACTGCAGCCGACGAGCTGGCGAGGGAAGGGCGAGGGTGACGACGATGCTGGCGATCAACGACGAAGATCATCGCGCCGTGGTGGGCCGGGCGCCCATGCGGTCGTCGCCGCCGTGCGACGAGGGCCAGTGGTCGACGGACGGCGGAGCGTTCCGCGCCTGGGTGGTGGCGCTGGTCGAGCCGCAGAGCGAGGAACGGGCGCGGGCCTGGCTGTGGCATCAGGGGCGCGTGCCGACATGGCTGCCCATGATGCGGCAGTGGCGGACCCACCGAGGCGGCGGCGCTCGGCAGCGAATCACCGTCGACGTGCCGATCCTTCGCGGCTACCTGTTCGTGCCGGCCACCTACTTCGAGCACGCGCTGGTGCTGCGCTCGCCCGGTATCCACAGCTTCATGATGCTCGGTCGCCGTCTGGTGATGATCAGCGATCCCGAGATGGACCGGCTGCGCAGCGCGGTCGCCGAGATCAACGAACACAGGGCGATGGGCGGCCGGGCCGGGCGGCCTTACAAGATCGGCGAGGCGGTGCGTTTCATCGTCGACGTCTGGGCTGGCGTGGTCGCCACGGTGGAGGGCGTTGACGCGCACGGGCGCGTCGTCGTAGACGCGGGTGGACTGATGGGCCGAATCGTGGTCGCCGACGACCAGATCGAGCCGAACGCCTGAAGGGCAGGGGAGCCCAAGCCCCCATCGGGGCGGGTCCGGGGATGCAGGCACCGGACGCAGACCTCAGGCCATAGCCCTGAGTAGTCCGGCGAAGCATGGGATCGACGAGACTCACAACGGCGCTGTAGTCGACGTGACGTTCAAAGCCCCGGAGCAGCGATGCTCCGGGGCTTTGGCGTTCATAAGGCAGGATGGCTCGTCTCAAGGCAGCGCCCCCCAGGCTCACGTCGATCGGCATGTCGCTCGCTGCGCCTCCTGGTGACGAACAGGCATACGATCGTCGGCGACGCGGTGAACAGCCGTGGCGCTCCTGGTACAAGACGGCACGTTGGCGAGCACTGCGACGCGACGTGATCATTCGAGACGCATGCACCTGCCAGCGGACCGGCATCGTGCTGGGCGGTCGCGAGCCCTCTCCGGACAGTCCCGTCGTCCACCACGTGGTCCCCCATCGAGGCGACCCGGCCCTCTTCTGGGACGCTGCCAATCTCGAAACCGTCAGCAAGGCCTGGCACGACGAGCACGGCCAGCGCGAGGACCTCGCCCAGGGGTAGGGGGGGTCGAAAGTCCACCCCCCGCAGGGCCGCGGACCGGTTGGGTACCCATTCGGAGGTTTTATTTCCGTGAGCGACGGATTTTCGGACGACGGGTCGGCCGCGGCGCCGGACGTCGACCTGTTCGGCGCACCGGTCACAGCGATCCGTGAGCGGTGGGGCCGGCCGTCGTTCGCGAAGACGAAGGAGAATCAGGAGCTTGTCTGTCTGCTCCGGGCGTCGGGTTGGACGCAGCAGCGGATCTGCCGCTATCTCGGCTGTGACGAGAAGACGCTGCGGAAGTATTTTTCCCGGGAGCTCGAAGAGGGCGCCGACCGCATCGAGGGCATGGCCCTCGAAGTGCTGCTCAAGAAGATGCGGCTCGGCGACCGACTGTCGGCGACCAAGCTGCTCGAGCTGATCGACGACAAGGGCAATCCCGCGCCGCCGGTCCCGCGCGCCGCGCCGAAGGAAGCGCCGCTCGGAAAGAAGGCGCAGCTCGAGGCCGAAGCCCGCACGGGTCATTCCGCCACGGGGTGGGGCGACCTCCTCGAAGGCGGCGACCTTCCGAACTGATCATGAATCAGACCTGGTCGTTTGCCTGCCCGGATTGGGTGGACCGCCTGCGCACGGGCCGCTCGCTTTTGCCGCCGCTGCCGCTGAACCAGGCGCGAGCCGACCGCGCGGTGCGCATCTTCGACAAGCTGCGCGTGCCCGACATCGCCGGCCAGCCGTCGTTCGGCGAGGCGACGGGCGAGTGGTTCCGCGACATCATCCGCGCCGCCTTCGGCTCGCTCGACGACCAGGGGGTGCGGCACGTCCCGGAGATCTTCGCGCTCGTCGGCAAGAAGAACGGCAAGACGACCAACGGCGGCGGCCTGATCATGACGGCGCTGCTGGTCAACGAGGTGCCGCGCGGCGAGATGCTGTTCATCGGCCCGACCCAGGAGATCGCCGACCTCGCCTTTCAGCAGGCGGCCGGCATCATCGAGGCCGACGAGGAAGGCTACCTGCAGAAGCGGTTCCACGTCATCGAGCACCTCAAGATGATCCGCGACCGCCGCAACAAGGCGTTCGTCAAGATCAAGACCTTCGACATGCGGGTGATGACCGGCTCGAAGCCGATCATGGTGCTGATCGACGAGCTGCACATCATGGGCTCGCTCCACTACGCGGCGCGGGTGCTCGGCCAGATTCGCGGCGCCCTCCAGGCCAAGAAGAACTCGTTCATGCTGATCATCTCGACCCAGAGCGACGAGCCGCCGGCCGGAGTGTTCCGCACCGAGCTCGACTACGCGCGCGCCGTGCGGGACGGCAAGATCGCGCAGGCCCGCATGCTGCCGCTGCTGTGGGAGTTTCCCGCCTCGATGCAGCTCGACGAGACCAAGCCGTGGGCCGACCCGGCGAACTGGCCGATGGTGATGCCGAGCCTCGGCCGTATCTTCCAGCTCGACGCCATGCTGGCCGGCTATCACGAGGCCCGGGAGAAGGGGCCGGTCGAGGAGCGCCGCTGGGCGAGCCAGCACCTCAACGTCGAGATCGGCGTCGCGCTCGGCGGTTGGGAGGGCACGGCCTACTGGGGCGCGGCCGGCGATGAGAGCATCACGCTCGACGCCCTCATCGCGCGGTGCGACGTCGCCGTGGTGTCGATCGACGGCGGCGGCCTCGACGATCTGCTCGGCCTCGCCGTCATCGGCCGCGACCGGGCCTCGCGGGACTGGCTGTGCTGGGCGAAGGCCTGGGCGCAGCCCGATGTGCTGGACCGGCGGAAGCGGATCGCGCCACGGCTTCTCGATTTCGCACGCGCCGGCGACCTGGTGATCTGCGAGCACGCGACGCAGGACTTCGAGGATGTCGCCGCGATCTGCGCCAAGCTGCACGGCGCCGGCCTGCTGCCAGAGAAGGCCGGCATCGGTCTCGATCCCGCCGGCGTCACCCACATCATCGACGCGCTCGCCGCGCAGGGCATGGAAGGCGATCTCGTGGTCGCGGTGCCGCAGGGCTGGCGTCTGTCGGGCGCCGTCAAGGGCCTCGCCCGCAAGCTGAAGGACGGCACGTTCTGGCACGCCGGCTGCGCCATGATGGCCTGGATCGTCGGCAACGCGAAGCCCGAGCAGCGCGGCAACGCGACCGTCATCGAGAAGGCGGCGGCCGGCGAGGCGAAGATCGACCCGCTGATCGCGGTGCTCGGCGCCGTCCAGCTGATGAGCCGGAACCCGGAGGCGCACGGCGGTCCCTCCGTCTACGAAACCCGTGGTCTCATCGAGGTCGATCTCTGATGTTTTCTCGTCTTCGCCGGCGTCTCGCCGGCTGGGTGTCGCCCGATCTCGCCGCGGCGGCCTTCGGTGCATCCCAGCCGGTGTCCGACGATCGGCACTGGCTCCTGCGGGCCATCGGCGGCGCGAAAACCGATGCGGGCGTGCCGGTTTCCGAGCACACGGCGCTGCACCTGCCCGTAGTGTATGCCTGCATCAACCGCATCGCCAATCCGATCGCGCGGTTCCCTTTAAAGATTCTGCAGAAGACGTCCTCCGGCGGCGCAGCGGAGGTGCTCGATCATCCGTTGTCCCAGCGCCTCGGGCTTCGTCCGAACGACTTCATGAACTCACGGACGTTGCGCAAGACCATCCAGGCGCACGCGCTCCTGTGGGGGAACGGTTACATCGAGATCGAGCGCAACAACCGCGGCCAGGCCGTCGGCCTCTGGCCCTTGCTTGCCTGGTCCACGCGTCCGGTTCGGATCGAGGACCGGCTCGTGTACCGCACGTCGATCGACGGTCGCCAGCACGATCTCGACTACGGCGACGTCCTTCACGTGATGGACTTGAGCCAGGACGGCTACATCGGCCAGTCGCAGATCGCGCTCGCGCGGCAGGCCGTCGGCATGGCGCTCGCAATGGAAAAGTTCGGCGCGAAGTTCTTTGGCAACGACGCCAAATCGGGAGGCTTCTTGCTCCACCCCGGGCAGCTGTCGGCGACCGCGCGGCAGAACCTCGGGAGTTCGTCCGAGAAGCGCACCGATCCGGGCGCCCAGCTCGAGCGCCAGGGAGGCCTCGAAAACGCGCATCGGGTCAAGGTGCTCGAAGAGGGCATGAAATTCGTCAACACCACCATCCCGCCGGAGGACGCCCAGTTCCTCGGCTCGCGCGAGTTCCAGATCGCCGAGATCGCCCGGATGTACGACGTCCCGCTGGTCCTCCTGCAGAGCCATGAAAAGACGACGAGTTGGGGCAGCGGCATCGAGCAGCTGATGATCGGCTTCGTCCGGCAGACCATCGACCCGTGGGTGCAGGCCTGGGAGCAGGAGCTGAACTGGAAGCTGTTCACCGAAGCGGAGCGTGCCGCCGGCCTCTACGTCAAGTTCAACATGAACGCGATGCTGCGCGGCGACACGGCCGCTCGCGCCGCCTTCTACAAGGAAATGTTCGCTGTGGCGGGTCTCACGCCGAACCAGATCTGCGCCCTCGAGGACATGGACCCGATCGGGCCGGACGGTGACCACCGGTTCGTCCCGGCCAACTTCGTCACGCTCGACCGTGCCATCAATCCGCCGGCGCCGGGTGGGCCGCAGGCACCGGAGCCGGCCCCGGCTGCGGACGGCGCAGAGGACACCAGAGAGGCCGCATGAGGTACGCCCACATCGTCGCCGCCGTCACCGAGGAGCGCTGGGCGCTCCGCGAATCGAAGCTTCAGGAGATTCTCGCCTTCCTGCAGGACCAGGCCGCCGGCGCCAAGCTGTCGGCGGAAGAGATCGAGGCGCGGATCACCAAGGTCCAGGAGCAAGCAATCGCTCGCCGGGATGGTGCAGTGGCCGTGCTGCCGCTGCGAGGCGTGATCGCCAGCCGGATGAACCTCATGAGCGACATTTCGGGCGGCACCTCGGCCGAGGGCTTCGGGCGCATGTTCCAGGCCGCGCTTCGCGACGAAGGTGTCAAGGCGATCGTCCTCGACGTGGACTCGCCGGGCGGGGCGGTCAGCGGAGCCGACGAGCTGTCCACCATGATCCACGCGGCGCGCGGGCCCAAACCGATCGTCGCCCAGGTGGACGCCACGGCGGCGAGTGCGGCCTACTGGATTGCGTCTGCGGCCGACGAGATGGTGGTGACCCCGACCGGCTCGGTCGGGTCGATCGGCGTGTTCGGCGTGCACGACGACGTCTCCGCCGCGATGGAGAGGATGGGGGTGCGCAAGACCCTCATCTCGGCTGGCCGCTACAAGACGGACGGAAATCCGTATCAGCCGCTCGGGGACGACGCCCGTTCCCGCATCCAGGCGCGCGTCGACGCCGCCTACGGGATGTTCGTCAAGGCCGTCGCGCGCAATCGCGGCGTCTCGCAGGCGGCCGTGCGCGAGGGCTTCGGGCAGGGAGACATGGTTCTGGCCGAGCCGGCGGTCGCCGAGGGCATGGCCGATCGGATCGGCACCATGGAAGACACCCTGCGGCGCTTCGGCGCCAGTCTGCACCAGCCGGCGCCGTCGCGCCGCCGCGCCTTCGCCACGCAACGGGAGAGGCGCGCCCTCTCGCTTTGAACCAGCCGCCTTCAGCGGCGCGGAACGCTCACCGGCCGGCGTGAGCGATCGCAGACTCGTGCCGGCAATTCAGGAGACATGACATGCTGAAGGCGTTGCTGGAGAAGCGCGCGAAGCTGGTGGCCGACATGAAGGCCATCATCGACAAGGCCGAGGCCGAGGATCGCGATCTCACGGCCGAGGAGCTGGAGACCTTCGACAAGCTCAAGGCCGAAAAGGCGTCGCTCGACCTACGCGTCGAGCGGGCCGAGCTGCTGGAGGCCAGCACGGCCCAGCTCGACTCGGTCCGTCCGGCGGCCGCCCGGGGCGGCGGCATCGTTCGCCCGCCCGGCCCGGAGGCTCGGCGCGAGTTCGAGAGTCTCGGCCAGTTCTTTCACGCGGTGCGCTTCGCCCGCAACGATCCGCGGCTCAGCTACATCGAGGGCGTCGGCTCCGGCGAAGACCTCTCCGCCGCCAACGACATGCGGATGGACACTGGAACGACCGGCGGATTCGCGATTCCGCCGCAGTTCCGCAACGAGCTGATGCGGATCGAGGCTCAGGACTCGATGATCCGCCCGCGCGCGACCGTGATCCCGGCCGGAGACCCGCCGGATGCCCCGCTCACGTTCCCGGCCCTCGACCAGTCCGGCACGAACCCGCAGAACATGTACGGCGGCGTGCAGGTGCAGTGGATCGCGGAGGGCGCGGCGAAGCCCCAGACCGACGCGGCTCTCACCGATGTGACGCTGGAGCCGCACGAGATCGCCGGCCACATCGTGGTGACGGACAAGCTGCTGCGGAACTGGCAGGCGGCCGATGCGCTTCTGCGCAACCTGCTCCGCGGCGCCGTCCTGGCGGCGGAGGACTACGCCTTCCTGCGCGGCAACGGCGTCGGCAAGCCGCTCGGGGCGATCAACGCCGGCGCCGCCTACGCCGTGAACCGGGCCACTGCGAACCAGGTGAACTATCCGGATCTGGTGAACATGGTGGCCCGGCTGCTGATGCGGGGCGGGGCGCCCCTCTGGTCGCTGCCGCAGTCCGCCCTTCCGCAGATCGCCCAGCTCAAGGACCCGAACGACAACTACATCTGGCACGAGAACGCGAGGGACGGCTTCGCCGGCACGCTGCTCGGCTATCCGGTCCGCTGGAACAACCGGGCCCCGGCGCTCGGCACCAAGGGCGACGTGGTGCTGGCCGACTGGTCCTACTACCTGATCAAGGACGGATCCGGTCCGTTCGTGGCGGCCTCCGAGCACGTTCACTTCATCAACAACAAGACCGTCATCAAGATCTTCTGGAACGTCGACGGGCAGCCCTGGCTGCAGGCGCCGTTCAAGGAGGAGAACGGCTATCAGGTGTCGCCCTTCGTGGTGCTCGACGTCCCCGCCGGCTGATCCGATCACCGGCTCGACGGGCGCCCGGCATCGCCGGGCGCTCGCCCCCCTCGTTAGAAACAGGAGACCGATCATGTCGATCACGAAAGCCAGCGAGCGCGTCGCCGTCCTGGCCGCCCTCGATCCCGTGTCCCGTTCCGCCGGCACGGTCACGTCCGGGTGGGTTCCGGTGTCCGCCTGGAGCTCGGTCCTCGCGGTTCTGCAGGCCGGCGCGCTCGGGTCGAGCGCCACGGTCGATGCCAAGCTGCAGCAGGCCAAGGACGCCAGCGGCACCGGCGCCAAGGACATCACCGGAAAGGCGATCTCACAATGGACGCAGGCCGGCACGGACAAGAGCAACAAGCAGGCGATCGTCAACGTGCGGACCGCCGATCTCGATGTGGCGAACGACTTCACCCATGTCCGCTTCTCCGTGACGACCGCCACGGCGGCGAGCGTGTCGTCGGCGCTGCTGCTCGGCATCGGCTACCGCCGCGGCGCTGCCACGGCCGGCAACGCCGCCTCGGTCGACCAGGTGGTCGGCTGACCTCACCCGAACCAGACAGGAGGCCGGGCATGGCCGAGATCACCAAGCGTACCCTGATCGCCGAGTACATCCTGAACGGTCGGCGCCTGCCGGCCGGAACCACGGTCGACCTCACGGCGGGCCAGATGAGGAGCGCCGTCGCGGCCGGCGTCGTCCACGTCGACGACGCGCTGGACGCGGAGGTCGAGGCGACGGCGGCCGCGAAGCAGGAGCCGTCGGAGGCCGTCGCCGAGCCCGATCCTGAAAAGGAGCCCGAGAAGGAGCCCAACCTCGACCCGAAGAGGGACCCCGACAAGAGCGAGCGGCACACCGGCCGCAAGCACGCCCGCGGCTGATCGGTGGGATGCCCATGACGCCCGTCCTCGTCACGGCGCCGGACGCCGAGGTCGTCTCCGTGGCGACGCTCAAGACCATGCTCGGTCTCGGGGCCGAGACGGCCGACGCCGTGATCGAGGCGGCTCGCGACGCCGTGGTGGCCGAGATCGACCCGGCCTCCGATGGGTGTCTGAGCCGGGCGCTGCGGCCCGCCACATGGGAGCTGCGGGGCAGCGACTTCGGGTGCGGCCGGATCGACCTGCCGTACCCGCCCTGCACGTCGATCGTCTCGGTCGTCTACGACGATGCGCAGGGTGTCGAAAAGGTGCTGGCCGAGCACGACGACTACCGGGTGTTCCTCCGCCCGCTCGGCTACTCGTTCATCGCTCCCGTGTGGAATCGCGCCTGGCCGGCGACGCGGGGCGACATCGAGTCGGTGCGGATCCGTTTCGTCGCGGGTTACGCGGCGACGCCCGTGGACCTCATGCCGAAGGGAATCGTCGGGGCGATTGCGCTCGGGGTTCGACAGATCCTGCCGATGATGACGCGCGACCTGACCGTGTCGAGCGATGAGGTGCCCGACGTCCGGCGCGTCCAGTACGTCGTGAGCCAGAATGCCTCCAAGGTCTTGGAGGGCGTAATGATGCGATTGCTGCTGAAATTGCAGGTGTACGGCTGATGGTGTCCGTGGCGGAGACGCTGGCGGCCTACCGGGCGGCGCTCGCCGAGGTCGGTGAGACCATCACGGTCCGCCGCCTCAACCCGTCGCCAGCGGCGCCGACCGATGTCCAGGCCCTCGCGCGAATCACAGGTTATGATCCGTCCGAGATTGTCCCCGGGATCCAGCAGGGTGATCGCAAGGTGATCCTGCTCGCGGAGCACGTCACCCTTACTCCGCCCCTGCGCGCGGGCGACAAGCTCGTGGTGCGCGGCCGGGTGCTCAACATCGAGACAGTCGACGATTCCACTCGACGCCTCGGCGGCGTGCTGGTCGCCTACGAGCTACTGGTGCGCGGATGATCACCACCAACATCGACCCGATCAGCCGGGACGTCGAGCTGATCCTGCGCGACGACCTCTCGCCGAACGCCCGCAGCGCCGCCATCGCCGAGGTTGCGCGGGCCGAGCTGAAGGCCGCCGAGGACAAGAACCGCGCGGCGCTCGGCCGCATCCCATCGCACCAGACCTTCGTCGACGGCCGCGCCGGCGCCGCCCTGGAGTCCATCAATCCAGACCGCGGCACGATCGTCTTCGAGTTCGATCTGCTCATCGACGTGTTCGGCTGGATCGCCGACGCGCTGGTCAAGCACTCGCCGAAGCTGACGGGTCGCTACGCGGCGAGCCATATCCTCCTGGCCGACGGCGTAGAGGTTCGCTCCGGCGAGCAGGCGCCCGACGCGGCGGAGTATGCGTTCGTCAATGCCCAGCCGTATGCCCGCAAGATCGAGCGGGGTCTCTCGAACCAGGCGCCCGACGGCGTCTATCAGGTCGTCGCGATGCTCGCGGCCCGGCGCTTCGGCAACGTCGCCAAGGTGCGCTTCTCCTATCGGTCGCTGATCGGGACCTCCGCTCTGGACTCGTGGGCGCGCGGCACCCGGATCGGGCATCGCGGCCACGCCAGCGCGCAGAGCCGCAATGACTGGCTGCGCCGGCAGCCGGCCGTCGTGGTGACGGTTTAGCCATGGCCTCCAAAGCCGTGATCGACGCGGTGCTGGCTCGTCTCGGAGAGACGTGGGACGGCATCTCCGTCGTGCCCCCCAACATCACGGATGAAGCGCCAGCCGACGCCTCGCCGTACATCGCCGTGCAGTTCCCGGCCTCGAATGTCGAACGCATGCCGGTCACCGATCGGCTGTACCGGGAGGAGGGTGGCTTTCGGCTCGTGCTTCACATGGCGCGCGGTGCCGGCCACGCGGACGTCACCACGAAGGCGGACGCGCTGGCAGCTCTGTTCCGAGACACGGCCTTCGCCGGCGTCGAGACCTTCGTGCCGAGCACGCCCTACATCGACGACGAAAGCGGCAACTACGTCCGGGCCGCCGTCGTCGTGCCCTATCGATACCAGTTCCGCGACGCCTGAGAGGAGGCCCCCATGCCCAGGATCACCAACCACACCCGGCAGACGCTCGACTTCGTCATCCCGGGCAAGCCGAAAGACGGCGTGCCGCCGACCGCGTCGGTCCGCCCCGGCGAGACCGCGGACATCGATGTGCGCGAGGACGATCCGGTGCTGCTCGGCCGCATCGCCGCAGGCGCGGTCTCCGTCGACGCGAAGCGCCCGTCCAAGGCCGCGACCGGCGCGCCGGCCTGATCACCAGAGCAACAGGAGCATTCCGATGGGAAACATTCGCTCGTCTTCCGGCACCAAGATCTATATCGGCCCGAGTCAAGTCAGCACGCCGGCCGATGCCGCCGCATATGCAGGTCTCACGTGGGTCGAGATCGGCATGGTCCGCAGCGTGCCGAGCTACGGTGACCAGGCGTCGATCCAGAGCGGCGCTGTGGTCGGAGACGCCCGGGTCCGCAAGGCCAAGGGCGCCCGTGACGCCGGCGATACCGAGATTGTCGTCTATCCCGATCCGGCCGACACCGGCCAGCAGGCCCTCATCGCCGCCGAGGCGACGAACCTGTACTACCCGTTCAAGGTGGTGAACCCGGACCGCCTGAACGCCACGGGGACTGACGGCATCGACTACTTCATGGCGCTGGTCACCTCGAAGAAGGGATCGGGCGGCGAGAACGATTCCCTCGTCACCAAGACCTTCCAGCTCGGCATCACCTCGGCGATCACCGAGGTCGCCCCGACCGCGGGCTCGTGAGGCACCCATGAAGACGGCCGACATCAAGACGAATTCCGCCCGCCAGGAGAGCGGCGCCTGGATCGGCGACATCCCCGAAATGGGGGATTTCGAGGTTCGGGTTCGGGGCGCGCAGTGCGCCTCGGCGCGCGCGCTCCGCAACAAGCTGATCCGCGCGTTGCCGGCCAAGCTGCGTACCGACCCGGCGGGCATCCCGATCGAGGAGCTCGACCGCATCGAGACCGAAGTGATCCTCGGTGCCATCCTGCTCGAATGGCGCAACTGGGAGGACGAGCCGTATTCGCCCGATACGGCGCGCCGTGTGCTCGCGGATCCCGACCTCGCCGCCGTGCGCGATGCCGTGCTGTGGGCGGCGATGCAGGTCGGTCGCCACGACGACGCGGCGCACGCGGCCGACCTGGGAAACTGACCGACGCCCTGCGCTGGCAGATGGCGTGGGGCGGCGAGATCGAGATCCTCGAGAGATGGCTCGCCGAGGGCCGAAAGGTACCGCCCGGCTATCTCGACCGCCCGGTGCTGCCGCCGGGCGCCGCGATGGTCTGGGACGCGTTCACGACGCTCTCTTCGGACCGCTCGGTCGGCATGGGCGAGGGACCAATCCCATTTGCGTCCATCGATCGATGGGCAGTCCGCTACGGGATCGACGACCTGGACGAATTTGACCGCTTCGCCGCCCTCGTGCAGGCGCTGGACGGTCGTTACCTGGCTGCCCGGCGCGATGAGCAGGAGCGGGCCAGGGAGGCCGAGGCAGCCCTCCGCCGCGAGCAGAAACAACCGGTGTAACCATGGCGACGACCGAAACCATCCGCCTCGTCACCGTCCGGGCCCGAACCGAGGGCCTGGACAAGACGACGCGGGACCTCGCCGCACTTGATAAAGCCCAGCAGGGCGTGGCGTCGTCCGGCGTGGCCATGGCCTCCGCGACCGAGACATCGGCTCGGCGCCAGACCTCGGTCGCCCGCGGCTACGACGTGATGCGTCAGCGGGTGGATGAGAACTATCGGGCGCAGCAGCAGTTCGCACGCGCGCAGGGTATCGCAGACCGGGCGCTGCAGCAGGGCATCACGACGGTTCAGGAACACGCCCGCGTCGTCGAACAGGCGCGCCGTCGCTATCTCGGCGTCGTCCCGGCGAACGAGAACATGGCGCGCAGCACCGGGCTCGCGCGGTACGAGTTGACAAATCTCAGTCGCCAGATCCAGGACGTCGGCGTGTCGCTGGCCGGCGGGCAATCTCCATTCACCGTGCTCGCTCAACAGGGCACGCAGATCGCCGACATCTTCACGAGCTCGAACGGCACGGTTCGGGGGTTTATCGGACAGCTCCGGGGATTGATCTCACCGGTCGCGCTGCTCGCCGCCGGCACCGTGGCGCTCGGCGCGGGAGCTTATGCGGCGTGGCGATATTGGAAGGACTTCGCGCTTACCCTCGACGACACGGCACGTTCCGCCGGGGTCACGTCGTCCGAGATGGCGAAGCTCCAGGCCGCGGCGTCGTTCCGCGGCATCGGGCAGGACGATTTCTCCGGGGCGATGAAGAGTTTTGCCTCCGAGGTGTACCGGGCCAAGAGCGGCGCCGGGTCTCTGGCCGACCTGATGCGGGCCAACGGCCAGACGGTCAAGGGCACGGCCGACGCCATGGATCGGGTCGCGTCCCTGGTCCAGAACGCGGCGAGCGATCAGCAGCGGCTGCAGATCTTGCAACAGGCCGGCCTGCCCGCGACGATGGAATGGGTTCGCCTGCTTCAGGGCGGGCCGGAGGCGCTGCGCCGCGCCAGAGAAGAGGCTGCGTCGTTTGGCGGCGCGGCCAACGACGAGATGATCAAAAAGGCGCGCGAATTCGACGTGGCGTGGAACAAGGCGTGGACCAACTTCAGCCTATATGTGCGCTCGGCCACAGTTCAGGCTGTCTCGGATTTTCAGAAAGCGCAGGAAGGCTTTGCTACGTTCGAGAAAGATCTCGGCGAGAAGCTGAGGGAACTCGTCTTCGGCAAGGGTTACCAGACGACGTCGTATCCGCCAGCCGTGTCCGCGCCACCGCTGCCGGCGCGATTTCAGGGCGCGGCCGCATTGCGCGCTCCGTCTGCGATTAAAAACCCGCCCCTGCCACAGCCTCGACCGATGGAGGAATACGGACCCCCCTTGTCCCTCAAAGGCCCGCCGACCGTGGACCCCCAGGTACAGCAACGGCAGCTCGCGCTCGAGTCCCAGCGCCTCGGTATCCTCGCGCAGATCGGCTCCGTTGGCGATCAGGTGCGGCAGAAGGAAATCGAGATCGCGCAGGCCCGGGCATCAGGGGTGCGTATCACCCAGGCCGAAGAGGCGGCGCTGCTGCGGCTGACCAGGGCGCAGGCTCTGGGTACGCTGCAGATGCAGCAGCAAACCGGGCAGCTTCAGATCGAGACGGCCACAATCGGAATGTCCGTCGGCGCCGCGGCAGCGTATCGTGCCGAGCAGGAGAAGATCCTGGAAATGCGGCTTCGCGGCCGATCCCCGACCGAAGAGGAAACCCGGCTGCTCCGCGAAAATGCCAGGGCGCTCGGTGAGGCCACGCAGCGGTCGAATGATCTCCGCACGCTGAACCAACTCGGCACCGAATTCGCCACCGGCTTCGTTCGCGACATCCGGAACGGGGTGTCCGCGACCGAGGCGCTCGGTAACGCGCTCAACCGGCTGGCCGACAAGCTCATCGAAATGTCGCTTCAGAATCTCGTCGGGAAGGCCCTCGGCGGGCTTGGGCCGGGCGGGCAATCGGTTCTCTCCGGCCTGCTCCCGAACGCGAACGGCAACGTGTTCGCCGGCGGCAA
The DNA here is from genome assembly GCF_003258865.1 of Rhodoplanes roseus. GTDB lineage: Bacteria > Pseudomonadota > Alphaproteobacteria > Rhizobiales > Xanthobacteraceae > Rhodoplanes > Rhodoplanes roseus. Next base: position 17,860 of record NZ_NPEX01000036.1, on the reverse strand, counting down.
CGTGATCCCGTTCGCCCGCGGCGGCGTGGTCGACCGTCCGACCATCTTCCCGATGGCCAGGGGCGCCGGGCTGATGGGCGAGGCCGGGCCCGAGGCGGTGATGCCGCTGCGCCGCACCAGCGACGGCCGGCTCGGCGTCGCGGCGCAGGGCGGGGGCGGCACCACCGTGATCATCAACAACAACGCCGCGGGCGTGCAGGTGAGCCAGAGCCAGGACAGCAACGGCGCTACCGTGTTGGACATCGAATCGGCGGTCGACGGCATGGTGGCCAGCAGGATCGGCTCGGGCCGCGGCGCCACGTCGAAGGCCGCAGGCCTCCGGCCGCGGTTGCGGGGCTGATCCGATGGCGCTCCCCAGCTGGCCGTCCGGCCTCGCCTCGCGCTACCAGCCGCAGGTCGAGGGATTCGCGTATGGCGACTTCGTCGCGCCGGCGGTGTCGACCGATGTCGAGGACGGGCCGCCGATCGACCGCGTCGGCGGGCAGACGCTGATCGAGCGGCTGCCCTATAAGCTCAGGATGTCGGGGGCCGAGCTGGCGATCTTCCGCGCCTTCTGGCGCGACGACATTGCGAGGGGGACCGGCCGGTTCACCATGTCGGTGCCGATCGACGGAACCTATACGACCCGCACCGTGAAGATCGACGGCGGCCGCTGGTCGGCGCCGCCCGCGTCCGGTGACCTCTACGATCTCTCCTTCACCCTACTCGTCTTCCCGGCCGCCTGATCATGCCGCTCACCGATGCCATCGCCGAGGCCTATGCGGCCGTGCCGGCCGGCGAGGTCTGCCACGAGACGCTGGAGCTCGACCACGTCACGCTGGCCGAGCCGATCCGGGTGCTGTGCAACGGGCAGGACGACATCGACCTGCCGCTGGTGCTGGGCGGCACGCCCGTCACCTTCACCGCGCTCGGCGTCAGCGTGATCCCGCCCGGGGTCGACGACGACGGGCCGACGCCGATGCGGGTCAGGCTCGACCTCGCCGCCGACCTGCTGATGGGACCGCTGCTCGCCGCCACCGCCGCGACCGAGCCGTTCGCCGTCACCTGGCGCGTCTACACGTCGGCGGACCTGACCCAGCCCGGCGAGGTGATCAGCGGCCTGCAGCTCCGGGTCGCCACGCTCACCGCCACCGCGGCCGAGGCCACCGTGTCGCTCCCGCAGGTCGAGACGCAGGCGTTTACGCTGCGCACCTACGACCGCGAGTCTTACCCGGCTCTGGCGAATGACTGACGCCGCGGCCTACGTCTCGGCCCTGATCGGCCGCCCCTGGGACCGCACCGGGCTGCACTGCGGCGCCCTGGTGCAGCAGGTGCAGCGCGACCTGTTCGGCCGCTCGCTGCCCGACGTGATGCGCGAGGCCCCGCCCTGCGACGCGGAGGGGCGCCTGGAGCGCTACCGGGTGTTCGCCGAGCACCCGGCTCATGGCGACTGGCAGCAGGCGCTGCGGCCCACGCACGGCTGCCTCGTCCTGATGCGCCGCCGCTCCGGCCGGCCGCACGAGCATGTCGGCGTCTGGCTCGCGCTCGACGGCGGCGGCGTGCTGCACACCGATGCGCCCCACGGCGTGGTGTTCGATTCCCTCGCCCAGCTCGCGCTCCGCGGCTGGCTCCCCACCTGGTTCGTCCCGGTCCGTTGATGCCCCGCACCCCTAAACGCCACGGCGCCACGCTGCTGGCCCGCACCTGTATGGGTCAGGCCGTCGGCGCGCCCATCGTGCTCGATCGCCGCCGGCGCAGCGTCGCGGCCATCGTGGCGCGGCACGCCGATGCGCGCCGGCCGTTCATCGTCTCGCGGCACCCGGCCGGCGGCGCGTTCGCGGCGACCGACGACACCGTGGTGTGCCGCGCCGATTGGACCCGCACCCGGGTCGGGCCGGACGAGACCGTTCTCATCACCTATCTGCCGCTCGGCGGCGGCTCGTCCGCGGGCAGCAACACCGGAAAGCAGATCGGCGGTGCCGTCGCCATGCTGGCGCTGCTCGCCCTGGCGCCGTATGCCGCGCCGGCGCTCGTGGGCGCGGGCTCGGCGCTCACCGGCACGCTTCTCTCGGCCGGCGCCTATGCCGGCGCGGTCGCGGCGGTCCAGGCCGGACTCGTGGTCGGCGGCGCCTACGCGATCTCGCTCGCCACCAAGGCGAAAGCAAACGACACGACGGATACCGACTCCCGCTCGGTCTACGGCGTCTCGGGCGGCGGCAACCTGCCGCGGCCGGGCGACCGCATTCCGGTCGGCTACGGCCGGTTCTGGTCCTCGCCCGACCTGACGCAGCCCGACTACACCGTCTACGACGGCGACGACGTGCTGCTCTACAAGCGCATGACGCTGGGGCTCGGCGAGTACGAGGTCCACGAGATCCAGGTCGGCACCGAGAGCGCCTCGCGGCTGTGGACCGCCGAGGACGGCATCCGCGCGCCGTTCGATACGCCCGACACCGCGGTCGAGATCATTGCGCCGGGTGGCACCTCGACGCTGGTGCCGGGCTCGGTCTACAGCCACCCGGGCGTGAGCAGCATCGAGCTTCCGCGCCCCGAGGACACGCCGGCCTATTCCGGGCCGTGGGCCGTCTGCGAGGTCGGCACCACCACCTCGAAAATCCAGCTCGATTACGAGCTGCCGCAGGGCGTGGCCAACAACGGCGGGTCCGAGCCGTTCGCCGGCAACTGGTCGCTCAAATTCGAGTACGCGCCGTGCGACGAGGACGACGTTCCGACCGGGCCGTGGGTGACGCTGCTCGAGGACGGCGCCTCGGTCTACTCGACCCGCGCGCTGCGCTACACCAAATACGTCACGGTGCCGGACGGGCGCTACCTGGTGCGCGGCCGCAACATGCAGCCCTACTGGGACAAGGGCATCAACACCATCATCTGGTCGGGGCTGCGCGCCCACTTCCCGGACACCGTCACGCGGCCGCACGTCACCGAGATCGCGGTGCGCATCCGCAGCGGCAAGCAACTCGGCGTCACGGCGTTCGGCCAGCTCTACGTGCGCGCCACGCGCAAGCTGCCGGTCTGGGACGGCACGGCCTGGGCCACCGAGGCCACCCGCAAATGCGTGTGGGCCTATCACGATGTGCTCACCTCGAGCTACGGCGGCGCCCTCGATCCGTCGCTGGTCGACGTCGACACGCTGGCGGGCTACGCCGGGAGCCTGTCCGAGCACGACACCTATGACGGCGTGATCCGCGGCCCGGTCTCGGTGTGGGAGGCGGCGGCCGTGGTGCTCGGCCCGATGCGCGCCGAGCCCGCCGTGATCGGCTCGCTGTGGTCGCTGGTGAGGGATGAACCCAAGGCGGTGCGCCGGCACGTGTTCAGCCGCCGCCAGATCAAGCGCGGCTCGTCGCAGGTCGAGGTGCAGATCGCGCGCGACGAGGGCGCGGCCGACGTCATCGTGGAGTACAGCCCCGACGCCGATCCGCGCCGCACCCGGGAGACCCGCGTCACCTACGGAGCAGCGTCGCTGACGCCGACCCGGATGAAAGTCGAGGGCGTCACGACGTGGAGTCACGCCAATCACATCGCGCGCTGGAAAGCGGCCGCCGGCTACTATCGCCGCCAAAAGCGCACCTTCTCGTGCGACCGCATGGGCCGGCTGGTCGGGCGCGGCGATCCGATCCTGGCCGACATGTGGTTTCTCGATCGCGGATCGAGCCGCACCGGTGGCGTCATGGCGCGCAGCGGCACGACGCTGACGCTCGACACGCCGATGGATCAGGGCGGCACGCTCTACGCTTATCTGCGCGACCGCCGTGGCCGCGAGTGGGGCCCGGTGGCCGTGACGATTCCGGACGCCGAAGCGCCGCACGTCGTGACGCTGGACTCCGACGACGTCGCCGCGGTCGAGGCGGCCTATGGCCAGTCGCTCGCCTCCGTCGTCGCGCTCGACACGCAGGCGCCGACCACGGTGCTGATCGGGCCGCTCGCCACGGTCGAGCAGCAGTACCTGGTGCGCCGCATCGCGCATCAGGGCCGCGACAGCATCGAGATCGAGGCCCTGGTCGACGCGCCCGAGGTGTGGACCGCGATCGGCGCCGCGATGCCGCCCGAGCCGGTGGTGCCGAGCATCGGCGACATCCGCACGCCGCAGTATCCGACCGTCGCCTATGTGCGCGCCGCGGCCGTGGCCAAGGGCTCGGCCCTGGTGATGGACTGGGCCATCGCCGCGGCCCGCGGCGCCGCGTCCTACGTGGTGCGCCTGAGCTACGACGACGGCGACACCTGGGAGATCGTGTCCGAGGGCCTGTCGCTCGACGGCACCTATTCGATCCGCCACGTCGAGGGCGGCACCGTCAAGCTGCAGGCCTGGGCGATCGGAGCCACCGGGCTGCCCGGCCCGACCGTCGAGACCACGTTCGGAACCTTCGAGGCCACGGTGAAACCGGGCTCCCTGGTCGATGGGCTGCGCGAGCACGTCACCGAGGAGCTCGGCCGCGAGATCGCCGAGATCGATTTCCGCACCCAGCGCATCGCCGGCGCCGCCGCCGACCAGGACGCGGCCAACGCGATCGACAAGCGCGAGGTGCGGGTGCTGGTCAGCGCGGTCAAGGGCAGCCTGCAGGCCTCGATCACCGAGGTCGCCACGATCGTCGAGACGCTCGGCGGCACGCTCACAGCGCTCTATGCGCTGGCGCTCGACGTGAACGGCTACGTGGTCGGCTACTACGTCGTCAACGACGGCACCACCAGCGACTTCGTCGTGGTGTCGGACAACTTCAAGGTCGCCAAGCCCGGGGTCAGTGGCGGAGACCCCGTGCCGGTGTTCGCGATCGGCACGGTCGACGGTGTCACCAAGCTGGCGTTGCGCGGCGACATGCTGATCGACGGGTGCATCATCGCCGCCAAGATCGCAGCGAACGCGATCACGGCGGGCAAGATCGCCGCCGACGCTATCACGTCGGACAAGATCGCAGCGAACGCCATCACGGCGGCGAAGGTCGCGGCCGGCGCGCTGTCTGTCGACAAGCTCACGGCCGATGCCGCGACGCTCAATCTCAACGTCATCGGGAACGCGACCACGGTCTCGATCGCGCACCCCTATTCGACGTCGAACTTTGAAACCACCTACGACAAGGCGTTCTATTGGTCCGCCGGAAGTTTCACGCCGGAACGCGGAAACGTAATGATTGCGATATCGGTAGAGACGGCCATAAACACGAGCACATACAAAGCGAATTTCACCGTGCGGTTCTATTTGCGTATCTACGCGGCGTCGACATTGGTGATCGAGATCGACATCGGAGCCCGCAATCAGGACTATTTTTATAGTGTGGGCATTATCTCCGGCGCGCTGCTGAAGCGGTTGACAATCGGAACGGCATACACGTTCGAGATATGGAAACAGGTCACGGCCAACAGCGCCTATAACACCGGCGGGCAGGTCATTGAAAACCTGACGACCTATCCGGGCATGGCGCTGTTCGAACCCCGTAACGTCGTCTGATCCATCGAAAGGCCTGACCCATGGCGCTGGGCGCTCCCTACACGACCGGCACGCTCTCGGTCACCAACGGCTCGACCACGGTCACCGGTGTCGGCACGCTGTGGGCCTCGGTCGCCGAGGTCGGCGACGAGATCCACGCGCAAGGCCTGCTCGGCGTCGTCAAGACGGTCACGGGCAATGCGGCGCTCGAGCTCTATCTCCCCTGGGCCGGCGCCACAGCGTCGGGCCTCTCCTACGCGCTGCTGAAGCGCTCGTGGTCGCGCTACGATCCGGCCGTGACCCAGGCGAAGGTCCGCGAGTACCTCGCCGCGCTCGCCGGATCCGGCGCCGTGATGTACGTGATCAGCGGCACCACGCCGGACGTCGGCCTCGGCGACGACGGCGACATCGCGGTCAAGATCGACGTCTCGCCGTGGCAGACCTGGACCAAGGTCGCCGGCGCCTGGGTCGAGCAGGCGGCGCCGGGAAGCGGCGCGCCGGCCGGGGCCGACTATCTGGTGAAGACGGCGCAGGCCGGCCTCTCGGCCGAGCGCGTCGTGACGGACACCGGCACCGTCACCTGGGATTGGGCGACGGCCGGGCAGGCCAAGGCGAACGTGGTGCTCTCCGGCGCCGTCACGGGCCGCCTGGCGCGATGGGGCTCCGCCGGCGCGCTCGGGCAGACCAGCGGTCTCTTCGAGGCGGCCGACGGCAAGGTCGGCGTCGGGACGGCTTCGCCGGCCTACAATCTTCATGTCGTTGGGACGACGACTGCATTCAATACGACAGATTGCTATGGCGGAATGCCAGTCTATTTGTTGCGGCGCGCCAACGGGACTCCAGCGAGCCCGACCGCTGTGATCGCAAACGATGCGTTGTTCCAGCTTTCTGCGCACGGTCACGACGGAACTGGATTTTCGGCGCGGCGAGCCGCGATCCGCGCCTACGCTGCCGAAAATTGGAGCAGTCCGAGCGCGTATGGAACTTATCTGACAATAGAGACGACCCAGAAAGCAACCGCGACGACCGCCGAACGTGTTCGCATCGACGACGCCGGTAATGTCGGGATCAGCACCTCGTCACCCACGGCGCCACTCCACGTGGCCGGCGTCGCCCGCATTGGCTCCTACACGGTCGCGACGCTTCCAAGCGCCTCCTTGGTCGGCGCGGGCAGTCTGGCCTGGGTGACAGACGGTAGCACCGTCAGCCGTCTCGGTGAGGTCACGGGCGGCGGCGTGGTGACACTACTTGTCGGCTCCAACGGTAGTTATTGGCTCGCCCTCTGATGACAGAGGATCGAAGCCTGTTGAACCAACGAAGGTGCATGGAAAATGGCGATCTACGAAATCCTGATTCGCGGGAAGGACGACGGCACGATCGCCGGGGCTCATCAGGTCGCGTGGGTGGCCGACGGCACCAAGCCGGACGGATCGCCGCGCTGGCGCGTCGGCGATGCCGCCCCGCTGGCGGTCGAGGCCATCGCGGCACTGCTCGGTACCGAGCTGGCCGCGCTCACGGCGCAGGCGGCGCGGGCCGATGCGCTGGCCGCGGAGAACGAGGCGCTCGCCGCCGAGAACGCCGCGCTTCGAGATCAGGTCGCCGCGCTCGACGGCCGCACCATCTCGTCCAGCATCGTGATCTGGGCCATGACCCGGATCGTGGTGGCGGATGCCGACGTACAGAGCTTCACCACCGGGGCGCGCGTCGCCGGAGCGATGCGGGTCGGGCTCGGCGAATATTGGGTGTTCTTCTCGGAGACGCTGCCGACGACGGATTTCGTCGCGCAGGCGTGGACCGACGAGTCCGGCTTCTCGGCCTGCGTGCCGAGCGAAAACCGGTTCGACGACTTCGTGATCGTGTCCGTCACGAACGCGGCCGGCCAGCCCGCCGATCCGCAGTCTCTCAACCTCGCGATCAATCGGGTGTCCTGACATGGAGGGTGCAGTGAAAGTGCTCTACGAGAAGACCATCAACGGTCAGACGATGCTGATGAACGTCACCACGCCGGCCGGCAATCAGGGGGCCTACGTGCTCCAGCTGGTGAAGCCGGGCAACAAGTTCTTCGCCTGGCCGTCCATCCCGACCGGTCAGGTGATCGGCTGCGACTTCACCGACGCGCCGGTCTGTGCCGGCACGGCGACGGCGAACAACGACATCATCAATGCCGGCATGCCCCACACGCCGGAAGAGGTTCTGGTCTACGCCTGAACGATTCTCCGGCGCGCGAGCACGACGACGCACCGCCGCCGGCCCCGATCGCCGGCAGCTGCCCATCCGAACATCACGAGACTGATCGCCGGCCCGCGCGCCGGAGCAATGGAGCACGCCATGGCCTGGAAAGGCATCGTCGGACAGTCGTTCACCCCCGCCACCTTCGCGGCCTATGTGGCCGGGCTCCGCTGGACCGGCTGGACGCCGCAATTCGTCGTGCTGCACAACACGGCGTCGCCGTCGCTGGCGCAGCGGCCGGACGGGCTGACCCGGCAGCACATCGCCAACCTGGAGCGCTACTATCGCGACGACCAGCACTGGTCCGCCGGGCCGCATCTGTTCGTCGACGACCGGCAGATTTGGGTGTTCACGCCGCTCACCAAGGCGGGCGTGCATTCGCCGAGCTGGAACGCCGTCGCGCTCGGCGTCGAGATGCTCGGCGACTTCGATCGCGAGCCCTTCACCTCGGGCCGCGGGGCGGCGGTGCGCGCCAATGCCGTGGCGGCGATCGCGATCCTGTGCGCGCGGCTCGGCCTCGATCCCGGAACCATCCGCCTGCACAAGGAGGACAAGAAGACGACGCACGCCTGCCCGGGCAAAAACGTCGTCAAGGCCGACGTGATCGCGGCCGTGCGGGCCAGGATGGCGGCCGGCGTCGACCATGCTTCCGACCACGGAGAAAAGGTCCAGCCTCGGCCGCCGACCGGCGACGCGCTGCGCACCCGAATGGCGAAGCACATCCTCGATTTCGAGGCGCGGCGGGACAAGCAAGGCCGGCTCGCCGTGTACCGCCTGCCGGCCGGCGATCAGGGCGGCACCTACGAGGTGGCCGGCTTCAACGATCGCTATCATCCGGACGAGGCGGCCGAGCTCGCCGGGCTGATCGAGGCGGGCCAGGCCGAGGCGGCCGAGGCGAAGGCCTGCGGATACATCCTGCGCGACACCGCGCCGGCCGCGGACTGGACCAGCGACCCGGGCGTCGAGTTCATGCTGCGCGACACCATCCACCATCGCGGACGGGGCGGGGCGGCCAAGGTGCTGCAGCGCGCCGTCGGCGTCGACCAGGACGGCGACGTCGGTCCTGCCACCAAGGCCGCGGCCGCCACGATGCCGCCGTCGATCCTGCTGCCCGCGCTGCGCGCCGCCCGCGAGGCCTACGAGGTCGAGGCCTATGGCCGGCGCGCTCAGTTCTGGCGCGGCTTCACGGCGCGCTGGGACCAGGCGCTGGCCTTTGGCCTGTCGCTCTCCGGCGACCATTCCGTCGGCGTCACCAAAATGGTCCCGCCCACCGTCACCACCGTGCCGACGCCGATTGCGCTGCCCGAGCGTCCCGGCCTGCTGCGCACCCTCTGGTCCGCGCTGCGGGGTCGGGATGCGCCGGCGCCGCCCCCCGCCGCCCCGGTGGCGCGTCCCGGGCTTGCGGACGAGGGCGACCCGGCGCTCTACGACCTGCAGCGCCAGCTCGGCGCCAAAGGCTACACGATGGTCGGCCGGCCCGATGGGCTCGCCGGCCCGAACACCAGCGCGGCGATCCGCACGTTCCGGGCCGAGCACGGGCTGGGCGAGGGCGACCAGGTCGACGACGAGATGCGCGCCGCCCTTGCCAAGGCCGGGCCGCGCCAGATCGCGGCGAGCCGCGCCGGCGCCACGGCGGCCGAGCTGCGCGCCCAGGGCTCCCCCGAGATCAAGACGCTGGACGATGTCGGTTGGCTCGGCAAGGCGCTGGGCTTTGGCGGGGTGGTCGGCGGCATCCAGCAGAGCGGCATCCTCGACCAGGCCAAGGAGACGATGGCGAGCGTCGGCGAGACGGCCGCCTCGATCACGTCGATCGCCACCACGCTGATCGGCGCCGTCCAGTGGTGCGTGACGCATTGGTGGCTGTTCGCCATCGGCGGCGGCCTCTGGGTGGTGGTCAAGGTCGCGCTCGGCGTCTTGGACGTCGTCTACAAGTTCCGCACCGGGATCCTGACCCGGGCCGATCGATAGGGGCGAGCGCATGAAGATCGAGATCACCCCCATCGGCGACGACAGCATCCCCGGCGTGACGCCGCTCCGCCCGCCGCCCGCGCCGCGCTCGCGCGACGAGCAGGACCGCCACAGCCGGGCGACCGTCGAGGTGACGCCGCACGGCGAGCGGCGGCCGTCCGGTCGAGCGAGACAGCGCGACCTGGTGCCGGCGCCGGCCGATCGCGCCTCGTGAGGCCCGGCATGCCAGACCGCTCGCCCTACATCCAGGCGCGCATGACGGAGTGGCTGCTGGCGAGCCTCATGATCTCCTGGGGCATCGCGGTGGCGCTGCCCGGCGAGACCTTGGGGCTCTCCGGATTCCGCCTGCTGGTGCTGATCGCGCCCGAGCCGGTGTGGGCTGCGGTGTCGATCGCGATCGGGGCCATGCGGATGACGGCGCTGTGGATCAACGGCCGCTGGCGGCGCTCGCCGCTGCTGCGGGCCGGCGGCGCGGCCTGGGGGCTCGGCTGGTGGCTCGGCCTGTGGTGGCTCCTGTGGGCCGGGGCCGACCCCGGCACCACGCCCTCGGCGCTGGCGTTCTATCCGGTGCTGGCGGTGTTCGAGGCGCATTCCGTGGTCCGTGGGGCCGGCGATTCATACCGATCGGGGGCCCTGGGGCGATGGCGGATCACGTCGGGCTGACCTCGGGCGACGTCCTCACCTGGTGGGTCACCATTTTCGGCTCGGGCACCGGCGGCGCCGTGCTGGTCGCCTGGATCACGGTGCTGCGCGCGCGTGCCGAGGCGCGGCGCAACCCGGCCGTGCTGCCGGCGGAGAGCCGGACCGCCATCGGCGCCGGCCTCGCCGAACGCCACGTGGTCGAGCAGCTCGACCGGCTGCACGGCGAGCTCGGCGAGGCGGCGCGGGCGATCGAGCGCATGTTCGCCGCCAACGGCCGGCATCACGGCGAGACCAGCGACCGGCTCAATCGGCTCGCCGACCGGATCGAGCGGTCGATCGACGAGGGCCGCGAGACGCGGCGGGCCGTCGAGGATCTGCGCGCCCGCCTCGAGGACGGCGAGCATTGAGGCGTCCGGGCTACTGCTCCCGGTCGCTCGCCGGATGCGGCAGCGGGCCGACGTGGTCGAGCACCCATCCGAGATCGCGGCAGTCGATCCACCCCCCGCAGGCCGGGCAGCGCACCAGGTGATCCGCTTCGCCGGCGGGCGCGCCGCCGACCGGCTCACCCCGGAAGCGACCGCGCCGGATCCGGGGCTGGTCCGTCATGCGCGCGGAGAAACCGCGAGCCCAATCCACTCGACCCGGTTCGGATCGAGCGGCTCGTCGCGGCCGATCGTCGACACGTCGCCGTCGCCGTCGACCTCGACCACGGTCGGCTCCTCGGCCGGCCCTGCGCCGTCGATGTCGACGCGGGCCCAATAGAAACCGGGCGGTCGGATCATCGTTCGTTCTCCCTGGGCAGGTAGATCATTCGGTGCGGATCGAACGGCGCCGCCGCCTCGGCTCGGGCCCGGAACGCCGCTGCGGCTGCTTCGAGGGTCGCAGCGTCACCCCGATCGGCGGTGCTGTTCGGGCTGATGTAGAACGACCAGAACCAGACCCATTCCGCGCCGGCGCGCTGCACCCGCATGATCCGGCCGATCGTGTGGCCGGCGAGCGTGACGCGCCAGTCGTCGACGAGAGGCGTCCCGGTCGGAATCTCCGTGCGCCGAAGGCGAAGGTCCATTAGCCGGTCATGTCCAGGCGGTAGCCGATGAACAACGCCCGCTCGAGCTGCGCGGTCGCCTCCTCGGTCGCGGCCATGGTGCCGGCCTCCGCTGCCGTGATCAACAGGCCGGCTGCGGTCTGCCAGGCCGGCCGCGCCGCTTCGGCGGGCGGCAGCGTCAGGAGATAAGCGCGGGCCTCGGCGAGGCTCCGCAGGGGCGTGCGGCCTCGCGGCCGGACGGGGCGGGATAGGGGAGCGGTCCACGGCATGCGGAGTCAATCGGGTAGGGGCGGAGGCGTTCCGAGCGGCCGGAACAGACCCGGAAATCGGGGTTTGTAACACCATTCGTAACTAATCGTAACGAATGGGACCTAAGTGCTGGTGCCGGCTGAGGGATTCGAACCCCCGACCCCCTGATTACAAATCAGGTGCTCTACCAGCTGAGCTAAGCCGGCCCGCCGTGTTCGGCAGTCGGCGCGGGCGTCCGTCCGCACCGGGCGGGGCGGCGGCCGCCGGGCCGACCTCGGCTCTATAACAAAGGTCGGCGGCGGACGCCACGTCGGGGACCCCCCGGTTCGGCGGGGGCGCGACGCGCGGCCCGGCGCCGGCTGCTTGACCGGGCCGCGCTGCGATAGCTATATCAATCGGGATACAGCATGGCGGCCCGGCCGCGGCAGCGCCCGGTCGCCTCACCGGTCCCGCGTCGTGCCGTTCCGCCTTTCACGGAGTGCCTTCCCATGATCCGATTGGTCGTCCACGCCCTGGTCGCGGCCGGAATCGCGCTGTCGACGGGGTCCTTTGCACGCGCCCAGTCGGCCCCCGAGACGGCCCCGGTGACGGTGTTCGCCGCCGCCTCGCTGCAGAACGCCCTGAACGACATCGCCAAGCAGTTCACGGCCGCCTCCGCGGTGCCGGTGCGGTTCTCGTATGCGGCGTCCTCGACGCTCGCCCGCCAGATGGAGCAGGGCGCCCCGGCCGACCTGTTCGCCTCGGCCGACCTCGACTGGATGGACTGGGCCGAGCAGCGCAAGCTGATCGATCCCAAGAGCCGGGTCAGCCTGCTCGGAAACCGGCTGGTCGTGGTGGCCCCGACCGACGGCAAGGTCTCGAAGGTGGACCTCACCAAGGACGGCCTGAAGGCGGCGCTCGGCGACAGCCGGCTCGCCACCGGCGCCGTGGCCTCCGTTCCCGTCGGCAAATACGCCAAGACGGCGCTGGAGAAGCTCGGCCTGTGGGGCGAGGTCGAGCCGAAGCTCGCGCAGGCCGAGAGCGTCCGGGCCGCGCTGGTGCTGGTCGCCCGCGGCGAGGCCTCGCTCGGCATCGTCTACGAGACCGACGCCAAGGTGGAGCCTCGCGTGAAGGTGGTCGCCGTGTTCCCGGCCGATTCGCACCCGCCGGTCGTCTATCCGTTCGCCCTGACGGCGACCGCCAAGGGCGACGGGCCGGCGAAGTTCCTGGCCTACCTGTCGGGGCCGGAGGCCCGGACGGTGTTCGAGGCGGGCGGCTTCACGGTTCTGAAGCCGGTCGGCCACTGAGCCGACGGGCCGTCGGTTCGAGGCGGCCGGCCGGCTGCGGCTCCGCGTCCCGGCTCTCGGCTCTTCCACCGGGCGGCCGGACTTGCTTTAAGGGCGGCGGCCGAACGGGCGCCGCGCGGCGCTGCCTCGCTCCGGCCTGTCCCGTCGGTCCGCCGGAGTCCTCATGCCACGTCCGTCCGCCACGTTGGGGGTGCCGACCGTCTCGCTCGGCCCCGCGGTGCCGCCCGGCCGGACCGCCTCGCTCGCGCTCGGTGCGATCCTGGCCGTCGGCGTCGCGGTGGGCCTCGTGCTCGGACTTTGGCCGCAGCTCGACCTCGCCGTGACGTCGTTCGCCTACGACGGCGTGCAGCGCGCCTGGCCCTATGCCCACACCCAGTCGCTGCAGACGATCCGCGACGCCAACGACCTCCTGGTGCGCGTCGTCGCGGTCGCGGCCGGCCTCGCGCTGATCGTCCGGTTGGCGGCGCCGCGGGTCGCGGCCGAACGGCTGCCACGGGCATTGTCGTTGCGGGCCGCGGCCTTCGTCGTGGCGACGCTCGCGGTGGCGCCCGGGCTGATCATCAACGGCATCCTCAAGCCGCACGGCGGCCGGCCGCGTCCGATCGAGGTGACGCAGTTCGGCGGCACGCTCGATTTCGTGCCGTGGTGGAGCCCGTTCGGGCGCTGCGACTCCAATTGCTCGTTCGCGTCCGGCGAGATGTCGAGCGCCATGTGGCTTCTCTCGGTCGCCGTGCTGCTGCCGGCCCGCTGGCGGCCGGTCGGCGTCGTCGCCGTGCTGCTGTGGTCGCTGGCGGTCGGCGGCGTGCGGATCGCCATGGGCGGGCACTTCACCTCGGACGTGCTGATGTCCGGCGTGCTCACCGCCCTGACCGTGTGGGTGCTCTATACGCTGATCATGCGGCCGGCGGCTCGCGCCGCCTGAGCGTCACGGGAACGGGCACACCGCGAGCGGCGGCAGCGGGTCTTTCGGACCCGTCAGGCGGAAGGCGTGGAAGCCGCGCGGGCCGCCCGTGCCGTCGCCCGTCCGCGTGAGCCCGAGCGGCTCGACCTTCTCCACCAGCGGCGTGATCCGGTCGAGGTCGCGGCAGGCCGTGACCATCAGCACGGGGCCCGGCGTCCGCGGCCCGTAGGGGCGGCCGAGATCGAAGGACGGGATCTCCTCGGTGCGCCAGGACAGCACCGCGATGCCGCTGTCGCGGAGATAATAGAGGAGGGCGCCGAGATCGCCGCGCGAGTCGCTGACGATCGCCGTGACGCCGGCCGCTCGCGCCGCCGCGCCGGCCTTCTCCGAAAAATCCCGCCAGCCCAGCGTGCGGGCATAGGGGTTGGGATTCTTGAGGAACGGCAGCGCGACGCGGTCGGCGATCACGTCCCCGACCAGCAGCAGCGCCTGCACGACGGCGCCGACCACCAGGCTCGCGGTGATCCAGCCCCACGCCTTCTCGCGGACGAGATGCGCGGCCGCGACCACCACGCCGGAGACGAACGCCACCGCGGCCCAGTTGGCATAGGCGTGCACCGTCACGGCGAAGGCGGTGACGAGCGCGATGGGGAAGAGGCAGAAGGCGATCATCACCCGGTCGGGCTCGGGCAGGCGCCCGCGCAGAAGCCGTACCGTGACGACGATCATGGCGCCGAAGATCACCGGCCCGAACACGCCGAACTGCGCCCCGAGGAACTCCAAGGCGCGCAAGACGCTCCAGCGCACCTCCTCGCCGATGACCAGGCCGCCGGTGTGCTTGAAGGTGATGAACCCCGTGGAGACGTTCCAGGCGATGTTGGGCGACACCACGACGGCGGCCACCAGCAGGGCCACCCAGAGATGCGGCCGCCGCAGCAAGGCCCGCGCCCGCGGGCTGACGAGTGCGGCGAGCGCGATGCCCGGCACGATATAGGCCATCGCGTATTTGGCGAGCAGGCCGAGGCCGGTGGCGACGCCGAGCAGGATCGCGTGGCGCCAGCGCGGCGCCTCCAGCAGCTTCACGTAGGCGTAGAGGGCGACGGCCCAGAAGAACAGCAGCGGCACGTCGGTCGAGACGATGCGGGACGAGAACGCCGCGCCCGTCGTCAGCGCCGTCATCAGCGCGGCCCAGAAGCCGACCCGCTCATCGTAGAGGGCGCGGCCGGTCGCATACACGGCCAGGCTGGTGCCGAGGTAGAACAGCGGCGCGGGCGCCCGAACGCACCACTCGGCTTCGCCGCAGACCCGCTCGGCGCCCCAGATGATCCAGGCGAGCAGCGGTGGCTTCGAATAGTAGCCGAAGGCGAGGTTCTGGGCCCAGGACCAGTACTGGGCCTCGTCGTAGAACAGGTCGACCAGCGACAGCCGCAAGCCCGCCAGCCGCAGCGCCGTCAGCGCGAGCAGGATCGCGACCAGGAGCGGCAGCCGGGTCAGCGGCTTGCGGTCGGCCACCGGCGGCCGCACGGCGTCCAGGGGCGTCTTCAGGGGCAGGGAAGGGGGCATGGTCACGATCACGCTGGTCGGGAGTCGGCTCCTCTACCAGCCGGGTCGGGCCAGTTCAACGCGGCGGCCGACGCGGCGCTCAACCCCGCCGCGAGATGTCGACGCCGGAGTCGGTCGCGATGTCGACGTCCTTGGTCTCGCGCAGGAATATGGCGCCGACCACCACGGTCGTTCCGGCGACCGCGATCGGGTACCACAGTCCGGCATAGATGTTCCCGGTCGCCGCCACGATGGCGGTGGCGAGCAGCGGCAGCATGCCGCCGAACCAGCCGTTGCCGATGTGGTAGGGCAGCGACATCGACGTGTAGCGGATGCGGGTCGGGAACATCTCGACCAGGAAGGCCGCCATCGGCGCGTAGACCATGACGACGTACAGCACCATCACCAGCAGCACGAGCTCCGCCGTCATCCAGTCGACCTTGCTGGGGTCCGCATAGGTCGGATAGCCGGCCCCCTCGAACGCCGCCTGCCAGCGGCCCTGGCTCCATCCCACGACGCGGGTGTCGCCGATCGTCAGCGTGACGGGTGCGTCGGTGACGTGCTCCTGGCGGAACGACACGCCGAGCTTGGTGACGAAGTCCTGGGCGCGGTCGCAGTCCGAGAAGTCCGACCACGGTCCGACGAAGACGTGGACCCGGCAGGTCGCACGATCGGCCGACACCGTGACGGTCGAGCGCTCCTGGAAGGCGGCCAGGTCGGGGTTCACCGCCTTGGTCAGCACCTGGAACAGCGGCATGTAGGTCGCCGCGGCGAGCAGGCAGCCGAGCAGGATGATCCTCAGGCGGCCGATGTGGTCCGACAGCCAGCCGAACAGGATGAACAGCGGCGTGCCGATCATCAACGAGACGCCGACCAGCGCATAGGCCAGCAGGTAATCGAGCTGCAGCGTGATCTGCAGGAAGAACAGCGCGTAGAACTGCCCGGTGTACCAGACGACGCCCTGGCCGGCGGTCGCGCCGAGCAGGGCGAGCAGCACGTACTTGTTGTTCGGGTAGCGGAAGAAGCTCTCGGTCAGCGGCGCTTTCGAGCCTTTCCCCTCCTCCTTCATGCGCTGGAAGATCGGCGTCTCGTTCAGCCGGAGCCGGATCCAGACCGAGAACACCAGCAGCACGAGCGACACCACGAAGGGGATGCGCCAGCCCCACAGCGAGAAGTTCTCCGCGTCCATGACGATCCGGCAAAGCCCGATGATCAGCAGCGCGAGAAAGAAGCCGAGCGTCGCCGTGATCTGGATGAAGCTCGTCGCGAAGCCGCGCCGGCGCGGTCGGGCGTGCTCCGCCACATAGGTCGCGGCGCCGCCGTATTCGCCGCCGAGCGCCAGGCCCTGCACCAGCCGCAGCGCGACCAGCAGCAGCGGCGCGGCCCAGCCGATGGTGTCGAAGGTCGGCAGCAGGCCGACCGAGAAGGTCGCGCTGCCCATCACGATGATGGTGACCAGGAACGTGTATTTCCGCCCCACCAGGTCGCCGATGCGGCCGAACACCAGGGCGCCGAAGGGGCGCACCAGGAACCCGGCCGCATAGGTGGCGAAGGCGGACAGAAGCGCCGCGGTGTCGTTGCCGGCCGGAAAGAACAGCGCCGCGAAGAACGGCGCCAGCGTCGCGTACAAATAGAAATCGTACCACTCGAACACGGTGCCGAGCGACGAGGCGAAGATGACGAATTTCTCGTCCTTCGTCATGCCGGCGCCGCGCGGCGAAACCCGGACCCTGCCCACCATGCGTCGTCCCTCGGCGTTTCCGTGTCTGTTTTTGTTCGTTCGGGCCCGGCTCGGGGGTGGCGCTGCAGGCCCTCCCAAGGTGTAGGCCGCGCCGGCCGCCAAGTCTCTCCGGATCTTCGCGGCTAGCCGAAAGTCGAACCGCGTCCTCACCGGCCTCGTCGGGCCGGGGCGGCCTCGGACGACTCCGGAACCATTAGGGTTACTGGGCGAAATGGCCGCCGGGGCATCAGGAAACCAGGGGAATCTTGATCGTTGTGGGTTGTCCTGGACAGAGCGGGCGTCTGGCCCGCAGCGATGCGAACCGACGTGGCGCCAGATCACGTGGTGAGCGACCGCTGATGCGACCGGGACAGGAGGGGGCATGTCGCAGGTGCGAAATATCGGATTCGCGGCGCTGGTGAGCGCCACGCTGGCGACGCCCGCGGTCGCCCAGGACAACGGCCCGGTCATCGCGATTCCGGGCCGGCGCGACGTGCCCGTCTTCGTCAACGGCCGCGAGGCGTCCTATGCCGTGGTCGAGAGCGATTGGGGCCTCTACCGGGCCGGTTGGCTCGGCCCGAACGTCATCCAGCCGATGTGCTGCGGCCTGAACAATCCGGCCTACAACGGGCGGCGTTTCGTGCACTTCTACCCGAGCAGCGGACATCTTCCGGGGGTCGGACGTCTCGAATACGACCCCGACAAGAACAAGCCGCCGCAGCCGGCGCCGGCGTTCCACGAATCGTGGTCGGCGAAGTCGCAGGACAATCCGGCGACGATCATGCCGCCCGATTATTCCTACGACATGCCGGGCGTCGTCGTGACGCCGGGCTGGGACGGCGCAGGCCCGGGACCGGGGCCC
>NZ_NPEX01000368.1 GCF_003258865.1 Rhodoplanes roseus | reverse complement strand
CGCTCGGCCGCATCGCGGCCGAGGTCTTGGCGTCGTTCGGCACGTAGTAGCCGCCGGTGTCCACCGGCTTGCCCTGGGCGCCGATCAGCTCGGCGTTGATCTTGGCTTCGTTCTTCGCGAGCGTCTCGGCCAGCGGCTTGAAGCGAGCCTGCAGCTCCGCGTCCTTGCTCTGCGCCGCCAGCGCCTCGGCCCAGTAGAGGGCGAGGTAGTAGTGGCTGCCGCGATTGTCGAGCTCGCCGACTTTCCGCGCCGGGTTGCGGTTGAACTGCAGGAACTTGGCGATGGCCTCGTCGAGCGTGTCGGCGAGAACCTGCGCCTTGGCGTTCTTGTAGGTCTGCGCCAGATGCTCCAGCGAGGCGCCGAGCGCCAGGAATTCGCCGAGCGAATCCCAGCGCAGATAGCCTTCCTGCTGGAACTGCTGGACGTGCTTGGGCGCCGAGCCGCCGGCCCCCGTCTCGAACAGCCCGCCGCCCGCCAGGAGCGGGACGATCGACAGCATCTTGGCCGAGGTGCCGAGCTCCATGATCGGGAACAGGTCGGTCAGGTAGTCGCGCAGCACGTTGCCGGTGACCGAGATCGTGTCCTGGCCCTTGCGGATGCGCTCGAGCGAGAACTTCATCGCCTCGACGGGCGCCAGGATGCGGATGTCGAGGCCCGACGTGTCGTGATCCTTCAGGTACTTTTCGACCTTCTTGATGACCTGGGCGTCGTGGGCGCGGTTCTTGTCGAGCCAGAACACGGCAGGCGTGTTGGTGAGGCGGGCGCGGCGCACCCCGAGCTTCACCCAATCCTGGATCGGCGCGTCGCGCACCTCGCACATGCGGAAGATGTCGCCGGTCTCGACCGGACGCTCGAGCAGCACCGTGCCGTCCTCGGCGACGACCCGGACCGTTCCGTCGCGGGGAATCTCGAAGGTCTTGTCGTGCGAGCCGTATTCCTCGGCCTTCTGCGCCATCAGGCCGACATTGGGGACCGAGCCCATGGTCTTGGGATCGAAGGCGCCGTTCGCCTTACAGTCGTCGATCACGGTCTGATAGAGCGTCGCGTAGGCGCGATCCGGGATCACGGCCTTGGTGTCGTGCAGCTTGCCGTCGGCGCCCCACATCTTGCCGGAATCGCGGATCATCGCCGGCATCGAGGCGTCGACGATCACGTCGGACGGCACGTGCAGATTGGTGATGCCCTTGTCGGAATTGACCATGGCGATGCCCGGCCGCTTGGCGTACTCGGCCGCGATGTCGTCCTTGATCGCCTTCTTCTCGGCGTCCGGCAGCGTCTCGATCTTCGCCAGCAGATCCCCGAAGCCGTTGTTGAGGTTGACGCCGAGCCTCTTCAGCGTTGCGGCGTGCTTCTCGATCACGTCGGCGAAGAACACCGACACGGCGTGGCCGAAGATGATCGGATCGGCGATCTTCATCATCGTCGCCTTGACGTGCAGGGAGAACAGCACGCCCTGCTTCTTGGCGTCCTCGATCTGCTCGGCGATGAAGGCGCGCAGCGCCTTGCGGCTCATCACCGCCGCGTCGATGATCTCGCCGGCCTGGAGCGGCGTCTTCGCCTTCAGCACCGTGACGGCGCCGTCCTTGCCGACCAGCTCGATGCGGGCGTTGGTCGCGGCCTGCAGCGTCGTCGAGACCTCCGAGCCGAAATAGTCGCCGGCCGGCATGGTCGCGACATGCGACTTGGAGTCCTTGCTCCAGGCGCCCATCTTGTGCGGATTGGTGCGGGCGTACTGCTTGACGGCGCCGGCGGCGCGGCGGTCGGAATTGCCCTCGCGCAGCACCGGATTGACGACGCTGCCGAACACCTTGGCGTAGCGCGTCTTGATGTCCTTCTCGGCGTCCGTCGTGGCGTTGTCCGGATAGTCCGGGACGGCGTAGCCCTTGCTCTGCAGCTCCTTGATCGCCGCCTTGAGCTGCGGGATCGAGGCGGAGATGTTGGGCAGCTTGATGATGTTGGCCTCGGGCCGCGTCGCCAGCTCGCCGAGCTCGGCGAGCTCGTCGTTGATCCGCTGCGCCGGGGCGAGCTTCTCGGGGAACGTCGCGATGATCCGGCCGGCCAGGGAGATGTCCTTGAGCTTCATGGCCACGCCCGCCGCGCCGACGAAGGCTTCGACGATCGGCAGCAGGGAATAGGTCGCGAGCGCCGGGGCTTCGTCGACCTTTGTCCACACGATTTCGAGATCTGGCATGCTTGCACCTCTGGTCGTCGCCCTTGCTCAGGCCGAGCGGAACGATTGAGCCGAACGGAAGCTGAACATTGATGCGCGGTGGCTGGCGTGTCCCCCGCGCACTCGCATGGAGTTGTTCACGCCGTCGTGTCCTCCAGCGGGCCACGCCGCTGCAGGGCATCCGGCAGGCGCCGTGCGGCGCCCCTCCAGCGGGCGCCGTATAGCATTGGCGACCCCGCTGTGAAAGCCGGCAATTGGAATTATGAAACGAGATTCGCATCACGGTTCCGTCCCGCCGGATTCGCCCCTCTGGACCCACAGCGTCGGGAAATCCGAAACAGATTTCGTAAGTTGCGACTGAAACCGCGGTTCGCACCTTCGCACCTGCGAGGCCTTGCTGGGCCGTCGATCGGCGGCTGTCCGCGGCCGTCCGGTGTCGTTTCGTGATCGACCCGCTGATCGCGCTTCCGACGAGCCGGGGCACGGAAACGCGTCGCTCCGAGGGGCGGGGCAAAGGGTGGCTTTGACTTGTACGGGGCACGGCGACCGTGTAAGAGACCATATCGACATTTGGCCGGACAATCGGGCCGTTTCGCCTTCGCTCTATGCGGGCGCACGATCAGACCCTCTCCAAAGATCGAACACACCGAGTCGCGGGCGTGCTTGCACGGCCTCGGCTCCCCGCACGTACAGTGAAAGGCTATCCCTATGACCAAGGGCACCGTGAAGTTCTACAACGACCAGAAGGGCTTCGGATTCATCGCTCCGGACGACGGCGGCAAGGACGTGTTCGTCCACGCGACCGCGCTCGAGCGCGCCGGCATGCGCAGCCTGCACGAGGGCCAGAAGGTCGAGTTCGACACCCAGCCCGACCGTCGCACCGGCAAGATCGCCGTCGGCAACATCCAGGCCGCGTGAGCCGGCCCGGCCGCCCCCTGCGGGTGGCCTCCGGTTTCGCCGTGCCGCCGCGCGGGGCTGATGCCCTGCCGCCGGCGACCAGGCTCGCGCCGCGGGCCACAAGGGGCCGCCCTCAGGGGCGGCTTCTGCATTTCTGGACAGGCGATCGAGCGTGACGACGGGCGACGAGGACGATGGGGCGGACCGCGTGGACTGGTCGTGCCAGGCCTGCGGCGCGTGCTGCGCCACCTCGGCCGAGTGGCCGCGCTTCTCGCTGGAGAGCGACGAGGTCTTGGCCCTGATCCCGGCGGCTTTCGTCGACGACCCGAACGGGCGCATGCGCTGCGAGGGCGACCGCTGCTCGGCCCTCCTGGGCGAGGTCGGCAAGGCGACGGCCTGTGCCGTCTACACGGTCCGGCCCGAGGTCTGCCGCACCTGCCAGCCCGGTGATCCGGAGTGCCGCATGGCCCGGGCGCGCCACGGGTTGTGAGGCTGCATCACCGGCCGGTCGACACCCCTGGCCCGATCGGCTAGTGGTCCGCGCCCCCAGAACGACATTCGAGACGAATCTCCCATGCCCGGCGCCGGAACCGACAAGACCAAGACCTGGGTGGTCGCCCCGGGCCCCGTGATTGTGCTGGTCGAGCCGCAGATCGGCGAGAACATCGGCGCCGCCGCGCGCGTGATGGCGAATTTCGGCTTGTCCCGGCTGCGCTTGGTGAAGCCCCGCCAGGGCTGGCCCAATCCCAAGGCCCACATGATGGCGGCGGGCGCCGATCGCGTGCTCGAAGGGGCCGAGCTGTTCGACGACCTGGCGTCGGCGATCGCCGATTGCAGCTTCGTCGCCGCCTGCACGGCGCGCGCCCACGACCAGGCGAAGCCCGTGGTGTCGCCCGAGGCGGCGGCCGAGCGGCTGGCGCCGCTGGTCGCGGCCGGCGAGACGACCGCGGTGGTGTTCGGGCGCGAGCGCAACGGCCTCGAGAACGACGAGGTCGGCCTCGCCGATGCCATCGTCACGTTCCCGGTGAACCCGGCCTTCGCCTCGCTCAACCTCGCCCAGGCGGTGGCGCTGGTCTCCTACGAATGGTTCAAGCGGACCGGTAGCGGACTGCCCTTCGCGATGCCGGTGCGCTCGGACCCGGCTCCGAAGGAGCAGATTCACGCTTTCTTCACCAATCTCGAACGCGAGCTGGAGGCCGTCGAGTTCTTCCGGCCGCCCGAGAAGCGCGAGACCATGACGATCAACCTGCGCAACATCTTCTCGCGCATGCAGCCGTCCCGGCAGGACATCCAGACCCTGCACGGGGTGATCATGGCGATCGCCGAAGGCCGCAAGGGCCCGGCCCGCGGCGGCGTGCTGGACGGCGACGAGGCGTCGCTGCTGCGCAAGCTGCTGGCCGAGCACGGCGACGGGCGGGTGCCCTCCGAGCGCGGGCCGGTGCGCGGCCTGTCGCGGCTCCTGCGCCGCAATCCCACCGAGGCGGAGCGCGCCTTGTGGACCGCGCTGGTCGCCGACCGGCGATTCGCCGGACGCGGCTTCAAGCGGCAGGTGCCGGTCGGCCCGCACATCGCCGATCTCGTCTCGTTTCCGCTGCGGGTGGTGATCGACATCGCGCCGCCCGAGGAGCCTGCCGAGGCGGCGCAGATC
>NZ_NPEX01000367.1 GCF_003258865.1 Rhodoplanes roseus | reverse complement strand
GCCGCCGGGCGCCCCGACGAACCAGCGAGCCGCTCGCGAGGAGGGCGCGCGACGAGGCCGACCGCAGCCTGAAGCCGGGCGGCCCGGGATCGCGCCGGCCGGCCGGCTCAGGCCCGCCGCGTCGCCGGGTGGGCGGCGTCGGCCCGCTCGTACCAGGCCTTGCTGCGGTTGACGATCCACACCACGGTCAGCATCACGGGCACCTCGATCAGCACGCCGACCACGGTGGCGAGCGCGGCGCCGGACTGGAAGCCGAACAGGCTGATGGCGGCGGCGACGGCGAGCTCGAAGAAGTTGCTGGCGCCGATCAGGGCCGAGGGGCCGGCGACGCAGTGCCGCTCGCCGGCGAGCCGGTTGAGCAGATAGGCGAGGCCGGCGTTGAAATAGACCTGGATCAGGATCGGCACCGCCAGCAGCCCGATCACCAGCGGCTGCGCGAGAATCTGCTCGCCCTGGAAGCCGAACAGCAGCACCAGCGTCGCCAGCAGGGCGACCAGCGAGAGCGGCCCGAGCCGGCCCAGCAGGGCCGCCAGCGAGGCCTCGCCGCCACCGGCCAGCACGCGACGGCGGACCACCTGGGCGATCGCCACCGGGACGACGATGTAGAGGACGACCGACAGCACCAGCGTGTCCCACGGCACCGTGATGGCCGACAGGCCGAGCAGCAGGCCGACGATCGGCGCGAAGGCGAACACCATGATGGTGTCGTTGAGCGCCACCTGGGACAGGGTGAAATGCGGCTCGCCCTTGGTCAGGTGCGACCACACGAACACCATCGCGGTGCAGGGCGCCGCCGCCAGGATGATCAGGCCGGCGATGTAGGAGGCGATCTGGTCGGCCGGCAGATACGGCCGGAACAGCCAGCCGATGAAGAACCAGCCCAGCGCCGCCATCGAGAACGGCTTCACGGCCCAGTTGATGAACAGCGTCACGCCGATGCCGCGCCAGTGCTCGCGCACCCGGCCGAGCGCGGCGAAGTCGATCTTGATCAGCATCGGGATGATCATCAGCCAGATCAGCACGGCGACCGGCAGGTTCACCTTGGCGATCTCGGCTGCCCCGATGGCGTGGAACACGCCCGGCACGACATGGCCGAGCGCGATGCCGGCGACGATGCAGAGCGCCACCCAGACGGTCAGGTATCGTTCGAACAGGGACATGTGCGGGTCCTTCAGGCCGTTTCGACGGGGCGCGCCGCGACGGGGCGCCCGGCCGCGTCGGTCACCGGCTCGCCGTCCTCCTTGCTCAACGCGCCGCGCTGCGGCGGCAGCAGGTCGAGCACCAGCTCGGAGGGGCGACACAGGCGGACGCCCTTCGGCGTCACCACCAGCGGGCGGTTGATCAGGATCCGATGCGCCGTCATGGCGTCGAGCAGGGCGTCGTCGGAGAGCGCCGGATCGGCGAGCCCGAGCGCGGCATACGGCGTGCCCTTCTCGCGCAGTGCCTGGCGAACCGTCAGTCCGGCGCGAACAATCAGCGCGGCCAGCAGGGCGCGCGACGGCGGGCACTTCAGGTACTCGATCACGTGCGGCTCGACGCCGGCATTGCGGATCATCGCCAGCGTGTTGCGCGAGGTGCCGCACTCCGGATTGTGGTAGATGATCACGTCCATCAGGCGAGCTCCGCCTTGCGGCCGGTGGCGCCGTCCATGCGGCCGATCGCGGTGAGCTTGGCGCCCAGCGCCAGCGGGTCGAGGCTGCGGATCGGCAGCGCCGTGAAGGCGCCGATCCGGTTCTTGAGGAACCGCAGAGCCTGGACGAAGGCGCGCTCCCGCTCGATCGCCGTGCCCTCGACGTCGGCCGGATCCTCGATGCCCCAATGCGCCGTCATCGGCTGGCCCGGCCACACCGGGCAGGCCTCGCCGGCGGCGTTGTCGCAGACCGTGAAGACGAAATCCATCACCGGCGCGCCCGGCTGCGCGAACTCCTCCCAGCTCTTGGAGCGCAGCCCGTCGGTCGGGTACTCGGCCTTCTCCAGCACGGTCAGGGCGAGCGGATTGACCACCCCCTTGGGCCGGCTGCCGGCCGAGAAGGTGCCGAAGCGCCCGCGGCCGTCCTTGCGCAGGATGCTCTCCGCCAGGATCGAGCGCGCGGTATTGCCGGTGCAGAGAAACAGAACGTTGAAGACGCGGTCAGCCATCGGCCGGCTCCTTCGGACAGCAGGGGGTGAGATCGGCGATCAGCGGCGCGCACACCTCGGCGCGGCCGCCGCAGCAGTCGGCCAGAAGGAACAGCATCACGCGCCGGAAGCGCTCCAGGTCGGCCCGGTAGACGATCGAGCGGCTGTGGCGCTGCGACGAGACGAGCCCGGCCCGGGTCAGCACGGCCAGGTGGGCCGACATGGTGTTGGCCGGAACAGCCAGCGCCTTGGCGATGTCGCCGGCCGGCAGCCCGTCGGGCTCGTGCTTCACCAGCAGCCGGAACACGTCGAGCCGGGTCGACTGGGCCAAGGCGGCGAGCGCCAGCATGACGGAGGTTGATTCCATAGTTCTAGAATAGTAGAGATAAGGGCGAGACTCAAGGGGCGTGCTGCACCCGCCCGATCGCACCGGCTGCGCAAAGGATGCTGATCATGGCCACCACCGACGCGACCACCGGCGCCGCTGCGGACGTGAAGGACGTCGTGCGTGAGAAATACGCCGCGGCGGCCCGACAGGTCGGGGCGGGCGACAGCGCATGCTGCGGGCCGTCCGGTCGCGGCGGCTGCGATCCGATCACGTCGGATCTCTACGAGGCGGCGCAGGCCGAGGGGCTTCCGGCCGAGGCGCTGCTCGCCTCGCTCGGCTGCGGCAACCCCACCGCGCTCGCCGCGCTGGCCGAGGGCGAGACCGTGCTGGATCTCGGCTCCGGCGGCGGCATCGACGTGCTGCTGTCGGCCCGCCGCGTCGGACCGACCGGCAAGGCCTACGGGATCGACATGACCGACGAGATGCTGGCGCTGGCGCGGCGGAACCAGCGTGCGGCCGGGCTCGACAATGTCGAGTTCCTGAAGGGCGAGATCGAGGCGATCCCGCTGCCCGACGCCTCCGTCGACGTGATCATCTCGAACTGCGTCATCAACCTGTCGGGCGACAAGGACCGGGTGTTGCGCGAGGCGTTCCGGGTGCTGAAGCCGGGCGGCCGCTTCGCGGTGTCGGACGTGGTCACGCGCGGCGAGATTCCCCCGGCGCTGCGCAGCGACATGCTTTTATGGGTCGGGTGCCTGGCCGGCGCGCTCGACGAGTGCGACTACGCCGAACGGCTGGCGGCCGCCGGCTTCACCGAGATCGGCATCGAGCCGACCCGCGTCTACAAGGTCGAGGACGCCCGCGACCTGCTGGTCGGCAAGGGCCACGATGTCGACGCGCTGGCGGCCGATCTCGACGGAAAGTTCTTCGGCGCCTTCATCCGCGCCAGAAAGCCGGGCGCGTGCTGCGCCCCGTCCTGCTGCGGCGGCTGACGGCGGCCCGGACCGGGGCGCGCCGCGCCGGCGATTCCGGCCGCGGCGACAGCGAGGTCACGAAGGCCCGCACGATCGTCGTCACGTCGCCGGCGATGTCGAACTGGTCCTCGCCGCGCAGCCATTGATCGATCAGCCCCGACACCAGGCTGCTGAAGGCGAGCCCGGCATGCTCGGGCGTCCACGGTGCGGCGAGCGCGCCGCGCTCGGCGGCGAGCCGGAAGATCACCACGGACGCGGCCCGCAGCCGCCGGTCGAAGCCGCGCTGCCGGCCCGGATCGTCGATCACGGCCCAGCTTCGGGTGATCTCCTCGAGCGAGACGGCCTCGACGCCGCGGGCGAGAAACAG
Source organism: Rhodoplanes roseus (assembly GCF_003258865.1). Classification (GTDB taxonomy): domain Bacteria; phylum Pseudomonadota; class Alphaproteobacteria; order Rhizobiales; family Xanthobacteraceae; genus Rhodoplanes; species Rhodoplanes roseus. The sequence goes on along the minus strand of NZ_NPEX01000367.1, from coordinate 1,014 downwards.
CCGCTCGGCGGCCGTCAGGATGGTCTCGCGCGTCCGCGTCTGCTGCCGGCCGTCACCCTCCACCCCACGGCGCTGCCGGCGCCCGCCGTCCGCACCGTTCGGCGGCGTCGCGTCCGCCCGTCAGACCACCGCCTCGATCAGCCGCGGGCCGCGGGCCGCGAGCGCCGACGCGAGGGCGTCCTCGAAGGCGCGCGTCTCGTCCACCCGCACCGCCTCGACGCCCATGCCCTGGGCGAGCCGCACCCAGTCGAGCGCCGGGTCGGTGAGCTCGAACATCCGCATCGCCTGCGAACCAGCGTCGGCGGCGCCGACCGCCCGCAGCTCCTCGATCAGCACCTTGTAGGCGCGGTTGGCGAACAGGATCGTCACCACGTCGAGCTTTTCCCGCGCCTGCGTCCACAGGGCCTGCAGCGTGTACATGGCGCTGCCGTCCGCCTGCAGGGCTAAGACCTTGCGGTCCGGGCAGGCGACCGCTGCGCCGGTCGCCACCGGCAGGCCGTCGCCGATGGCGCCGCCGGTGAGGCTGAGGAAGTCGTGCGGCGCCGCCGTCTCCAGCACCCGGTACTGGCCGAAGCCGCTGGTCAGGCTCTCGTCGCTGACGATCGCGTTCTCGGGCATCAGCCGCCCGAGGATCCGCATGACCGCGCCGGGCTCGAGCGTGCCCGCCTGCGGCCGCTCCGGCGCCTGTCGCGGCGCCACCGGAGCCGGCGCCGTCGCGCCGAGCGCCTCCGCCACGGCCTGGAGTGCCGCGACCCCGTCCTCGTGCGGATGCGCCAGCACCAGCGGCGTGCAGCCCGGCGGCGTCAGCTCGCTCGGCTGGTCCGGATACTTGAAGAAGGCGACGGGCGCCTGCGCCCCGACCAGCACCAGCGTCCGGGTCCCGGTCAGCATGGCGACGGCGGGCTCCGGCCGGTAGGGCAGGCGCTCGACCACGACGCGCCCGGCGCCGCGCGCGATCCGCGGCGCGAAGGTGTCGCAGACGAGCCGCGCCCCGGTCGCCGCCGCGATCTTGCC
>NZ_NPEX01000366.1:343-4804 GCF_003258865.1 Rhodoplanes roseus | reverse complement strand
GCGCCTTCGGCGCGCCCCGGAATGACGGGGCAGGGGCCGCTGGACGGGCTTTGAGGCCCGGCACCGCCGGCGCGCCCACGCCGCGCGCCGCCCGCCGCTCTTCCATCCCCGTCGATTCTGGGCTAAGGGTCCCGGCGCCCACGCGGACCGCGCACGGGCAGGCGACAAACCGGTCGAGTTCGCAAAGGCGGCGCGTCCACGACGCCTTTTTTTGTGCCCAGACCTAGCCGCGAAGACCCCTGATGCCCAAACGCACCGACATCTCCTCGATCCTGATCATCGGCGCAGGACCGATCGTCATCGGTCAGGCGTGCGAGTTCGATTATTCCGGCACCCAGGCCTGCAAGGCGCTGCGCGAGGAGGGCTACCGGGTCATCCTGGTCAACTCCAATCCGGCGACCATCATGACCGACCCGGAGATGGCCGACGCCACCTATGTCGAGCCGATCACGCCGGAGATCGTCGCCAAGATCATCGAGAAGGAGCGCCCCGACGCGCTCTTGCCGACCATGGGCGGCCAGACCGCGCTGAACACGGCGCTGTCGCTGCGCAAGATGGGCGTGCTCGACAAGTTCGGCGTCAAGATGATCGGCGCCACGGCGGAAGCGATCGACAAGGCCGAGGACCGCGAGCTGTTTCGCGAGGCGATGAAGAAGATCGGCCTCGACATCCCGAAGTCGTTCCTGGCCAACGCCTCCGACCTCAAGCAGGCGGACCGCCAAAAATATCTCGACGCGCTCGCCCGGATCGACGCCGACACGGGGCGCGCGACCGGGAAGGCCATCGAGCGTGCGAAGTTCGAGCGCGACTGGGCGGCCGGCGAGGAGGAGCGCAAGAAGCGCTACGTCCACGGCGCGCTCGGCGAAGCGCTGATCGCGCTGGCCGAGATCGGCCTGCCGGCCATCATCCGGCCGAGCTTCACGCTGGCCGGCACGGGCGGCGGCATCGCCTACGACCTCGACGAGTTCATCGAGATCGTGCGCGGCGGTCTCGACGCGTCACCGACCAACGAGGTCCTGGTCGAGGAGAGCGTGCTCGGCTGGAAAGAGTACGAGATGGAGGTCGTCCGCGATCGGAACGACAACTGCATCATCGTCTGCTCGATCGAGAACCTCGACCCGATGGGCATCCACACGGGCGACTCGATCACGGTCGCGCCGGCGCTGACGCTCACCGACAAAGAGTATCAGGTGATGCGCGACGCCTCGCTCGCGGTGTTGCGCGAGATCGGGGTGGAGACGGGCGGCTCCAACGTGCAGTTCGCCGTCAATCCGGACGACGGGCGCCTGGTCGTCATCGAGATGAACCCGCGCGTGTCGCGCTCCTCGGCGCTGGCCTCGAAGGCCACCGGCTTCCCGATCGCCAAGGTCGCGGCCAAGCTCGCGGTCGGCTACACGCTCGACGAGATCGCCAACGATATTACGGGCGGGGCCACCCCCGCGTCGTTCGAGCCCACCATCGACTACGTCGTCACGAAAATTCCGCGGTTCGCGTTCGAGAAGTTCCCGGGCGCCGAGCCGCTGCTCACCACCTCGATGAAGTCGGTGGGCGAGGCGATGGCGATCGGCCGCTCGTTCCAGGAGTCGCTGCAGAAGGCGCTGCGCTCGATGGAGACCGGCCTCACCGGGCTCGACGAGATCGTCATCGAGGGCATCGGCGAGGGCGACGACAAGAACGCCATCCGGGCGGCGCTCGGCCGGCCGACGCCGGACCGGCTGCTGAAGGTCGCGCAGGCCATGCGGCTCGGCGCCTCGGACGAGGAGATCTTCCGCTCCTGCAAGATCGACCCGTGGTTCCTGGCCGAGATCCGCGGCATCGTCGAGACCGAGGCCGAGGTGAAGCAGAAGGGCCTGCCGCAGACGGCGGGCGCGCTGCGCCGGCTGAAGGCGATGGGCTTCTCGGACGCCCGGCTCGGGGCGCTCGCCGACATCTCCGCGGACGAGGTGACGCGGCGCCGCCGCGGGCTCGGCGTGCGGCCCGTCTACAAGCGCATCGACACCTGCGCGGCCGAGTTCGACGCGCCGACCGCCTACATGTACTCGACCTACGAGGCGCCCTTCGCCGGCGCCCCGGCCGACGAGGCGCGGCCCTCCGACCGCAAGAAGGTGGTGATCCTCGGCGGCGGCCCGAACCGGATCGGGCAGGGCATCGAGTTCGACTACTGCTGCTGCCACGCCTGCTTCGCGCTGGAGGAGGCGGGCTACGAAACCATCATGGTCAACTGCAATCCGGAGACCGTGTCGACCGACTACGACACCTCGGATCGCCTCTATTTCGAGCCGCTGACCGCCGAGGACGTGCTGGAGATCATCGCCACCGAGCAGTCGAACGGCACGCTGCACGGCGTGATCGTGCAGTTCGGCGGCCAGACGCCGCTCAAGCTCGCGGCGGCGCTGGAGGCGGCCGACGTGCCGATCCTCGGCACCTCGCCGGACGCCATCGACCACGCCGAGGACCGCGACCGCTTCAAGCGGCTGCTCGACAAGCTGCATCTGCGCCAGCCCAAGAACGGCATCGCCTACTCGGTGGAGCAGAGCCGGCTGGTCGCCGGCGAGCTCGGCCTGCCCTTCGTGGTGCGCCCCTCCTACGTGCTGGGCGGCCGCGCCATGGCGATCATCCGCAGCCAGGAGCAGTTCGACGACTATCTGCTCGGCACGCTGCCGAGCCTGGTGCCGAGCGACGTCAAGGCGCGCTACCCGAACGACAAGACCGGCCAGATCAACACGGTGCTGGGCAAGAACCCGCTGCTGTTCGATCGCTATCTGTCGGACGCCATCGAGATCGACGTCGACTGCCTGTGCGACGGCAAGGACACGTTCATCGCCGGCATCATGCAGCACATCGAGGAGGCCGGCGTGCATTCCGGCGACTCGGCCTGCTCGCTGCCGCCGCATTCGCTCAAGCCCGAGGTGATCGCCGAGCTGGAGCGCCAGACCCGCGCCATGGCGCTGGCGCTCGGCGTCGGCGGCCTGATGAACGTGCAATACGCGCTCAAGGACGGCGACATCTACGTGCTCGAGGTGAACCCGCGGGCGTCGCGCACCGTGCCGTTCGTCGCCAAGGTGATCGGCATCCCGGTCGCCAAGATCGCCTCGCGCGTGATGGCCGGCGAGAGCCTGGCGAGCTTCGGCCTGGAGCCGCGGACGCTGGACCATGTCGGCGTCAAGGAGGCGGTGTTCCCGTTCGCCCGCTTCCCCGGCGTCGACACGCTGCTCGGGCCGGAGATGCGCTCGACCGGCGAGGTCATGGGCATCGACCGCTCCTTCGAGATCGCCTTCGCCAAGAGTCAGATCGGCGGCGGTGCCCGGTTGCCGAGCTCCGGCACGATCTTCGTGGCGGTGCGCGACATCGACAAGCCGCGCATCCTCGACTCGGTCAAGCTCTTGGCCGATCTCGGCTTCAGGGTCATCGCCACGTCCGGCACCCAGCGTTTCCTGCAGGAGAACGGGGTGGCGGCCGAGAAGGTGAACAAGGTGCTGGAGGGGCGTCCGCACATCGTGGACGCGATCAAGAACGGCGAGGTCCAGCTGGTGTTCAATACAACCAGCGGGACCCGCGCCATTTCGGACTCGCGCTCCTTGCGGCGTGCGGCCCTCTTGCATAAGGTCCCGTACTACACCACTCTTTCCGGAGCCGTCGCGGCGGCGCTCGGCATCAAGGCCTATCTCGCGGGCGACCTCGAGGTGCGCACCCTGCAGAGCTATTTCTCCGAACGCGCCCTTTAGGGCCGGCCGGGAAAATAGGGCCACGGGCTGGACAGACTTCCGAACGGTTGCGTGCCGGTGACCCCGGTCCGCGATCGAGTTTTTTTCTGTCGGAGAGGACCGATGGACACGATACCGATGACGGCTGCCGGCTATGCGGCGCTCGAGCACGAGCTGCGGCACTGCCAGCAGGTCGAGCGACCTCGCATCATTCAGCAGATCACCGAGGCGCGTTCGCACGGCGACCTGTCGGAGAACGCCGAGTACCACGCCGCCAAGGAGTCTCAGTCGCTCAACGAGGGCCGCATCGCGGAGCTCGAGGACAAGCTCGCGCGGGCCGAGGTGATCGACGTCTCCAAGCTGTCGGGCGACACCGTGAAGTTCGGTGCCACCGTCACGCTGATCGACGAGGACACCGAGAAGAAGCACGTCTGGCAGATCGTCGGCGAGCCCGAGGCGGACGCCAAGAACGGCCGCATCTCGATCACGTCGCCGCTCGCCCGTGCCCTGGTCGGCAAGAAGAAGGGCAGCCAGGTCGAGGTGGTGACGCCCGGCGGCGCCAAGGCCTACGAGGTCCTGAACGTCGAGTTCCGCTGATCCGGCCGGCGGCGCTCCGCCGCCGCCCGGCCTCCCGGTCTTGCGTCTCCCGCCTCGGCCTTCGCCCCACGATCGGTATTTCGGCCCGTGTCGCCCGCCTGCCGGGCGACGCGCGTTTCTGTGCGTGCGAAATCCCGCGCGGGAGGCGGGCCCGCGCGTG
>NZ_NPEX01000366.1:0-333 GCF_003258865.1 Rhodoplanes roseus | reverse complement strand
CACGCGCGTGTCTGCGCGTGCCGGCCGGCGCCGCGCCGCGCCGCCCTGCGAGCCCTCCCGCAGCTGTGACTTGCCGGTGAGCGGCGCCGCCCCTAGCTCTCCGGGCTCTGCCGTGTTTCGCCGCGGCCCTCGGTCGCAGTGAAACAATCGGCCCGCCGCGTTCGTATCTCCTGTTGCGTTCGTAATCCCTCGTGCGCCTCGAACGGCGCGACCGAGACCCCCGGAGCACGACATGAACATCATCCATCGCCGCGCCTGGGCGCTGCCGGACAGCGCCGCGACCCCCGAAGCGCTGGTGCTGGGCCGGCGCGGCCTGCTGGCCGGCGCCGGCGC
>NZ_NPEX01000365.1 GCF_003258865.1 Rhodoplanes roseus | reverse complement strand
GGCCGCGGCGCTGCGGCCCGCCCGGGCACCGAACACCAGCGCCTCGGTGATGCCGTTGCCGGACAGGCGGTTGGCCCCGTTGGCGCCGCCCACCGCCTCGCCGCAGGCGAACAGCCCCGGCACCCGCGTCTCGAAGGTCGTGTCCACCCGCACGCCGCCCATGTGGTAATGCGCGATCGGCGCGACCTCGATCGGCCGCTGCGTCAGGTCGATGCCGTTGGCGGCCAGCGTGTCGATCACCGGCCCGAAGGCGCGGCGCAGCTCGGCTTCGGGAACGTGGCGGAAGCTCAGATAGGCGCCGCCCGCCGGGCTGCCGCGCCCCGCCTCCACCTCCTTGGTGATGGCGTAGGTGGCGAGATCGCGGGTCAGCACGTAGTGCCCGTCGTTGCGGCCGCCGACCTTGGCGTAATCCTGCTCGAACTCCTGCATGTCGCCGTTGAGCAGCGTGCCGCCGAGCTTGTAGCGGAACGGGTCCCACATGATCGGATCGAGGCCGACCAGGCGCGGCGCCAGGTGGCCGATCGGGAAGAACTGCACGAACTCCATGTCGACGAGCTGCGCCCCGGCGCGCAGCGCCAGCGCGTAGCCGTCGCCGCTCATGTTGAGCGAGGCGCTGTTGCGGCGATAGAGGCGCGTGAGCCCGCCGGTGGCGACGACCACCGACTTCGCCGCGATGGTGACGGGCGCGCCGCTCTGCATGTCGATCGCGGTCGCGCCGCAGGCGACGCCGTCGGCGAGCGCGATGTCGACGATCATCAGGTCGCCGATGCGGACGATCTCCGGCACGCCGCCGACGCGGCCGCGCAGCGTCTTCGACAGGGCCGGCCCGGTGCGCAGGAAATCGACATAGACGCAGCGCGGCCGATCGTGGCCGGGCGCGTGCGCCTGCTTGATGTGGCCGTCCTCGCGGGCCCAGCCGACCTTCCAGGCCTCCAGCTCGAGGATGCGGGCGGGCCCGTCCTCGCACAGGATCGCCGAGAGGCGCTCGTCGCACAGGCCGTAGCCGGCCGCCAGCGTGTCGGCGAAGTGGTTCTCCCAGTGGTCGGGGCACTGCGCGCCGAGCGCCACCGCGACCGTCATCATCGCCATCACGGTGGCGCCGCCGCGGCCGATCAGGCTGCGGTCGGCCAGGATCACGGAGGACCCCGCGGCGGCCGCCTCCAGCGCCGCATACATGCCGGCGCCGCCGGCTCCGATCACCAGGACGTCGGTTTCGAGATGCCTCACGTCACTCCACTCCGATGTCGCGCCAGATGGTTTCGCACAGCGCGCGGAACTCCGGCAACAGCCGCACCGCGCGAAAGTCGCGCGGCCGCGGCAGGTCGATGACGTATTCCGAGACGATCCGGCCCGGATGCGCCGCCATCACGACGACGCGGTCCGACAGCCCGACCGCCTCCTCGATGTCGTGGGTGACGAACACCACGCTCTTGTCGTAACGACTCCAGATGCGCAGGAGTTCGCGCCCCATCGCCATCTTGGTCATCGCGTCGAGCGCGCCGAACGGCTCGTCCATCAGGTAGAGGGCGGGCGCGTAGGCGAGCAGCCGGCCGAGCGCCACCCGCTGGCGCATGCCGCCGGAGAGCGCCGCCGGCAGGAAGTCGCGGAATTTTGCCAGGCCGAGCAGATCCAGGAGCTCGGCGATGCGCGCCTCGTGGGCGCCTTTCGGCGTGCCGTTCAGCTCGAGCCCGAGCCCGATGTTCTGCGCCACCGTCGCCCACGGCATCAGGGTGTCGCGCTGGAACATGAAGCCGACATCGGGCGGCGGCCCGGTGACCACCGCGCCGTCCACCAGCACCCGGCCGCGCGACGGCGGCATCAGGCCGGAGATCAGCCGCAGCAGGGTCGACTTGCCGCAGCCGCTCGGCCCGACGATCGACAGGAACTCGCGGTCCTCGATGACCAGGTCGATGTCGTCGAGCACGGTCAGGCCGTGGCCGCCGGAGCTGGGAAACTCCTTGCCGACGCCCTCCAGCACGACGCGCGGGCGCGCCGCGGGGCCCCGCCGCCCCGCCGCCGACCCGGTCGCCGCCCCGGTCTCGTCGCTCCGCACGCTCTGGTCCATGCTCAATTCTTCAGGAGCGAGGCGTCGAACGCCTGCTCGAGCGTCACCGGCTTGAGGCTGTCGTCCGACGCGATCACGATCTTGTTCAGATTGTCGATCGACTCCGCCGTTACGATGCCGCCCTTGGGGGCACGGGCCACCGCGCTCCTGGCGACCTCGGCGGCGAGCTCGGGCGAGAAGTTCGGATACATCTTTGCGATCATGGCCTCCGCGAGCTTGGGATCCTTGTCGAGCGCGTCCATCGCCTTGGCGACGGCACGGGCGAAGCCGCGCGCGGCCTTCGGATTGGACTTGACCCAGCTCTCCAGCGCCAGGCCGGCGAAGGACGGATAGGGCAGCGTACGGTAGTCGAGCACGATCTTGTAGGCCCCCGGCTTGCGCATCATGTTGGCGATGTCGGTGAGGATCGCCAGGCCCGCCCCGACCCGATCGGAATCGATCGCCGCCTGCATGGCGGCGCCGCCGCCGGCCCCGGACAGCTCGAAGTCGCGATCCGGATTGAGGCCGAGCGTCTTGATCGAGTACCGGATGGTGTTGTCGGTCAGGCTGCCCGGTGCCGTGATGCCGATGCGCTTGCCCTTCAGATCGGCCAGATCCTTGTAGGGCGCGTCCGCCTTGGCGACCAGCGCGTAGGAATGAAACGTGTCGAGGCCGATCAGGATCACGGCCGGCAGCCGCCGCGCGCGCAGGCGGATCACGTGGTCGGCGGCGCAGAAGCAGACGTCGATGCTGCCGCCGGCGAGCGCCTGCACGGCCGGGCCGCCGCCCTTGAAGTCGACCAGCTCGAGGTCGATGCCCTCGTCCTTGAACCAGCCCTTGTCGCGCGCCGTGAACACCGGCAGCAGCGCCTCGTTGAAGGCGGCGACGCCGCCCGTCACCTTGGTCTGCGCCGCGGCGGGACCGGTCGCCGCGACCGCGGCACCAGCGAGAACGAAAGCGAGAAGACGGAGCTTGCGGCCGAGGATCATGCGGGCGTTCCGATGCGGGAGGTGGAGGGACGGGATCACGGGCGCGCCGGCACGAGCCAGCGCTCGGCGAGATCGACGAGCGTGTTCAGCGCGACGGCGATCACCATCAGTGCGACCAGGCCGGCGAACACGCCGGTGGTATCGAGCCGCCCGCTGGCGTGCTCGACATACCAGCCGAGGCCGCGATTGGCGCCGAGCAGCTCGCCCAGCACGGAGCCGATCAGCGCCAGGCCGACGCTGATGCGGGCCGCCGTGACGAGCCACGGCAGGATCGACGGGAGCTGGACGCGGCGCGCGATGAACGCGGGCGTCGCCCGCATCGAGCGCATCAGATCGACGAGATCGGGATCGACCGCGCGCAGCCCCTGCATGGTGTTGAGCAGGAAGATGAAGACGACGAACGAGAACACCATCATCACCTTGGAGAGGAGCCCGATGCCGAACCAGATGATGAACAGCGGCGCCAGCGCGATGCGCGGCAGGCTGTAGAGGCCCATCAGGATCGGATCGACCGCGGCGGCGACGCGCGAATAGCGGGCCAGCAGCGCGCCGATCGCGACGCCGCAGACGAGGCCGAGCGCCGAGCCGAGCAGCGCCTGCCAGACGGTCGCCTGCGCGTGCCACAGGAGATCGCCCGAGACGGCGAGCTGCCACAGGCGCACCCCGACCAGCGACGGGCTGCTGATCCAGAACGGATCGATGACGGTGCGGGCCGCCAGCTCCCAGACGGCGATCGCCGCGGCGACGACGGCGATCCGCTCGGCCGCGAGGCGGAACCAGCCGGCGCGCGTGGCCGGCCGCCCACGGGTGTCGGTGATGGAAGGAGACGTGTCGATGGCAGCGGACGTTTCGATGGATGGTGACGTCATGCGCCTGGCTCTCGTCGGGGGCGGGCCTATAACGCGCGCCAAAGGCCCCGGCAAGCGACGCAATAACCATGCCGCCCGCGCCCGACCGGCGAGGATTTCATACCAAGAATGAGAGGGGCGGCGACCAGGATGTTCCCCCTCCCTCGACCCGTGTCCGCGGCACGTTCGGGCGGCCCGAGTCTCCCGGGGTCTTCCCGGACGCGCGCGGCGGCGGCATCACCTGCCACATCGGTGCACGGTCCGCGGGCAACTGCCCGTCGGAGTGGCGCGCGCACGGCACGACCGCGCCTCGCGCCGACAGAGCATGGCGTCGGGTTGCGTGAAGGCGACGTCGCGCTGCATGAAGAAGTTGAACCGCTTGGAGAAATTCGTGGCCTTTTTGACCTGGCGCAGGAACCGGCTGCGCCGCGGGTATTTGATCGCGGGATTCGTCAGCGCGCCGCCGCCGTTCAGGCCAGGGGATTGCCCATGCGCACGTCCGTCACCCATCCACTGCTCATCGGGTCGGTTCAACCGGGGCCGGAGCACGGCCGGATCGGCATCACGTTCTGTCCGGGCAAACGGGACGCCGAGGCGCTCACCGGCGAATGGTACCGGGACCTCGCGACCGACCTCGACGCGGTGAGCGCCTGGGGCGCCGCCGCGGTCGTCACCCTGCTGGAGGAGTGGGAGCTGCACGATCTCGACGTCGCCCGCCTGGGCCCCGAGACCGAAGCGCGGCACATGAGCTGGTTTCATCTTCCGATCGCCGACGTGGCGGTGCCGGACGTGCGCTTCGAGCGCGAGTGGCAGCAGGCCGGCGAGGCGCTGCGCGGGCTGCTGCGGCGCGGCTTCGACGTCGTCGTTCACTGCCGCGGCGGACTCGGCCGGGCCGGCACCATCGCGGCGCGGCTGCTGATCGAGCTCGGTGCCGAGCCGGC
>NZ_NPEX01000364.1 GCF_003258865.1 Rhodoplanes roseus | reverse complement strand
CTCGCGGACCTGCGGTCCGCGCCCCGGAATGACCGGCTTTGTCCAACATCCCGGAGAGCATGAGAATGGAGTCACTCAAGATCGCCTTCATCGGGCTCGGCGTGATGGGCGGCGGCATGGCCGCCAATTTGGCCCGCAAGGGTTTCGCCCTCACGGTGTTCAGCCGGACGCCGGCCAAGGCGGCCCCGGTGATCGCGCTGGGGGCGACGCTCGCCGGCTCCGCCGCCGCGGCGGCACGCGAGGCCGATGTCGTCTTTCTCTGCCTGCCGGCGACCGAGGATGTCGCTGCGGTGCTGTTCGGCGACGGCGGCATCGCGGCCGTGATGGCGCCGGGCTCGGTGGTGGTCGATACCTCGACCATCGATCCGGTGGCGACGCGCGAGTTTGCTGCACGCCTGTCGGCGGGCGGCATCGCCATGCTGGACTGCCCGGTGTCGGGCGGCCAGAAGGGGGCGGCGGACGGCACGCTGTCCTGCATGGTCGGTGGCCCCGCCGACGTTTTGGAGCGCGTGCGCCCCTGTCTGGACGCTATCGCGACCACGGTCGTCCATATCGGCGATGCCGGGGCCGGGCAGGTGGCGAAGGCCTGCAATCAGGTCTGCGTCGCGGCCAACATGCTGGGGGCCGCCGAGGCCGTGGCGCTCGCGCTGCGCATGGGGGTCGATCCGAAACGCGTGCGCGAGGCGCTGCTCGGCGGCGCTGCCCGCAGCACCGTGCTGGAGCGCCACACGCTGCGGCTCATCGAGCGCGATTTCACGCCCGGCTTTCGGGCCCGCCTGATGGAGAAGGATCTGCGCATCGCGGTCGAGGCGATGACGCGGACCGGCGTCTACGCACCGGTCTCGGCCGGCATCCACCAGCTTCTGAACGCGCTGCTGCAGACCGGCCGCGCCGACGCCGACTGGGGCGCCGTCGGCGCATTGATCCAGGAACTGTCGGGAGTGGTGGAGCGGGCCGTCGCGCCGCCCTGACGGTCCCGCCTCATGGTGAGGAGCGCTCGCAGAGCGCGTCTCGAACCATGTGGCCACCGGCGTGGTGGCCAGCGGCGCGGCCGTCCCTCGCCCTTCGAGACGCCGCCTTCGGCGACTCCTCAGGTGAGGGCGGACCTACGTCGGTAGCCCAGCCTCACTGCAGGTAGGCGTTGGTGTAATACGCGTCCAGAGCCTTGCGGACCTTGAGATTGCCGGTCTCGCTCAGAAGATCGAGGCAGGCCGCCCAGGTCGCCTCGTCGGTCCAGCCGATCGGCTTGCCGGCCGGCGCGTTGGTGGACGCCATGGTGACGCGGACCTGGCGCTCGAGCACGCCCGGGTCCTCCTTGAGGGTGAGATACTTCTGGAACGTCTGCGCAGCGGCGGCCGGATCCGCCATGGCGTCGGCATAGCCCTTCGCGGTGGCGCGCAGCACCTTGCGAACCAGCTCGGGGTTCTGCTCCGCCCAGGCCGAGTTGGCGATCAGCGCGGCGCCCGGCACCTTCAGGCCGAAGGCGGCGACGTCGATCACGTTGAACTTGGTCTTGGTGACGTGCTCCATCTTGGGCAGGTCGTTGGTGAGGAACACCGCCATCGTGTCGACGCGCCGCGCCATGAACTGGGTCGCCCGCGCCGAGTTGTCCATCTGGACCCGCGTCACCTTCTCGATGTCGACGCCGTTGAGCTTCAGGAACGGCCGCACCATGTCCGAGAAGGTCTCGCCGGTCGTGATCGCCAGCGACTTGCCCTCGAGATCCTTCGGCGACTTCAGCGGAACCTCGGGAAACGAGATGACGCCCATCGGCGTCGAGGCCTGGTAGAGCGAGACGATCTTCACCGGGAGATCCTGGCTGACCGCCTGCACGGCGTTGACGGCCGGGCCGTAGGCGAACTGCTCCTGACCGATGCCGACCATCTTGATCACGGTGAGCGCGCCGGAGCCCTCGGCGAGCGTGACGTCGAGCCCCTCGGCCTTGTAGTAGCCCTTGTCGAGCGCGACGAAGAGCGGCGCATACTCGCCCTTCAGCTTCCAGGTGAAGCGGATCGTGATCTTGTCGGCGGCCGCCTGCGCCGCCGCCGGGGTGACGCCGGCCACGAGCATTGCGGTCAGCAGTGCGGCCGTCAGGGTCGCGGCGGAAAGCAGTCGTTCGATCGATCGCATCATGGTCCTCTGCGGTTCGCAGTCCTGGTTCACGCCGCCCGGTCCGCGCCGTCAATAGCCCTGTGGACCGAACACCGTGATGCCGAGCCGCTTCTCCAGCGCCCGGCCGAAACGGTACTTCATCTCCGGCCCCTCGTAGGGCATCGGCGGAATCGCGCGATGCGAGGTGTCCGGCTCGACCTGCAGATCAGCAAATACCGGACCATCGCCGGCCAGAAGTTCGGGCAGCGCCGCGTCGAGCGCCGCCGTATCGGAGATCGCGACGGCGCGCGGGATGCCGGCCGCCCGCGCCATCGCGGCAAAGTCGGTGCGGCCGCGATTGACCATCGGCACGGCTCCGACCGTCTGGTAGACGCCGTTGTCGACCAGGAAGTGCCGCAGGTTCCTGGGCGCCTGCTGCGCCTCGGTGAGCAGGCAGCCGAGATTCATGCACAGCGAGCCGTCCGCGTTGATCACCCAGACGGGCAGCTCCGGCCGCGCCGCCGCCAGCCCCAGCGCGAAGCTCGCTGCGAAGCCCATGGCGCCGTGCATGTAGAACGTGTCCTCGCTCTGCGTCGCCGCCCACCATTCGTTCGCGGCCATGCCGAGGGCGCAGACCACCACGGCGTCGCCGCGGTGCTTCGCCAGCACGGCCATCGCGTCCGCGGCCCTCATGCGGCGGCTCCCTTCACCAGCTTGCGGGCCAGGAACAGCACGAAAGGCCGCTTCTGCAGGCGGCAGGCCTCGTAGGCGTCCGGGATGCAGCCGAGGTCCTCGGTGCGCTCGACCACATGGTATGGAAAGTCGTAGGCGTCGAGCACCGCGAAAGTCCGGCGCCCCTGAACCTCCTGATAGACGCGGTGGTCGTCGATCGAGCCGCGCCGGCTCGCCACGATGAACACCGGGATCTGGTGACGCAGGTTGAGGGTCGCCAGCTCACCCATGCAGGTGAGAAGCCCGGTCGCGCCCATCACGGCGACGGAGCGCACCCCGCCGAAGAAGGCGCCCGAGCAGACCGCGATCGCCTCCGCCTCGCGGGCGACCGGCACGTGGCGCATCTCCGGATCGCGATCGATCCGTCCGATCAGCGGGGCCACCCAGTCGTCCGGCAGGGTGGCGGCGAGCGTCACGCCGGTCTCGCGCAGCCGGTCGTGGATCATGTCGTGCACGTCCATTCCGTGCGGGTCTCCTCGGAAAGCCTCGGTCCGGACTGTGCCGGCCGCGCACGCCGCCTGCAAGGGGCGCACCAGTCGCGTCGTTTGACGCCGGCCCGGGCGGCTGCCTAAGGTCCCGCGGCAATTCAGGCGGTGCGCCGCCGCTCACCACCCCACCCGCGAGGACCAATGACGGGCCGGATCGACGACCTCCGCAGCTTCATGGCGCTGCTCCGGCAGAAGGGCCTCGTCTGCGACATCACCAAGCCGGTCGATCCGGTGCACGAGCTCGGTGCGGTGCTGCGCGCCTGCGAGCAGGACGGGAAGGCGGCCTACTTCCATCGGGTGAGCGGCTCGACCATGCCGGTGCTGGGCAGCATGCTCGGCTCGCACGAGCGCATCGCGCTCGCCGTCGGCTGCGCCCGCGACGATCTCGGCGACACAATGGAAGCGGCGGTCCGCGCACCGATCCCGCCGCGCGAGATCGCGGGCGCCGCGCCCTGCCAGGAGGTCGTCGAGACCGAGGTCGATCTCGGCACGCTGCCGGTGCCGACCCACGCGCCGAAGGACGGCGGGCCCTACATCAACGCCGGCGTCGTCATCGCGCGCGAGCCCGGGGGTGGCCGCCACAACCTCTCCTACGTACGGCTGCAGGTGAAGGGCCGCGACCGCATCGGCGTCAACCTCAACACCTGGCGGCATCTGCTCGAGTTCTTCGAGGCGGCGGAGAAGCGCGGCGAGAACCTGCCGTTCTGCGTCGCCATCGGGGTCGATCCCGCGCTGATGATCGCGGCCGCCTATCGCTACGACGGCGACGAGTACGAGATCGCCGGCGCGATGCGCGGCACCCCGACGCCGGTGGTGAGGGCGAAGACCTGCGACGTGCTGGTGCCGGCGACGGCCGAGCTCGTGCTCGAATGCGAGATCGTCGCCGGCGAGCGCGAGGCCGAGGGCCCGATGGCCGAGTACACGGGCCATTATTCGGGCGTGCACCCGCAGCCGGTCGGCCGCGTCAAGGCGATCACGCACCGCCGCGACCCGATCTTCCAGACGACCGCCGGCGCCTCCTTCGAGCACCTGCTGCTCGGCACCGCGGTGACCCGCGAGCCCAAGCTGAAGCGCCTCTGCCAGCAGGCCTCGCCGCGGGTGCGCGACGCCTCGCTGCCGCCCTTCGCCTCGGGCTTTCTGGCGCTGGTCGCCATGGAGGAGCCGCGCCCCGGCGAGGCCCGCACGGTCGGCCTCGCGGCGCTCAACGCGCACGTCAACATCAACACGGTCGTGATCGTCGACACCGACGTCGACATCTTCAATCCGACCGAGATCTTCTGGGCGCTGTCGACCCGGGTGCGCTGGGAGCGCGACCAGGTGACGATCCCGGGCACGCTCGGCAACGAGCTCCACCCGGCCGCCGACCGCACCGGCGTGATCGCCAAGACCATCATCGACGCGACGCTCGCCCCCGAGCTGCGCGGGTCCTACAGCAAGATCGTCTATCCCAAGGTCGATCTCGCCGCGCTCCTGGCCGGGCAGCCGAAGCCGGCGGAGTGAGGCGTGCTCTTCACCTCTCCCCGCTGGGGAGAGGTCGGAGTCCGCGCAACGCGCGGACT
>NZ_NPEX01000363.1 GCF_003258865.1 Rhodoplanes roseus | reverse complement strand
GTCGTGGGTGATGCGCAAGCTCGTGGATGGCCGGGACAAGCCCGGCCATGACGGGTCTTCATCCGGGACGGCCTTGTCCGTCGTGCCCGGCGCTTACGGACAACGGAGAACAACAAAATGCCCGACCACCAGAAATTCATGCGCATCGCGATCGGCGAGGCCGTACGCGGCGCTGCGATGGGCGAGCAGCCGTTCGGCGCCGTGGTGGCGATCGGCGACGAGCTGGTCGTCGCGACGCCGAGCCTGAAGGTCGGCACCTGCGACACCACGGCTCATTCCGAGACGCTGGCGATCGGGCTCGCGACCAAGAAGCTCGGGCGGCGGGAGATCCCGGAGGCGACCTTCTACTGCACCTGCGAGCCGTGCCCGATGTGCTGCGGCGCCGTGCTCAACTCCGGCATCAAGACCATGGTGATCGGGGCGCGCAACCGCCACGTCCAACAGCACGCCAAGCTCGCCTTCAACTTCAAGGACTACACGGTGGAGCGGCTGGCCGAGATGGTCGGCTGGGACCTCACCGTGATCGAGGGCGTGCTGCAGGACGAGTGCGTCGCGCTGTACAGCGGCGCCGCCGTGCCGCTGACGCGCTGAGGGGCCGGCATGACACCCGCTGCCGTCGAGGCCGTCATCGCCGGGCTGAAGGCCGCCGGCATCAGCGTCGTCTGCTACCTGCCGGACTCGCTGTTCAAGGAGCTGTATCCGGCGCTCGACGCCGATCCGGACATCCGCACGATCAGGGTCACCAACGAAGGGGAGGGGGCGGCGATCTGCGGCGGCGTCTTCCTCTCCGGCAAGCGCGCCGCGCTGGTGATGGAGAATTCCGGCCTGCGCGCCGCCATCGAGCCGCTCGCCCGCATGGGCATGGGCGCCGGCATTCCGGTCGTGATGCTGATGAGCTATCGCGGCGATCTCGGCGAGAACAACTGGTGGGCCGTGCCGCACGGCATGACCATGGAGCCGCTGCTGACCGCCATGCGGATCCCGTACCGGGTCGTCGACGACGCCGCGAAGGCGAAGCAGGCGATCCAGGACGCCGTCACCTGGTCCTACGCCTCCTATTATCACTCCGCCGTGGCGATCACCGGAGGGCTGGTGCGATGAGCGCGACCGCGGTCTCGGCCAAGATGCACCGTTTCGACTGCATGCGCGTGCTCGCTCCGCTGCTGAAGGACGAGCTGGTGATCCTGTCGCTCGGCGCCAGCGTCGACGAGTGGTACACGGCGGCCCCGCACATGCGCGCCGCGAGCCTGTTTCAGCAGCAGCTCGGCTGCGTCACGCCGCAGGCCTTCGGGCTCGCCGTCGGCCTGCCGCACCGGCGCATCGTGTCGCTCGACACCGACGGCGGCATGATGTTCAACCTCGGCATTCTGGCGACGCTGGCCAACGAGCAGCCGAAGAACCTCCTGGTCGTCGTCTGGGACAACGAGTGCTACCAGTCGATCGGCGGCCCGCCCACCCACACGGCGCAGGGGCGGGTGGACATCGCGAAGATCGCCCAGGGCGCCGGCATCGCCGAGGCGCACACGGCGACGACACTCGACGCCTTCGAGGCTCTGTGCCGCCGCGGGCTCGTCGCCGAGGTGCCGTTCGTGGTCGTCGCCAAGGTCTCCAAGGAGAGCTTCCGCGACGTGCGGCGCAAGCACTCGGACGGCCGCGAGGACAAGTACATCTTCGTGCGCCACGTCGAGGCGACCGAGGGCATCGTCGTCATGGGCCCGAGCGAGCACAACTGACGGCCGGCCCGCGGCGCCTCCGTCTCACCGGGTCAGCGAATTGAGCGCGGCGAGGAGGAAGATCGTCAGCACGACGCCGATCACCCGCAAGGCGACGAGGAGCTTCTCGATCCGGGCCTGGACGGCCTCGTCGACGACCTGCACCGCGACCTTGCGGCCCCGCAGCACCGCCTCGCGCGGCGCCGCATCGGCGGCCGTGTCGGTCGCGGCAGCGTCGTCGGCACTGGCCAGCCGGTAGTAATGCGCGATCGCGTAGTGCTCCTCGCGGATCTTGTAGAGCGGGATCAGCCGATCGAACAGGAACAGCAGGCCGACGGGCCAGAGCCTCGTCGCCGTCCGAGGGGCACCCGAGGGCTCGAAGCCGACGACGCCGAGCCCGAAGCGGAACAGAAGCCAGAAGCAGAGCAGCACGCCCGCCACCCACCACACCACCTTGCCGGGCCGCAGCCCGTGGTCGGCGAGCGCCCACAGCATCACCGAGAACGCGGTCCCGACCAGGTCGGCGACCGCCGAGACCACGCTGCCGAATCCGGCCTGCACGGTGCCGTTGCTCCGATCGGGGGATTCGGCCGGCAGCGTCCGCTTGCCGGCCGGACACAGCCCCTCGACGAAGGGTAGCCAGCGCACCACGCGGTCGCAGAGATCGAGATTGCGGCGCTGGACGCGCAGCTCGTTGGCGTCGGCTCCGGCCTTCTCGAAGCCCTCCACGAAGGCGAGGAAAGGCTGCGAGGACGGCGCCTTGTTCTTGTCGAGCCAGCGCAGCACCT
The DNA here is from genome assembly GCF_003258865.1 of Rhodoplanes roseus. Lineage (GTDB taxonomy): Bacteria > Pseudomonadota > Alphaproteobacteria > Rhizobiales > Xanthobacteraceae > Rhodoplanes > Rhodoplanes roseus. Next base: position 2,394 of record NZ_NPEX01000363.1, on the reverse strand, counting down.
CGTCGACGCTCGGCAGCTCGACCTGGCTCGCGAGTCTGGCGCCGTAATCGACGCCGCAGGCCGGCCGCGCCTTGTGGATGCGGCCGAACCGCAGCCCGTCCAGATAGGTGACGTACGGCCGGACCTGGTCGGCGAAATTGTAGATCGCCGCCGTCGCGGAGAGGCCGATGGCCTCGAACTTGTGGAGCTCCGAGACCCGGTCGAACGCGGGGTGGCCGCGGGGCACGGTCCGCAGCGCCGGGTCGTCGCCCCACAGGTCGATCACCAGGTTGCCGTCCACCTTGCTGCCGTTGAGCGCCAGGATCGTCACCGGGTGATGCGGGTCCGGAACCTCGCCGTCGCGCGGCGTCCCCCAGTTGAACGCCGTCAGGCAGAGCGACGCCTGCACGGTGGTGTCGAAGACGTAGAACTCGAGATAACGGCTGCCGGCGACGCCTTCGATCCCGGCCGTGCGGGTGCTGCCGTTGGGCAGCGCCTCGGCCTCCTGGCGACAGCCGCGCAACAGGGCGTTCTCGTCCGCGGGAAGGTCCGGGAGAGCGACGCGCCGGCGCTCCTGGTCGGCCAGGGCCGCGATGGCGGCGCTGCGGAACAGCGTCTGGGTGTAGGTCGCGGGCCGCCCCTCGACGGCGTGCCGCCACCACGGATAGCGGGTCGCCAGCGGTCCCGTACCGATCGTGACGACCCGGCCGAACCCGGCCCGATGGGCCGTCAGGTCGCCGACCGTGCTGCCGTTGATGTGGTAGGCGCAGCGCGCCTCGGTCTCGTCGAGGCCGAGCGTCCCGCCGATGCGGCTCGACTGGATCCACAGGCGCGAGAAGGCCGAGCGGCTCATGTCGAGGTCGCCCGACACGGCCAGCCGGATCATGTGGGCGTCGAGGAAGACGATCGCGCTCTTGTGCTGCCACGAGCCCTGCACATGGGTGTCGTAGGCGCGCAGCTTCCGGATGAAGCTGCCGCCGAGATAGACCGAGCCTTCCACCCGGGCGCGGTTGAGCCGGAACGTCTCGAACAGCACCGCGTATTCGAGGCTCAGGTCGCCCTTGACCCGCAGGTTGCGGGCGTCGAGCAGGCCGTTGAAGACCGAGCGGTCGAGCACCAGCGAGTAGGGCAGGTCGACGCCGGCGAGGTCGAGCCCGTCGCAGAACAGCGCTCCGACGATGCGGATGCCGGTGGGGGCGATCCCGGCCTCGCGGGCGAGGCGCTTGACGATGTCGCTCGGCAGCTTTCGGGGATCCGCCCCGTTGCCGCAGACCCGGGCCCAGTCGCGCTCGCCGAGCGGCATGCCGGCCTTGTCGGCGACGGCGTCACCAGCCTGGCGCGGCACGCAGGCCGGCTGCGGCGCCATCACCACCTCGTTGCCCTCGGAGAGGCAGGCGACGATGCGGTCGAAATTCGTCTTGACCTGCCCGGGCGCCGCGGCATCCTGCGCTGCGGCGAGGCCTGCCGCCGACAAGGCGGCCAGGGCGAGCCCGACGATCACCCCGGCCAGAACCCCGGCAAGCCCGATGCAGACGCGCCCGAGGCGGAGGCCTGCGGCCGAACCACGTCGCAGTCTGAACACTGTACGGCTCCCCGGGCGAGACCGATTCGGACTAGTCACTGTCGACGATACCATCCTGGCGCAACCTTTGCGTGTCATATTGTTTCTACGCCACACGATAACGGGCGGTCGGCCGGCATGACCGCGTCCCCCCCGCTGGTGCTCGTCGCCGCCGTGGCCGAGAATGGCGTCATCGGACGTGCCGGCGCACTGCCGTGGCGGCTCAAGTCCGATCTCCGGCACTTTCGGGCGCTGACCTTGGGCCATCCGGTCGTGATGGGTCGGAAGACGTTCGTCTCGATCGGGCGACCGCTGCCCGGGCGGACCACCATCGTGGTGACGCGCGATCGCGGCTTCGCGGCCGCCGGGGCGGTCGCGGCCGGCGATCTCACGACGGCTCTGGCGATTGCGCGGGCCGATGCCCTGCGGCGCGGAGCCGACGCCGTCATGCTGGTCGGCGGCGGCCAGCTCTACGGCGAGGCGATCGGCACGGCGGATCGGCTGGAGATCACCCGGGTGCGGCTGCGGCCGGACGGCGACGCCTGGTTTCCGGCCGTGGACGAGCGCGTCTGGCGAGAGGTCTCGCGGACCGAGGGGACGCCCGGGCCCGAGGACGAGGCGCCGTTCGCGTTCATCCGGTACGAGCGGGCCGGGTGACCCGGCCGGACGCCGCGGGCCCGGTCCCGTGTGCCCGGTCCCGTGTGCGCGGTCTCGTGCGCCCGGTCTCGTGCGCCCATGAGCCGCGCGCCGCGGCAAGTCCGCGCGTTGAAACGGGGGTTGGTTTCCTATAACCCAGGCCACATCTTAGCGAAACGCTCCGCCGGGAGCGTCTTGGCGCGACCCGGAACGGGGCG
>NZ_NPEX01000362.1 GCF_003258865.1 Rhodoplanes roseus | reverse complement strand
ATTCCCGGATGCGCTTCGCGCATCCAGGCTACGAACTACGCCCTCGAGCGCCGCGCCTCCACCAGCACGATCGCCGCGGCCACCGCGGCCTCGACGTCCAGCTCCGTGGTGTCGAGCACATGCGCGTCGTCGGCCGCCTTGAGCGGGGCGACCGCACGGCCGGAATCGCGCTCGTCGCGGCGGCGGATGTCGGCGAGCACCTCGGCCTCGGCGACCGGCAGGCCGCGAGCGGAAAACTCCAGCCAGCGACGATGCGCGCGGGCCTCCGGCGAGGCGGTGACGAAGATCTTCACGTCGGCCTGCGGGCAGATCACCGTGCCGATGTCGCGGCCGTCCAGCACGGCGCCGGGCGGCTCCGCGGCGAACTCCTGCTGGAACGCGAACAAGGCGGCCCGCACCTCGGGAAAGGCCGACACCACCGAGGAGGCCTCGCCGACCGCCTGGCTCTTGAGCACCGCCTCGTCGAAGCCGGTCGGATCGAGCGCCTGCGCGGCCGCGGCGGCGCGCGAACGATCGTCCGCCGCGTGGCCGGCGGACAGCACCGCATGGGCGACCGCCCGGTACAAAAGCCCGGTGTCGAGATGGCGCAGGCCGTAATGCGCGGCGAGGCGCTTGCCGAGCGTGCCCTTGCCGGAGGCCGCCGGCCCGTCGATGGCGATGATCATGGTCGTCGTTCTGCGTGGGGACGGCGCCGGTCGGGGGCGGGCCCGGCGACCCTCGGGGCGGCAGGCTATTCCATGGCGGCCGCAGTTCTGCAATATCCCCCCGCCCCGGTTGTCACCGGGCCATGCGCGGGGGACCACCATGGACGCGGCTGCACGACGTCTCGACGGCTTCAAGACACTCCTCGGCCACGCCCGCGACCGTCTGGCGATCGATATCGGCTTCCGCCTGTGGGACGGCTCGCGGGTGCCGGCCGGCCTGCCGGACGACGCCATCGCGGTGGCGATCGCCGACGAGGGCGCGGTCGCCGCGCTGATCCGCAGCCCGAAGCTCGACACGCTCGCCAACCTCTGGGCGGCCGGCCGCATCGCGCTGGTCAACGGCACGATGTTCGACCTGGTGAAGCAACGCCCGCGGGTGCGCACCAAGGATTTCCTGAAGACCCTCGACAAGCGCCTGACCCTGACCACCGCGGCGCGGTTTCTCACGGTGTCGCGCGGCGGCCCGTGGCCGCTGGAGGCGCAGCCGGACGAGCGCCCGAGCAGCGGCGCCCCCTCCGAGAACAAGAGCAACATCGCCTATCACTACGACGTCTCGAACGCCTTCTACGCGCTCTGGCTCGACCGCGAGATGGTCTACACCTGCGGCTACTGCACCGACTGGGACAACGACGTCGACACCATCCAGCGCGACAAGCTGGAGCACATCTGCCGCAAGCTGCGCCTGAAGCCGGGCGACCGGCTGCTCGACGTCGGCTGCGGCTGGGGCGCGCTCTCCTGCTACGCCGCCCAGCATTACGGGGTGACGGCGCACGGCGTGACGCTGTCCGAGCAGCAGGTCGCCTGGGGCCAGGAGAAGGTGCGCCGGCTCGGGCTCGAGGACCGGGTGAGGATCGAGCTGCGCGACTATTCGACCGTGACGGGCGAGTACGACAAGGTCGCGGCGATCGGCATCCAGGAGCATATCGGGATCGACAACTACCCGACCTATTACGACACGGTGCACCGGGTGCTGGTGCCGGGCGGGCTGTTCCTGCACCACGCCATCACCCGGCCGGCGAAGCGCGACGACAAGACCTTCCGCAAGAAGCGCGCCGAGTTCGCGCTGCTGACCAAGTACATCTTCCCGGGCGGCGAGCTCGACCACATCGGCAACACCGTGACGATGCTGGAGCGCCACGGCTTCGAGGTGCACGACGTCGAGCAGCTCCGCGAGCACTATCAGCGGACCTGCAAGCTCTGGCACGACCGGCTGGTCGAGAACGAGGCCGCCGCCATCGCCGAGGTCGGCGCGGTCAAGACGCGCATGTGGATCGCCTATCTGGCCGCCTGCTCGATCGCCTTCGAGCGCAACACGGTCGGTCTCTACCAGACGCTCGCCTCCAAGCGCCGCCGCGGCCCCTCCGGCCTGCCGCCGACCCGGGCCGATCTTTATCGCGACATGCCGGCCGGGCCGGCTCCGACCGCGCCGGAGGCGCCGCCATCGACAGGCGAGAGCGGGCCCGCGAGGCCGACCCCGGTGCGATCGAGCGTCCGGCCGCGTTAGGGTCGCACGCGCGCCTCCACGCCGTCATGGCCGGGCGCGTCCCGGCCATCCACGTCGTTCGCGCCCAACCGGCACCGGAAGACGTGGATGGCCGCGACGAGCGCGGCCATGACGAACGCTCTGCCGGGTACCGGCCCCTACCCGATGTCGGCGCCCAATCCGCGCATCGTCTCGACGAAGCCCGGGAAGCTCGTCGCGATGAAGGCGGCGTCGTCGACCGACACGGGCTTCTCGCTCGCCAGGCCCATCACCAGGGCCGACATGGCGATGCGGTGATCCATGTGGCTGGCGACCAGGCCGCCGCCCGGCGGCAGCCCGCGCCCGGCGCCCAGGCCCTCGACGATCATGTCGTCGCCGTCGATCGTCACGGTGACGCCGTTGACGCGCAAGAGGTCCGCGGTCGCGGCGAGGCGGTCGGATTCCTTCACCCGCAGCTCCTTCAGGCCGCGCATCACCGTCCTGCCCGTCGCGAACGCCGCCGCGACGGCCAGCACCGGGTACTCGTCGATCATGGCCGGCGCCCGGTCCGGCGGCACCTCGACGCCGACCAGGTCGGAGGCGCGCACCCGCAGATCCGCCATCGCCTCGCCACCGTCCTCGCGCCGGGCGACCTCCTCGATAGAGGCGCCCATCTCGCGCAGCGTGGTGATCAGGCCGGTGCGTAACGGATTGGTCATCACGTTGTCCAAGATCACGTCCGAGCCCGGCACCAGCAGGGCGGCGACCAGCGGGAACGCCGCCGAGGACGGATCGGCCGGCACCACCACGTCGGCGCCGTGCAGCTCCGGCTGGCCGACCAGGGTGATCCGGCGGCCGTGCGGCCCGTCCGGCACCACCGTCACGTCGGCCCCGAAATGCGCCAGCATCTTTTCGGTGTGATCGCGCGTCGCCTCGCTCTCGATCACCACGGTGTGGCCCGGCGCCGACAGGCCGGCGAGCAGCACGGCCGACTTCACCTGAGCCGAGGGCACCGGCGTCGTGTACTCGATCGGCAGCGGGTCGCGCGCACCGGCCAGCATCACGGGCAGGCGGTCGCCCTCCGTGGACTGCACCACGGTGGCGCCCATCTTCAGGATGGGATCGAGGATGCGTCGCATCGGCCGGCGCCGCAGCGAGGCGTCGCCGTCGAACATCGCCGTCACCGGGCTGCCGGCGACGGCTCCCATCACCAGCCGGCAGCCGGTGCCGGAATTGCCGAAATCGAGCGTCTCGGGCGGCGCCGCGAAGCCGCCGACCCCGACGCCCTCCACGGTCCAGGCGCCCGGCCCGGTGCGTGTGACCGTCGCCCCGAGAAGCCGCATGGCCTGCGCGGTCGCGAGCACGTCCTCGCCTTCGAGCAGGCCCGTGACGGTGGTGCGGCCGACCGCCAGCGCGCCGAGAATCAGCGCCCGGTGCGAGATCGACTTGTCGCCGGGGACGCGGACGCGGCCCGCGAGCGGGCGGGCGCCGCGGGCGGCGAGCGGCATGAGGGCGGCGGTCGACGACATGGCGGAGCCCCGTTAGGCGGCCGAGACGGGATCGAAGGCGGCGATCTCTTATCGGGGATCGCCTGCGGCGCCCACTGGAATCTTGCCGATCGCCCGCCGGGCCGGACCGGCGAGCCCGAAAAAGCGGCAATGCGGGGTTCCCGACGGCGCCGTGGCGCCCCATATGGCGCACGATCGGCCGGCAGCGCGCGACGCCGCCGGAATTCGTCCGAGAACGCCGTCCCGCATGGTACCGGTGCTATTGACACCGGACCGTCAAGTCGCCAAGGGGATGGTCCGTTTTTCCCGACTTCCGCTTCAAGGATTTCCGACCGTGGCAAAACCCGAGCTCGGTACGAAACGCCTCTGCGCCTCCTGCGGCGCAAAGTTCTACGATCTGTCGAAGGACCCGATCGTCTGCCCGAAATGCGGCACCGTGTACGAGGTCACACTTCCGGTGGCGCCGCGCGGCGGCCGCGCCGAGGCCGCGGCCCGCAGCATGGCGACCGAAACCGAGCTGCCGGAGACCAACGAGGCCGAGTTCGTCTCGCTCGAGGAGGCCGATGCCGAGGCCTCCGGCGGCAAGAAGGTTCCGGCGGGTGAGGACATCGCCGACGTGGAGGACGACGTCGAGATCGACGAGAGCCTCGACGACGCCACCTTCATCGCCGAGGACGAGGAAGAGGACACGGACGTGTCGGAAATCCTCGGCGGCGACATCGAGGACGAGGAAGAGACTTGAGGTCGGCGGCAAAGTGTGGTTCTAAGCGCGGCGCCGACACGCCGGGCGCCCCGAACTCGGGGCTTGAACCGGACGGCGCCCGGGCCTAGAAGGCTCGGCTCGGGCTTCGAAGCCCGGGACTAAGGATTTCGGCACGGAACCCCAACACCGTGCCGCGTGTGGGGCCATAGCTCAGTTGGGAGAGCGCTTGAATGGCATTCAAGAGGTCAGGGGTTCGACTCCCCTTGGCTCCACCAACTTCCTGACAGCTTCATTTTTCTGGTTTCGACGAGAACGCGGCGAGATCGCGCGTCTCGTCACGGCCGATCGACCGGCTCGGCCGTAGAATCGCCGCTTCGGCGTCCCGCCGACGGACGATGCTCCTAACTTCTCCTGACCGTCGAGACAGAACGATTCGGCCGCGCCGCCGGCTCAGCCGGCTGCGTCTTCCAGAATCGCCGTATGCATGGCCGGCCTGCAATCCTCGGCCAGGCAATCGTGGACCGCCGCGACGAATCGCCGGGCGA
>NZ_NPEX01000361.1 GCF_003258865.1 Rhodoplanes roseus | reverse complement strand
CCCGGACCTCGGTCCGGGGCTTCTGCATTTTACGCCCTCCTCCCGCTGCGCCGATGGTCCGACCGGCTCGGCCGGCCGTATCGCCGATGAAGCGAAGCGTTGTTGACAACCGCCGGGGTCCTGGCGAAACCGCTCCGTTCTTATTAAGTTCTGGTTCGACCTCTAGACCTTCGTCCGGGCCCTGGCTCGATACGCCTGATCCGCCCTGGACCCGACCCCGGTGACCGATGGCCGATCTGTTCGACAAGCCGCACCGCCCCGACGGGCGGCTGATCTCCATCCGCGGCGCTCGCGAGCACAACCTCAAGAATCTCGACGTCGACCTGCCGCGCGACCGGCTCGTCGTGTTCACCGGCCTGTCGGGCTCGGGAAAGTCGTCGCTCGCCTTCGACACCATCTATGCTGAAGGGCAGCGCCGCTACGTCGAGTCGCTCTCGGCCTATGCGCGCCAGTTCCTGGAGATGATGCAAAAGCCGGACGTCGACCAGATCGACGGCCTGTCGCCCGCCATCTCGATCGAGCAGAAGACGACCTCCAAGAATCCCCGCTCGACGGTCGGCACCGTCACGGAGATCTACGATTACATGCGCCTGCTGTGGGCGCGCGTCGGCGTCCCCTACTCGCCCGCCACCGGCCTGCCGATCGAGAGCCAGACCGTGTCGCAGATGGTCGACCGGGTGATGGCGCTGCCCGAAGGCACGCGGCTCTACCTGCTGGCGCCGCTCGTGCGCGGCCGCAAGGGCGAGTACAAGAAGGAGCTGGCCGAGCTCCTCAAGAAGGGCTTCCAGCGGGTCAAGATCGACGGCGCTTTCCACGAGATCGCCGCCGCGCCCGCCCTCGACAAGAAGTTCAAGCACGACATCGACGTGGTGGTCGACCGCATCGTCGTGCGCCCCGACATCGCGACCAGGCTGGCCGAATCGTTCGAGACCGCCCTCAAGCTCGCCGACGGCATCGCCGTGGTGGAGTTCGCCGACAAGCCGCCTGCGGCGCTGCCTGCAGCCTCATCCTTCGAGACGCGCTCTTCGAGCGCTCCTCAGGATGAGGGGAACGATGCCGGCGCGGGGAAGCGTGGCAAGAAAGGCCTCTCCCCTCGTCCCGAGGAGCCGCGAAGCGGCGTCTCGAAGGACGTGGCCGAAGCGCCGGCCAAGACCACCACCAAGCTCGCGGCGGCCGCGGCCTCGGACGCCAACCGAATCCTGTTCTCCGAAAAGTTCGCCTGCCCGGTGTCCGGCTTCACGATCTCCGAGATCGAGCCGCGGCTGTTCTCGTTCAACTCGCCGCACGGCGCCTGCCCGGCCTGCGGCGGCCTCGGCCTCGACCAGAAGATCGACCCCGACCTGGTGGTGCCGGACAAGGACGCGACGCTCAAGCGCGGCGCCATCGCGCCGTGGGCGAAGTCGTCCTCGCCCTATTACGTGCAGACTCTCGAGGCGCTGGCGAAGCACTACCGCTTCACGCTCGACGCCAAGTGGAGGGACCTGCCGAAGCGCGCCCAGGAGGCGATCCTCTACGGCTCCGACGACGACGAGATCAAGTTCGTCTACGACGACGGCATGCGGGCCTACGAGACCAAGAAGCCGTTCGAGGGGGTCGTGAACAACCTCGAGCGCCGCTGGCGGGAGACCGAGAGCGAGTGGGCCCGCGAGGAGATCGGCAAGTATTTCACCGCCATTCCGTGCGCCTCGTGCGACGGCCACCGGCTGAAGCCCGAGGCGATGGCCGTGAAGGTCGACGGCCTGCATATCGGCGAGGTCTCGGCCATGTCGGTGCGCCGTGCCGGCGACTGGTTCTCGGCGCTGCCGAAGACGCTCAACGCCAAGCAGACCGAGATCGCCACGCGGATTCTGAAGGAGATCCGCGAGCGCCTCACCTTCCTGATCGACGTCGGCCTGGATTACCTCACGCTCGGCCGCGCCTCCGGCACGCTCTCCGGCGGCGAGAGCCAGCGCATCCGCCTCGCCTCGCAGATCGGCTCCGGCCTCACCGGCGTTCTGTACGTGCTGGACGAGCCGTCGATCGGCCTGCACCAGCGCGACAATGCGCGCCTCATCGAGACGCTGAAACGGCTGCGCGACCTCGGCAACACCGTGATCGTGGTCGAGCACGACGAGGACGCGATCCGCACCGCCGACTGGGTGTTGGACATCGGCCCCGGCGCCGGCATCCACGGCGGCGAGATCGTTTCGCAGGGCACGCCGGACGACATCATGGCCGACCCGAAGTCGGTGACCGGCCAGTTCCTCACCGGCGCCCGCATGATTCCGGTGCCGGTGCGCCGCGTCCCCGACTCGCGGCGCGTGGTGCGCGTCGTCGGAGCGCGCGGCAACAACCTGAAGAACGTCTCGGCCGACATCCCGCTCGGCCTGTTCACCTGCGTCACCGGCGTCTCGGGCGGCGGCAAGTCGACGCTGCTGATCGACACGCTGTTCAAGGCGATGGCGCGAAAGCTGCACGGCGCCGCCGAGGCCCCTGCCCCGCACGAGCGCATCGAGGGGCTGGAGCACATCGACAAGATCATCGACATCGACCAGTCGCCGATCGGCCGCACGCCGCGCTCGAATCCTGCGACCTACACGGGCGCCTTCACGCCGATCCGCGAGTGGTTCGCCGGCCTGCCCGAGGCCAAGGCCCGCGGCTACGAGCCCGGGCGCTTCTCGTTCAACGTCAAGGGCGGCCGCTGCGAGGCCTGCCAGGGCGACGGCGTCATAAAAATCGAGATGCACTTTCTCCCCGACGTCTACGTCACCTGCGACGTCTGCAAGGGCAAGCGCTACAACCGCGAGACGCTCGACGTCACCTTCAAGGGCAAGTCGATCGCCGACGTCCTGGACATGACGGTCGAGGAAGGCGCCGAGTTTTTCAAAGCCGTGCCGCGCGTGAGGGAGACCCTCAAGACGCTTCATCGCGTCGGCCTCGACTATATCAAAATCGGGCAGCAGGCGACGACGCTCTCCGGCGGCGAAGCGCAACGCGTCAAGCTCGCCAAGGAGCTCAGCAAGCGCGCCACCGGTCGCACTCTGTACATCCTCGACGAGCCGACCACCGGCCTGCACTTCCAGGACGTCGAGAAGCTTTTGGAAGTGCTGCACGAGCTGGTCGCCCAGGGCAACACGGTCGCGGTGATCGAGCACAATCTCGAAGTCATCAAGACCGCCGACTGGATCATCGACCTCGGCCCCGAAGGCGGCGACGGCGGCGGCGAGATCGTCGCCATCGGCACGCCCGAGGACATCGTCAAAGAGAAGCGGAGCTACACGGGCGCGTTCTTGAAGCCGGTGCTGGAGCGGAAGGCGGTCGCGACCCGTGCGACGGCAGCGGGGCGTGGCGCGGGAGCCGCCGGCGGCAATGGACGACGGCGGAAGGGCGCGCAGGCGGCGGAGTGAAACGACCTTGATCAATACCTAGCGTAGAGATATGGATTCAGCTCCACTATGGGAGCAATAAAATGACACTCAAGGATTTCATATCTGCTGTAGAGACAGCAGCAATTCACAATTCATTTTTTCACTTCACGGACACAAGAAATATTCCATCTATCAAACAACACGGATTGCTTTCCATGAAAGAGATAAAAGGACGCAACATCAATGTACCCGCCCCCGGAGGGAATCAGTGGAGCCTTGACGCCGACCAGGCCTGCGGAATGGATCAATATGTCCACCTTACGTTTAAGCCTGGACATCCAATGGAGAGGCGGGCACTCGAGGAAAAGACTATCCTGGAAGTGCATCGACTGAGAATCAGCCCTACGATACTCTTGATCCCAGGAGTTCTAGGGACCACGGATATATCAAATAAAAGCGGTGTTACACCGATAGATATTTTGCCTTTAATAGGCATTTTAGACCGAGAGGTGATATATCAACGCACAGATTGGAGAGATCCCACAATTCAGGCCCGACTTCAAACCGCTGAGAAGTTTGAGATACTTGTACCAAATCACGTGCCACTGCAATATATAACGAATATTTGTTAACGATGGCCGAACGCCCAGTCTTTGTCCCCCACGAATACGGCAAGCGTCTCGTTGACGTCATAACGATCCAATTCACTTGGCATAAGGGAATGGCCATCTCCCAAAAACGCAAGAACATTGCCGAACTCCATGGCTCAGCGATAAAGCGAGGATTAGCTCATCTTCTCGAAGTGTCGACCAAGTCCGAGTCTGAACTAGGGCGGAGGCTAAGCGCCTTCTCGCTTATGTTCTCTGTGCTTGGCAAGACTGCCTCCGTCGAATCTATATACCAAGGAAGCAAGGTTTTTGAGTCCGGCGGGCCATACACCGATTTGTATTTTAAGACAAGCCGCGAAGCACAGGGCGACAATCGCCTAAGAATGTCTGGAAATCTAATTCGCTTCGAATTTGAAGATAAGCACTACCCCCTAACGCCGCCAACAGCATTTTATGATTGGCTTTATCTGAACGCCTTATATCGAGATTCGGAACTCAAAGAATGCATTCTAGAATTTAATGGATTTACTGACATCGCATTCAACCCGAACAAATCTCTCAATTGCCAAGCTAGGTCTTGCGCCACTTTCGTCGCGTTGACCAAGAGAGGGCAAATTGATGATGCCGTTGAAAGCTTCGAGTTCTTTACGGACACTCTTAAACACGCCAGCTTGTGACACTTGACATTTGCAGCATCGCAGTAAGCGTAACCGGATAGTCATATGCGGAATAGCAAGCGTAGCAAGCGTAGCCCGGGTCGTCGTGCATTGTAGCCCGGCTGGAGCGCAGCGACAGCCGGGGTGAGCGTCGCCGCGAGGGTCTGCTTCGCGCGAGGCCGGTCCCGCGTTTCGCTTCGAGACTGGGCAAGAATCGGCGGCTGCAGCTGATGTAGGATTGGTGGCATGACGAATCGCCCGTTCAAGACCGGCGCGAGCCGGGCGCAGTCCTGTCTTCTGCCGCCGAGCGTGGAGGAC
>NZ_NPEX01000360.1 GCF_003258865.1 Rhodoplanes roseus | reverse complement strand
CGGTCGCGGTCCACACGGTCTGGCAACTGATGCAGCGCACCGTCCGGCCGCGGCCGACCGACGCCTCCGGCACCTCGTACCAGGCCTCGCAGTTGGGGCAGACGATCTTCATGACGCCGACGTACCACGTTCCCGAACCGCTCCATTCTACCCCCGGCTTCGTTAATGATCCGGAAACCAAGATGGTGGCGCTTTCGAGTCTGTACCTGTGGTGGGTTGCAGGGCGGCGGCTGCCGGTGGGGACCGGCGGCCGACGCCGGCGGTGCGGGCGTGCCGCCGGCCGCGGCTTCGAGTAAAAGGAGACGATTCGCACCGTAGGGCGGTGCGATCGCTCCAGGGGACGCGGGGCGCGCGCGGAGGTTCGGTTCGGCAGGCTGGGAGCGGAGAACGGCGTGGTTCGGTTCGAGAACGTGGGACTGCGTTACGGGCTGGGCCCGGAGGTCCTGCGCGACCTCTCCTTCCGCATCGAGCCGCATTCGTTCCAGTTCCTCACCGGCCCGTCCGGCGCCGGCAAGACCTCGCTGCTGCGGCTGCTGTTCCTGTCGCTGCGGCCGACCCGCGGCCTGATCACGCTGTTCGACCACGACGTCGCCACCCTCGACAAGGACGCGCTGGCCGTGCTGCGCCGGCGCATCGGCATCGTCTTCCAGGACTTCCGCCTGCTCGACCACATGTCGACCTACGAGAACGTGTCGCTGCCGCTGCGCGTGCTCGGCCGCGAGGAGGAGAGCTACCGCCACGAGGTCGAGGAGCTGCTGCACTGGGTCGGGCTCGGCGAGCGGATGACGGCGCTGCCGCCGGTGCTGTCGGGCGGCGAGAAGCAGCGCGCCGCCATCGCCCGCGCCGTGATCGCCCGGCCGCAGCTCCTGCTCGCCGACGAGCCGACCGGCAACGTCGATCCCAATCTCGCCAAGCGGCTGCTGCGGCTGTTCATCGAGCTCAACAAGTCGGGGACGTCGGTGGTCATCGCCACCCACGACATCGGGCTGATGGACCAGTACGACGCGCGCCGGCTGGTGCTGCACGAGGGCCGGATCCATGTCTACGACTGATCGAGTCCGGACCGACCGGTCGCGGACCGACTCGCGCCTGTCCGGAGCCCTGCGCGGGCTGACCGGCCTCGTCCGCCGCAAGCCGCGCGAGACGCCGATCGTGCCGCGCAGCTCGATCGCCGGCTCGGCCCTGATCGCCGTGGTGGCGATCATGACGTTCCTGGCCTCGCTCACCACCGGGGCCGTCGTGCTGGTGGTCGGGGCGGCGGCCGAGTGGCAGTCGGACGTGTCGCGCGAGGTGACGGTCCAGGTCCGCCCGATGGCCGGCCGCGACCTCGACGTGGACGTGGTCCGCGCCGTCGAGATCGTCCGCGCCGCGCCCGGCGTCGCCTCGGTGCGGGCCCAGGACAAGGCGGAGTCGGCGCGCCTGCTGGAGCCGTGGCTCGGCTCCGGCCTGTCGCTGGAGAGCCTGCCGGTGCCGCGGCTGATCGTCGTGCAGGTGACGCCGGGCCGGCCGCCCGACTTCGCCGCCCTGAAGACCCGGCTCGCGGTCGAGGTGCCGGGCGCCACCCTCGACGATCATCGCGGCTTCTCGCGCCGGCTGCGCGCCATGGCCGACACCGCCGTCGCGGTCGGGCTGGCGATCCTCGGCCTGGTGATGGCCGCCACCGTGCTGTCGGTCGCCTTCGCCACCCGCGGCGCCATGGCGACCAACCGGCCGACTGTCGAGGTGCTGCATTTCATCGGCGCCAAGGATGCTTATGTGGCGGGGCAGTTCATGCGGCACTTCCTCTTCCTCGGCCTGCAGGGCGGGTCGATCGGGGGCGGCGCCGCCGTTGTCCTGTTCCTGCTGCTCGGGCTCGCCGGCGGCCGCCTGTTCGGCCTCGGCGGCGCCGACGCCGCGGCGCTGTTCGGCGGCGCGGCGCTGGGGATCGGCGGCTATCTGGTGCTGCTCGTGCAGGTCGCCCTGGTCGGGCTGGTGACGGCGCTGACGTCCCGGCGGGTGGTCAAGGCGACCCTGAAGGCGGTCGGCTGAGGCGTGCCGGCGGCCGCGGACGCCCGTCCGCGGCGCCGGGTGCGGGTGACGCCTTTCCTGCGCCGAATTTGGCGATATTCTCGACCCGGGACGTGAAAAGGATGGCCATCGAGGACGGACGAGGGACGCACGACGTCGCGGGCGACGCCCCGCTGGCGGCGGCGTCTGCGCGGCCGTCCGGCTCCCGGCCCCGCCGGCGGCTGCTGTCCTGGCGCCGGTTGCTGATCCTCGCCGTCGTGCTCGGCAGCGCAGGGACGGCCGCCTTCCTGGGCGGCTTCGTCGCCTTCGCCTGGCGGGTGCCGCGCCAGGAGGTCGTCCTCACCGCGACGGCGGACGGCATCGTCGCGCTCACCGGCGGGGCGTCGCGGGTGGTCGACGCGGTCGAGCTGCTGGCGTCCGGGCGCGGCCGCCGGCTGCTCATCACCGGCGTCCACCGCACCACCAATTCGAGCGAGATCGCCCGCGGCGTGCCGGAGTTCGAGCGGCTGTTCGACTGCTGCATCGACCTCGGCCACGAGGCCCGCAACACCATCGGCAACGCCCTCGAGACCCGCCGCTGGACGCTCGGCCGCGGCTTCCGCTCGCTCGTCGTCGTCACCTCGAGCTACCACATGCCGCGCGCCATGGCCGAGCTCGGCCACCGCCTGCCCGGGGTCGAGCTGATCCCCTATCCGGTGGTCACCCAGGCGCGGGCCGAGCCGTGGTGGTCGAGCGGCGCCAATGCACGGCTTCTCATGACCGAATACGTGAAGTACATCGTCGCGCTGGCGCGCATGCGGATCGAGCCCGTGGTCGATCTCGCCGAGGCCGCCCAGCGCCGGCCTCCGCCGCCGGCGACCCAGCCGGGACCCGCAACGTGATCGTCGTCCGCTCCGCTCTGTTCACCGTCGTCTTCTACGTCACCACCGTCGCCTATCTGATCGCGGCGCTGCCGACGCTCGCGCTGCCGCACCGGACCATGGGGATGATGGCGAAGGCGTGGGCGCGGACCAGCGTCTGGCTGCTGCGGGTGATCTGCGACGTCTCGGTCGAGTGGCGCGGCCTCGACAAGATGCCGCGCGGCGCCCTGCTGGTCGCGGCCAAGCACCAGTCCGCCTGGGAGACCTTCGCGCTGCTGCCGCTGTTCGCCGATCCGAGCTTCATCATCAAGCGCGAGCTGACCTGGATCCCGCTCTACGGCTGGTACACCAGGAAGGCCGGCATGATCCCGGTCGACCGCACCGCCGGCCGGGCGGCGCTCATCAAGATGACCCGGGCCGCCCGCAGGCTGCTCGACCAGGGCCGCCAGATCCTGATCTTCCCCGAGGGCACCCGCAGCGCGCCGGGGGCGCCGCCCGACTACAAGCCCGGCATCGCGCTGCTCTATGCCGATCTCGGCGTGCCCTGCCTGCCGATCGCGCTGAATTCCGGCCTGCACTGGCCGCGCCGCAGCTTTCTGCGCCCGCCCGGCACCATCCTGGTCGAGATCCTCGATCCCATCCCGCCCGGCCTCGCCCGGCGCGCCTTCATGGCCCGCCTGCAGGACACGATCGAGAGTGCGACCGCCCGGCTGGTCGCCGAAGGGCAGGGACGGTCCCTTCCACCCGGCGATGCGGCCGCGGCCGCTCAGGTCGAGGAGGCGTCGGTCGGCCGCTCGTGACCGGGCCGCGCGTCCGGCGCCGTCAGGCGGCGGGCGATGGCGTGCAGCCCCGCGTCGCGGCAGCCCTGCTGCTCCAGCTCGCGCACCGTCGCGATGACGTAGTCCCGGTTGGGCCCCGACTGGCCGTGGCCCTGGCGGACCAGATGGAGCTGCTGCTCGATGTCGAGCCGGCCGGAATATTGCGGGTGGCTGCGGTCGACGACATAGACCAGCGCCCGCACCCGCCGCTCCTGGCCCGCCGGGGCGCCGGGATCGAGCAGGACCACGGGCCGCAGCGTCTCCAGGTAGACGTGGGTGACCTGCTCGCGCGCCCGCAGATAGGCCAGCGTCCCGGCCCGCTCCGCCTTGTCGACCCGGAAGGCGATGCCCCGGCAGGTGCCGCCGCGGTCCAGCCCGAGCACCAGGCCGGGCTTTTCCGGGGTGCCGCGGTGGACGAAGGAGAACACGCACAGCGCCCGGTGCAGCCCGACGAGCCGCGCCGGGAGGCGCTCGACGAACGGGAAGCCCGGCCGCCACATGAGGGAGCCGTAGCCGAAAACCCAGAGATCCTCGTCGGCGTGGTCGATGTCGGAGGTCGTATTGCCCATCGCGGTCCGGGTGGCGCCGGTCGGGAGGCCGAAACCGCGTCCGATTCTCCGGACGGGTTGACACCAGACTGCCACAAGGCTCGCCTAACAGCCCCTCCGGCCCGCGACAAGAGCGTCCGGGCGAAACGCCGGAAAAGCGCCGGCCAACCGCGAAAGGATCAGCCGTGAGGTCGGTCGGAGACGAGGCTCTGCCGGTGCGCCGCAAGCGCCGGCCGTGGCTGGTCGCGCTGCCGCTCGCCGTGGTCGTGGTCGCGGCGCTCGCCTGGACGGCCTTCTGGTTCCAAGCCGCCTCGGTCACCCGCACCGTGATGGTCGGCTGGCAGGAGAACGAGGCGTCGCTCGGGCGCACCTACAAGTGCGCCGAGCAGGACGTCGGCGGCTTCCCGTTCCGCTTCGAGGTCCGCTGCACCGACCCGGTCGCCGACCTGCGCTCGGTGTCGCCGCCGACCACGCTGTCGGCCAAGAACGCCGTCGTGGTCGCCCAGGTCTGGCAGCCGACCCTGATCATCGGCGAGGTCACCGGGCCGCTCCAGGTCGGCAATGTCGGGGCGCCGCCGGTGCTGTCGGTCAACTGGTCGCTGGCCCAGGCCAGCCTGCGCGGCCTGCCGACCGACCCGGAGCGTCTCTCGATCGTGCTCGACCGGCCGATCGCCACCTCGCTCGACGGGGCGACGGCCGG
>NZ_NPEX01000359.1 GCF_003258865.1 Rhodoplanes roseus | reverse complement strand
CCGGTGCGCGCTGCGCGCGCCCCGACCCTCCCCCTCCAGGGGAGGGTGATCGACTGCAACTCCCCGGACAGATGACGGAGTCCTTCAGTGCTGGACGTGAAGAGCGAGACGACGTCGGGCGGCGGCGACAGCGCCGGCATCCTGGTCGAGCGGAACGTCGACGTGCCGACCCGCGACGGCTCGCGGCTGAAGGCCGACGTGATGCGGCCCGATCGTGACGGCCGCTATCCGGCGCTGCTCAATCTCGGCCCCTACCAGAAGGACAAGATCTGGATCCCGCCGGACAATCTGGAGGAGAAGCCGAACCCGCTGATGAACTGGGAGACCATCAATCCCGAATGGTGGATCCCGCGCGGCTACGCGGCGGTGCGCATCGATGCGCGCGGCACCGGCAAGTCGCCGGGCCGCACCCAGCCGTGGTCGCTGCAGGAGTCGCTCGACTACTACGACGCCATCGAGTGGGCGGCGGCGCAGCCCTGGTGCAACGGCAAGGTCGGACTGATCGGCATCTCCTACTTCGCCATCAACCAGTGGTTCGTCGCGAACCACCAGCCGCCCTCGCTCGCCGCCATCGTGCCGTGGGAGGGCTTCGCCGATCTCTACCGCGACGCGCTGTTCCACGGCGGCATCCTCAACCAGTTCATGACCAACTGGTTCGTCACGCATCTGTGCCATCACCTGATCGGCCGCGCCTATCGCGACAATCCCGACACCTTCACCGCCGATACGTTGTGGCGCTGGGTGCGGCACAATCTCGACACCGGCGCCTTCGCGGGCGAGCAGGCGCAGTGGGACAAGATCACGCTGCCGCTGTTCTCCGTCGGCAACTGGTCCGGCATGGGGCTGCATCTGCGCGGCAACACCGAAGGATTCATGCGCGCCGCGTCGAAGCACAAGAAGCTCCGCATGCATTCCGGCACGCATGTGCATCCGTTCTACACCGAGGAGGCGCGCCAGCAGCAGCTCCGCTTCCTCGAGCATTTCCTGAAAGGCGTCGACAACGGCGTGATGGACGAGCCACCGGTGCGGCTGTTCATCCGCCACGGCAACGGCGAGGGTGCGTGGCGCGACGAGCACGAGTGGCCGCTCGCCCGCACCCAGTGGACCAGGATGTATCTCGACCTCGCGGCGCCGAGGGCCGGCGCGCCGGCGAACAGCGGAGCCCTGGTGACGGAGAACCCGCCCGAGACCGCGACGCGCACCTACAATGCGAGCGGGGCGTCGAAAGGCGGCTCGGCGTCCGCCTCGTCCACCTTCCTGGCGTCCGGCGCCATGCAGGCCGGCATGGGCATCACGCTCGACACCGCGCCGTTCGACCAGGACACCGAGATCACCGGACCGGTCGCGGCGACCCTGTGGGTGTCCAGCACGACCGAGGACATGGATCTGTTCCTGACGATCCGCGACATCGATCAGGACGGCAACGACGTCTGGGAGGTCGGGCAGCAGGGCCAGCAGGTGCCGGTGGCGAAGGGCTGGCTGCGCGTCTCGCATCGCGAGCTCGATCCGGCGCTGACCAAGCCGTGGCGCCCGTATCACCGGCACGCGCGGCGGCTCTATCTCGAGCCCGGCGAGGTGGTGAAGGTCGAGGTGGAGATCTGGCCGACCTCGATGGTGTTCCGCAAGGGCCACCGGCTGCGGCTCGACATCCAGCCGCGCGACGGCGTCGGCAGCGTCCATTACACGCACTATCACGCCGACTACAACACCGGCACCAACACGATCCATTCAGGCGGCGACAAGGAGTCGTTCCTGCTGCTGCCCGTGATCCCGGCGCGATGAGGGCGGCGGTCCACAGCGCGTGCTCTCCCGGCCTCGTGCCGAGGAGCGGCGCGGAGCGCCGCGTCTCGAAGCATGGGGCCGCCACCGGGGCCGCCCGTCCTTCGAGACGCCTGCTTCGCAGGCTCCTCGGGACGAGGGCGGAGCGAGGTGACATGTGGTCGCGTCGGAGCACCCCATGACCGAATTCTCCGGCCTCCCGCTGTCGCGGCCCTGGCGGCGTTTCGTCCAACGTGACGTGCTGACCGGGCTCCTGTTCGTCGCGCTGGCCGGCCTCGGCCTGTGGCTGTCGCGCGACTATCCGGTCGGCACCGCGCTGCGCATGGGCACCGGCTACATGCCGCGCATGTTGTGCTGGATCCTGCTCGGCCTAGGCGCCGTGATCGCGGCACGCGGGTTTCGCGACCCGGGCGGGGATCGCAGCGACGTGCCGATCGGAATCGAGGCGCTCCGGCCCGTGGTGCTGGTCTTCACGGCGCTGGTCGTGTTCGGCTTGGCGCTGGAGCGGCTCGGTCTGGTCGTCGCGATCCTGCTGCTGGTCGGCCTCGGCGCGCTCGCCGGCCGCAATCTTCGTCCCGCCGAGACGATCCTGGCCGCCGCGTTCCTGATCGTTCTCGCCTGGGCCGTGTTCATCGCCGGCCTGGGACTCACCATCCCGGTCTGGCCGGAGATTTAGGGATGGATCTTCTCTCCAACCTGGCGCTCGGCTTCTCGGTGGCGCTGACGCCGTGGAACATCCTGTTCGCCTTCATCGGCGCGATGATCGGCACGTTGATCGGCGTGCTGCCCGGCATCGGGCCGATCGCCACCATCGCGATGCTGCTGCCGCTCACCTTCCATCTCGAGCCGACCGCCGGCCTGATCATGCTGGCCGGCATCTTCTACGGCGCGCAATACGGCGGGTCGACCAGCGCCATCCTGATCAACCTGCCGGGCGAGACCTCCTCGGTGGTGACGACGCTGGACGGGCATCAGATGGCCATCCAGGGCCGGGCCGGAGCCGCTCTCGCGGCGGCCGCGCTCGCCTCCTTCTTCGCCGGCTGCGTCTCCACCGCGCTGCTCGCCGCCTTCGCGCCGCCGCTGGCGCGCGTCGGCCAGTCCTTCGGCTCGCCCGAGTACTTCTCGCTGATGCTGCTCGGGCTGATCGCCGCCGTGGTCCTGGCGCACGGATCCGTGATCAAGGCGATCGCCATGATCGTGCTCGGCCTGCTGCTCGGCCTGGTCGGCACCGACGGCAACACCGGCGGCCAGCGCTTCACCTTCGGGCTCAACGAGCTCGCCGACGGGCTCGACGTCGCGACGCTGGCGATCGGGCTGTTCGGCATCAGCGAGATCATGGCCAACCTGGCCCAGCGCGACGCGTCGCGCGACGTGGTCGCCAAGAAGATCACCCGGCTGTGGCCGACCGCCGACGACTTCCGCCGCGGCTGGCCGGCGGTGCTGCGCGGCACCTCGCTCGGCGCCGTGCTCGGCGTGCTGCCGGGCGGCGGCGCGACGCTCTCGTCCTTCGCAGCCTACGCGCTGGAGAAGCGCGTGTCCGACCGCCCCGCCATGTTCGGCCGCGGCGCCATCGAGGGCGTGGCGGCGCCCGAGGCCGCCAACAACGCCGGCGCGCAGAGCTCCTTCATCCCGATGCTGACGCTCGGCATCCCGGGCAATCCGGTGATGGCGCTGATGATCGGCGCGCTGATGATCCACGGCATCCAGCCCGGGCCGCAGATCATGACCGAGCGGCCGGAGATGTTCTGGGGCATGGTCGCCTCGATGTGGGTCGGCAACCTGATGCTGGTCATCATCAACCTGCCGCTGATCGGCTTCTGGGTGCAGCTCCTCAAGGTGCCGTACCGGTTCCTCTATCTCGCCATCCTGCTGTTCTGCGCCATCGGGGTCTACACGGTCAGCAACAGCCCGGCCGCCGTGATCATGGCCGCCGTGTTCGGGGTCGCGGGCTACCTGTTCCAGCGCCTGCATTGCGAGCCGGCGCCGCTGATTCTGGGCTTCGTGCTCGGCCCGCTGATGGAGGAGAATCTCCGCCGCGCCCTGCGGGTCTCGGGCGGCGATCCGATGATCTTCGTCGAGCGGCCGGTCTCGCTCGGCCTCCTGATCGTTGCCGCAATCCTGCTGTTGATCGTCGCGCTGCCGGCGATCCGCTCGGGCCGCGAGCAGGCGTTCCAGGAGTAGGCGGCCGCAATCTCGGCGTCGTTCCGGGGCCGGCGCCGCGCGCCGTCCAGGAACGGCCCGGAACCAATGGGTACGGCATCGTAGCCGCAAGGAGACGAGACATGGCGCTTCATTTCAATCAGAGCGAGGTCGAGCCCGAGCCGATCGGCGAAGGGGTCGTCCGTCAACGGCTGCTCGACGAGACGCGGGTGCCCGACATCCTGTTCGCGCTCGACCGGCTGGTGATCGCGCCCGGCGGGGCGATCGCGCTCGACGTTCCGCCCGACGGGCTGGCCTGGTTCCAGATGATCGACGGCGCCGCGCTGGTCAGCACCGCGGACGGCGAGACCGCCGTGGCGCCGACCCATATCGGCCTGCTGCCGCCGGGCTTTTCGGGCTCGCTGACCAGCGAGGCCGGGGCCACGCTGCTCTACGCCGCGGTTCCGGACGCCGAGAAGCTCGACGCCGCCGTGGTCGCCAAGCCGCCGCCCTTTCGCCTCGTGGACTGGCGCGAGGAGCCGCTGCTGAAGTCCGAGCACGATGCCCGCAAGCGCATCTACATCGTCACCCCGAAGATGTTCGGCGTGCGGGCGATCCGCGGCGAGATGATCATCTATCCGCCCGGCACCACCTGCCCGGTGCACCATCACGAGGGCGGCGCGCATTTCATGTATTTCCTCGCCGGGCAGGGCACCTGCTACGCCGGCGACACGCAGGAGATGGCGGTCCGGCCCGGCGACGTCGTCTATTATCACGACCGCGAGCCGCACTGGGTGAAGGGCGGCGAGAGCGAGGACATGATCTTCTCGGAATTCTTCGTGCCGAGCGCGGTGGCGACCGTGTGGGCCGACCCGTCGAAGATCTGCACCTGGATTCCGATGGGCGTGAACCATCGCGGCGGCGCCCCCTCGCGCGTCATCGAGAAGCACGCCCACGGCCCGATGGCCGAGGTGTGAGACTGGCACCGTGACCCTCTCCCCTCGCGGGAGAGGGTGCCGAGCGAA
>NZ_NPEX01000035.1:33399-34956 GCF_003258865.1 Rhodoplanes roseus | reverse complement strand
CGCCGAGGGCGGAGCGCCAGGATCGAAGCGATGGGGCGGCGGCCCGGCCGCCGCTGCGTCTCGGCCTTCGCTACTTGCCGGCCTTCACTACTTGCCGGCCTTCACGGTCTCCACGGCCCGATCCATCAGCTCCAGCATGGTGCGGCGGATCTGGTGGTCGGACTGCTGCACACCCTTGGCGTCGAAGTCCTTTCGGAGCTTCAGGAACACGTCCTCCTCGCCGGGCGACTCGAAGTCGGCGACGACGACCTCCTTGGCATAGGCTTCCGCCTCGGCCCCGGCCAGGCCGAGCTTCTCGGCTGCCCACAGGCCGAGCATCTTGTTGCGCCGGGCCGTCGCCTTGAATTGAAGCTCCGCGTCGTGCGCGAACTTCTTCTCGTGGGTCTTCTCGCGATCGTCGAAAGTCATGATGGCGTCCCTCGTAACTGACGTGCTCACGGTCGCTGCCGCCGCGGGGGTCGCTGCGGCTGGATTGTTGCCGGATTCCGGTCGTAAACGCGCCTTGCACACCGTTCGGATACGGTCAAGGGCAATGAGACGCTCGCGCAAGTCCTCATTGCACGCCCGGGCATGGCGGTCTATGTCGATTGTGCTCGTCGCCCCCATCGGATAGGTTCCGCTGGAATCGTGACGAGCGTGTCTCGCGTATGCTCGACGACGCCGCGGGCCTTGAACACAGAACTCGGAGCCACGGCATCCTATGGATTTTCTCAAGCCACGGTACACCCCCATGAGCCGCCGCCGCCGCATCTACGAAGGCAAGGCGAAGGTCCTGTACGAGGGCCCCGAGCCGGGAACGTTGATCCAGCACTTCAAGGACGACGCCACCGCGTTCAACGCCAAGAAGCATCAGGTGATCGAAGGGAAGGGTGTCCTCAACAACCGCATCTCCGAGTACCTGTTCCAGCACCTCAACGACATCGGCGTGCCGACGCATTTCATCCGCCGGCTCAACATGCGCGAGCAGCTGATCCGCGAGGTCGAGATCATCCCGCTCGAGGTGGTGGTGCGCAACGTCGCCGCCGGCTCGCTGTCGCAGCGCCTCGGCATCGAGGAAGGCACGCAGCTGCCGCGCTCGATCATCGAGTTCTATTACAAGAACGACGCCCTCGGCGATCCGATGGTGTCGGAAGAGCACATCACGGCGTTCGGCTGGGCGACACCCCAGGAGATCGACGACATCATGGCGTTGGCCATTCGGGTCAACGACTTCCTGTGCGGCCTGTTCCTCGGCGTCGGCATCCGTCTGGTCGACTTCAAGATGGAATGCGGTCGGCTGTGGGAGAACGACATGATGCGGATCGTCGTTGCCGACGAGATCTCGCCCGACTCCTGCCGCCTGTGGGACATCAAGTCCAACGAGAAGCTCGACAAGGACCGTTTCCGCCGTGACCTCGGCGGCCTCCTCGAGGCCTACACCGAGGTGGCGCGTCGGCTCGGCATCATGAGCGAGAACGAGCGTCCGATCGGCAACGGCCCGGTCCTGGTGAAGGGCTGAGGCCCGTCGAACCGGACCGACTGTCCGCCTGCGATCTTCGACATGCCGCGCGAGGCCTC
>NZ_NPEX01000035.1:14867-33389 GCF_003258865.1 Rhodoplanes roseus | reverse complement strand
GCTCCGACGGACATGTTCGCTCGGGCCTCACCGACTCTCCTCCGCGGTATCGTCTCGGTCGATGTGGGGATGGCCAGGAGTCGCGTCGAGGTCGAGCCGGGGGCCCGCGACAACGCGTCCACCTGCGGGCCCGGGGGCACATTCGGGGTGACGATCGACGACGTGATCAGGTCGCCGACGTGATGCTGCCGCTCGGCGAGATCTATCGCGACACCGTGCCGACCTGACGCGAAGCGGCGCCGTAATCGACGACGGGCGCCTGCTGACCGAAGGCGATCGGCTGGGGCGCCGGACCGGCTCCACTGAGGGGACGCGGCGCCTGCGGCTGGACGGCCGGGCTCGCCGGCGCCGGCGACGGCTGATCCACGGTCCCTGTCGTCGCGCTCTCGGTCGCTTCGTTCGCCGCGGTCTTGTCCCGCAGGCGTCGCGACAGGACGACCAGGATGCCGCCGGCCAGCAATGTCGCCCCGAGCATGGCGGCGAGCCCGCCTTCGATCGGGGCGGCCACGACAGTGGGATTTGACGGCGAGTAGAGGATCGCGATCGTGTCGCCGACCACGGCGGTCGCAGCCTCGAGCTTGCCGCGCAACGCCGTGACGGTGACGGGCGCGCCGGCCGCGGTGACGAAGGCGATCGTCAGGTAGGATTTCGGGCTCACGATCCAGGCGGTGTCGGGCGACTGTGCCTTGACGGCCGCCACTCTTCCGCACGCGACGGTCGCCTCGTGGATCGTCCGCCCGCCCAGGCGATAGTTCAACTCGCACCGGATCTGCTCACCCGTCACGGTCGCCTGCGCGGGCCGATAGGTGGCCGTCTCCCAGGCCTTGATGCCGGCGAACCCGAGGGCGCCGAAGATCAGGACGAGGCCCAGCTTGGACGCGATCTCGCGGAAGAAATACCGCAACATGATCGAAACGATCTTGCGCATGGCTCGAGCTCCGCCCGGATCAATTCCCGCGAGCCTGGCCCGTTCAGTGTAAATGTATGGTTGCGCCGGGCCGGCGGATTGGACGATCTCGCGAAAGGCCGCCGCCCAGGGTTAACGAGCGATCCCCGCCCGACCCGGTTGAGGGGGCGCGGCCCGGGTGCTAGGACACGGCCGACCACCGTCAGCCCCGAGGACACTTTGCGATGAAAGCCCGTGTCACCGTCACCCTGAAGTCCGGGGTTCTCGACCCCCAGGGCAAGGCGATCGAGGGGGCGCTGAAGTCGCTCGGCGTCGACGGGATCGCGAGCGTGCGCCAGGGCAAGGTGTTCGACGTCGAATTGCCGGGCGCCGACCGCGGCCGCGCCGAGGCCGCCTTGAAGGAGGCGGCCGAACGCCTGCTCGCCAACACCGTGATCGAGGATTTTCGGGTCGAGATCGTCTCCTGACGATCCTCGTCCGGTCCGACCGGGGAACTGAACCATGAAATCCGCCGTCCTCGTCTTCCCCGGCATCAACCGCGAGCGCGACATGGCGCGGGCCCTGCGCCTGTGCGCCGGTAGCGACGCCGAGATGGTCTGGCACAGCGACACCGCGCTGCCCGCCGGCACCGACCTGGTGGTGCTGCCGGGCGGGTTCTCGTACGGCGATTACCTGCGCTGCGGTGCTATCGCCGGGCGGGCCCCGGTCATGGATGCGGTCCGGGCCTTCGCGGCGAAGGGCGGCCTCGTGCTCGGGGTCTGCAACGGCTTCCAGATCCTCTGCGAGGCGGGGCTGCTGCCGGGCGTGCTGATGCGCAATGCCGGCCTCAAGTTCATCTGCAAGGACGCCTATATCCGGGTCGAGCGGGCCGACACGCCCTTCACCCGCGGCTACACGGCCGGTCAGGTGATCCGGGTCCCGGTCGCCCATGGCGAGGGCAACTACATGGCCGATTCGGAGACCATCGCCCGGCTGGAGGGCGAGGGCCGCATCGTGTTCCGCTACACGGCGCCGGACGGCGCCCTGTCGCCGGAATGGAACATGAACGGCTCGATCTACGCGATCGCCGGCATCCT
This sequence comes from Rhodoplanes roseus, assembly GCF_003258865.1. Lineage (GTDB taxonomy): Bacteria > Pseudomonadota > Alphaproteobacteria > Rhizobiales > Xanthobacteraceae > Rhodoplanes > Rhodoplanes roseus. The sequence continues at coordinate 31,406 of NZ_NPEX01000035.1, read as the reverse complement.
CAACGAGCGCGGCAACGTGCTCGGCATGATGCCGCACCCGGAGAACCACGTCGAAGAGCTGATGGGCTGCACCGACGGGCGCGGCCTGTTCGCCGGCCTGGGGCAGCATTTCGCCGCCGCATTGTGAGACCGGCCGCCGCGCCGGCCGTGCCCGCAGCCGGCCGGGCCGGCTGCGGGCCGCGCATCACTGCGGCTTGATGTTGATCTCCTTCACCAGCGTCCGGTAGCGCTCGAAGTCGTCGTGCAGGAGCTTGGTCAGGGCGGCCTCGCTGCCGCCCACCGGCTCCTGCGCGGACTGCATCAGGCCGTCCCGCACCTCGGGCTCGGCGAGCGCCTTGGCGATCTCGGCATTGAGCCGCGCGACGACGGCGGGCGGCGTGCCGGCCGGTACGAACACCCCGACCCATTGGTCGAGCACGAGCGGGATTCCGGCCTCCGTGTAGGTCGGCACGTCCGGCAGGCTGGGCGAGCGCTGCGCCGTGGACTGCGCCAGGATCTTGAGCGTGCCGGCGCGGGCATGCGGAATCACCGGCGAGGAGCCGAGCGAGCCGATCTTCACGTGTCCGGCGATCAGATCGTTGATCGCCTGGCCGCCGCCGCGATACGGCACGTGCTCCAGGCGGATGCCGGCGATCTGCGCGAACCACTCCGCCACGATGTGCTGCTGCGAGCCGACGCCGGAGGTCGCGTAGGTCATCCCGGGCTGCTTCTTGGCCAGCGTGATCAGATCGGCGACGGAGTCGACGCCGAGCGAGGGATGTACCGCGAGCGCGATCGGCTGGCGCGAGAGCTGGATCACGGCCGACAGATCCTTGAGCGGATCGATGGCCAGCTTGAACACATGCGGCGCGCTGGCGAGCGAGTCCGGGCCGATCAGGACCGTGTAGCCGTCCGGGGCGCTCTTGGCCGCGGCCTCGAAGCCGATATTGCCGGCGCCGCCGGTCTTGTTCTCGATGAAGACCTGCTGGCCGAGCGACTGCGAGAGCTTGTTGGCGACGAGGCGCGCCGCGATGTCGGTGGAGCCGCCGGCCGGAAACGGCACGATGAAGCGGATCGGCCGGCTCGGCCACTCGTCGGCCCCGGCCGGCGAGGCGAGCAGCGCGGCACAGGATCCCGCGATCAGCGCGATCACGACCGCGGTGGCGACGCGCAGGCCGGGTCCGCGTCGTCGGGATCCACTTCGTATGCTGAGTGTCATTGTCACGTCGCCTCGGTTATTCTCGCCGCGTCCCGCGCCGGGGTCCATCATCGTCCTGACAAAAGTGTGCAATTTACATGCCGCATGCAAACTATCTGCCCGAGCAGATGGGCTCCGCCACGCTCGTGCCCGCCGGCCCGTTCACGGCCGGATCCTACGCCGCCCTGACCCTGACCTACACGGCCGGGCCGTTCGGCGTCGACGACACGGGGATGTTGAAGATCACGTGGCGTACCACGTCCGACATGGGCAAGCCGCAGTTCAAGGATCCGAAGGCGCCGAACTACACGACCGTCGAGGCGAGCAACGGCGCGGCGCTCGAGGTGCGGCTCGATCGCGTCAACATCCGCCCGTGGGCCAACACGCTGGTGATCCGGGTCGGCCGCGGCTTCCTGCGCGAAGGCGACACGCTGACGGTACGGCTCGGCGACACCCGGCAGGGCTCGCCCGGGCTGCGGCTGCAGACGAACTGCGAGGATGCATTCGAGTTCAAGATGTTCGTCGACGCGTTCGCGACCTACGAGTTCACCGAGCTCGCGTCGTCGCCGCGCTTCGCGCTGATGCCCGGCGCGCCGGCACGCTGGAAGGCGATCCTGCCGTCGCTCGCGGTCGTCGGCGAGCCGTTCCGCCTCGCCGTGCTGGCCGAGGATGTTTGGGGCAACCCGACCGACAAGGCCGACGCCCGCATCGCGCTGTCGTCCTCCCAGCCGCTGCAAGGCTTGCCGGATCACATCGACGTCGCGCCGGGCGACGGGCCGCACGTGATCGAGGGGATCATCGCGACCGCGCCCGGTGACGTCGGGCTGCGCCTGTCGTCAGGGGACGGCGAGACGCTCGCCGACGCCAATCCGATGAAGGTGGTCGCGGCGGCGCCACTGCGCCGCTACTGGGCCGATCTGCACGGCCAGAGCGGCGAGACGGTCGGCACCGGACCGGCGGAGGCCTATTTCGCTTATGCCCGCGACAAGGCCTTCGTCGACATGGTCGGCCACCAGGGCAACGACTTTCAGATCACCGACGCGTTCTGGGCGGAGCTCAACCGCCTCACCGCGTCGTTCGACGTGCCGGGCCGCTTCGTCTGCCTGCCGGGTTACGAATGGTCCGGCAATACGGGCCTGGGCGGCGACCGCAACGTGTTCTACCGGCACGAGGGCCGGCCGATCCGCCGCTCCTCGCGCATCCTGGTCGACCACGCCGATCGCGACGGCAGCGACTGCCACACCGCACACGATCTGTTTGCGGCGCTCGCCGGCGAGGACGCCGTGGTGATCGCCCATGTCGGCGGCCGCTATGCCGACATCGGCTACGCCCATGACGGCCGCATCGAGCGCGCCGTGGAGGTCCATTCGACCTGGGGCACGTTCGAGTGGCTGCTGCACGACGCCTTCGACCGCGGCTACCGGGTCGGCGTCGTCTGCCACAGCGACGACCACAAGGGACGCCCGGGCGCCACAAGGCCGGGCGCCTCGACGTTCGGCGCCATCGGCGGGCTCAGCTGCTACCTGATGCCCGAGCTGACCCGCGACGCCCTGTTCGCGGCGCTGCGCGCCCGCCACCATTACGGCACGACGGGGACGCGGCTGTTCCTCGACGTGCGCGGCAGCTTCGACGCGCCCGTGACCGTGCTCGACGACGATCCGGCGCTCGGACCGGCCGGCGAGCGCTCGGCCCGCGAGGTGCTGATGGGCGACATCGTCCGGCCCGGCGTGGTGCCGATGCGGCTCGCCGTGGAGGCGATCGGCACGGCGCCGATCGAGCGGGTCGACGTGTTCCACGGCAAGGAGCCGGTGCGGGCCGTGCGGCCCTTTGCGGCGTCCGCCCTCGGCCGTCGCGTCCGGGTGCTGTGGCAGGGGGCGGAGTATCGCGGCCGTGGCCGCGAGGTCGTGTGGCAGGGCAAGCTCGCGGTCAGCGGCAACCGGATCGCCCGCTTCGCGCCGGTCAACTTCCTCAATCCCGAGCGGCAGGTGCGCGAGACGGCGCCCGGCGCGGCGCTCGCCTGGTCGTCGGTCACCACCGGCAATCTCGCCGGCATCGACCTGTGGCTCGACGAGCCCGACCGCGGCACGCTGTCGATCGAGACCAATGTCGTCGGTGGGACGGTCGATCTGGCCGGCCTGGCCGACGGGACGGCCGCTTTCGAAGGGGGCGGGCTCGGCCGGCGGGTGAGCCTGTACCGGCTTCCCGAGCAGGACTGGGAGCGCCGCCTGGCCTTCACGCACGAGGCGGCGTTCGCGGGCGGGGCCGACTTGCCCGTCTATGTGCGGGTCACCCAGGCGGACGGCCACCAGGCCTGGTCGAGCCCGATCTACCTGATCGGGTGAGGCGGGCGGTTCGCCCGAATCCGCGCTCGGGAGAAACTTGAACGCTCGGCGCCGCACCTCGCTCGTGTCCCGGACGCGGTGCAGCGCGAAGCGGTGCACCGCAGAGCCGGGACCCAGGGGCGTCCGGCGAGGCGGTCCGGCGGGCCGATCGGCAGGGCGAAGACGATGGCCCCGGCTCTGCGGCGCATCAGGCCTGCGGCCTGCTGCGCCTTGTCCGGGGCACGCGGCTGCGGAGTCGTTCATCCCTCCGATGCCGGCGCCGCCACCGCGTCACCGCTTCAGCGGGAAGCCCGGCATCAGCTCGTAGGGATGCTTCCAGCCGGGCAGGCCCTTCAGGCGCTCGAGCCAGGCCGCGATGTTCGGGTAGGTGGCCGGAATGTCGAAGCCGAACTCGTCGGCCGGGTAATAGAGGTAGCCGCACATCGACACGTCGGCGATGGTCGGTCTGTCGCTCACCAGCCAGGTCCGGCCGGCCAGCCGCTTGTCGACGACCGACAGCGCCGCCTCGCCCCGGCCACGCAGGAACGCCAGCACGGCCGGGTCACCCGGCGTCTTGGCCAGCGTCCGCAGGAACCGGTACGGCCCCAGCATTCCGTTCACCTTCTGGTTGTCGAAGACGATCCAGCGCCACGCCTCCAGCTCCTCGTCCTCGCCCTGCGGCAGGAACCGCTCGAAGCGCCGCGCCAGATAGGTCAGGCAGATGCTCGACTGGCTGAGCTTCCGGTCGCCATGCGCCAGCACCGGGGCCTCGCCCATCTCGTTGACGCCGGTCCGGAACTCCGGCGTGCGGGTCTCGCCGGCCTCGAAGAAGTCGATCCAAACGGGGGCCCAGTCGGCCCCGACCAGGTTCAGCATCAGTGCCACCCGGTACGCATTGCCGGATTGTGCGAAACAGTAGAGCTCGTATTCGGCCATCTTCGGTCCCCTGCGGCGCGCCGCCCTGTGGTTCGACCGGGGCCGATCGCGTCGATCGGCGCCGGTATTCGAGCGCCCGCGGTGCGGTTCCGGTCGCGCCGCGGCATTTCGTCCAAGCTGCCGAGGATGAACGAAGATCGCCCCGTGTCCCTACTCTTTTACGCTTTTTAGACGGCTTGATCCTACTGTCCATTATGCGTCCGGCGTGTATGCGTCCGTCGGGTGCCGGCGCGTTCAGCGTCATGTGCTGGAGTATCGGATGGACATCTCGACCGCACTCGGCCTGGTCTCCGGCCTGATCGTGCTCGTCACCCTGATCATGATGGGTGGCGACATCGGGATGTTTCTCGACGTTCACGCCTTCATCGTCATCTTCGGCGGCGCCTTCGCGGCGACCCTGATCCGCTTCCCGCTGTCGTCGATCTTCCACGGCCTGCCGCTCGGCCTGAAGTTCGCCTTCACGCTGCGCCGGATGACCCAGCGCGAGCTGATCGACGAGATCTCGAATCTCGCCGAGATCGCCCGCAAGCAGGGCCCGATCGGCCTGGAGAAGGTCGACACGGAGGACTCCTTCCTGGCGAAAGGCGTGCGGCTGGTCGCCGACGGCTACGACGTCGACTTCATCCGCGACAATCTCGAACGCGATCGCGACAACTTCCTCACCCATCTCGACGAGGGCCAGAAGATTTATCGTGCCATCGGCGACTGCGCCCCGGCCTTCGGCATGGTCGGCACGCTGATCGGCATGGTGCAGATGTTCGCCAACATGACCGATCCGTCCAAGCTCGGCCCCTACATGGCGGTCGCGCTGCTCGCCACCTTCTACGGCGCGGCGGTCGCCAACCTCTTCTGCCTGCCGATCGCCGACAAGCTGCACGGCAAGCTGGTCGACGAGGAGATCAACCGGACCCTCATCATCGACGGCGTGCTGATGATCCGCGACTCGAAGAGCCCGTCGGTCGTTCGCGAGATGCTGCTCGCCTACGTCCCCGAGAAGAACCGCGAGGAAATGGCCGAGGCGGCGGCAGCCTGAGCCGGCGCCACGGCGCACGCGGGAGTTTTCGGACATGGCACGTCGCAAGGACGGAGGGCACGGCGGGGGGCACGGGTGGTTCGTCACCTTCGCCGACCTGATGGGCCTGCTGGTGGCGTTCTTCGTCATGCTGTGCGCCTTTTCGACCCAGGACCAGCAGAAGCTGCAGATCGTCGCCGGCTCGATGCGAGACGCCTTCGGCGTGCAGGCGAATATCCGCTACTCCGGCATCATCGAGGTCCCCGGCCTACCGACCCGGCCGAAGCTCAAGAACGCCGCCCACATCCCCCCCGAGGAGGCGTCGGCCAATCCGACCCCCGACCAGCACGACCGCAGCCGCTCGACCGGGGCGCGGCTGAAGCAGGACAAGGCCTTCGCGCTGGCGGCCGCCTCGCTGCGCCAGGCGCTGCAGGACATGCCGGAGCTGACCGAGGTCTCCAAGCACATCATGATCGAGGAGACCCGCGAGGGCCTCAATGTCGAGATCGTCGACCAGGACGGGCGCTCGATGTTCCCGGAAGGCTCGCGGGAGCCTTACGAACGCACCCGCAGGCTGATCGAGAAGCTCAGCGTGCCGCTCAAGTCGACCCCGTTCCGCATTTCGATCACGGGCCACACCTCGGCCAGCAAGACCCCGTTCCGGCCCGGCTTCGGGCCGTGGGAGCTGTCGGCCGAGCGGGCCAATGCGGTGCGCCGCATCCTGGAGGAGGAGGGGGTCCCGCTGGCCAACTTCTTCATGGTGGCCGGCAAGTCCGACACCCAGCCGTTGTTCCCGGACGATCCCTACATTGCGGCAAACCGACGCGTCACCATTACGCTGATGCGGGAGGAGCCGCCCATCCCGCTCGACTTCGCCCCCTGAGCGTCCCCGGCGGCTCGATCCGGCCGGCGCCCTTCGTCCGAGCCCGGTCGCCTCGTCGGGACCCAGCGGCCGCATGGCGCGTTCGCCTCCAAGGCGGTTGTGCCGGCGCCCGGTCGTGCTATTGGCGTGACTCGGCGGCGGAAGCCGGGCGGCCGCTTGGCTGTCCGGGCACTTCTCGTCGGCTGGATCGCGGGGACTATCGGCGACACCATGAACGAGGCGACCCGCGACACCACGTCGTCGGACCGGCACGACCCGTCCTCCCGCGGCCATGCGCACGATTCCAGCTTCTGGGGGCTGACCCTCGGCAGCGTGGGCGTCGTCTACGGCGACATCGGCACCAGCCCGCTCTACGCGTTCCGCGAGGCGCTTCGCTCCGCCGTCGGCGACGGGCCGATCACCCAGGGCGCCGTGCTGGGCGTCCTCTCCCTGATCCTGTGGGCGCTCACCATCGTCGTCACGGCCAAATACGTGCTGCTCCTGCTGCATGCCGACAACCACGGGGAGGGCGGCACGCTCTCCCTCACGGCGCTCGCCTCGCGGGCGCTCGGCCGGCGCACCGTGCCGGTGGTGATGCTCGGCATCATCGGGGCGGCGATGTTCTACGGCGACTCGGTGATCACGCCGGCCATCTCGGTGCTGTCGGCGGTCGAGGGCCTGAAGATCGTCACCCCGGCCTTCGAGCACGCGGTCATGCCCTTCACGGTCACCATTCTGGTGGCGCTGTTCGCCGTCCAGTCGCGCGGGACCGCCAGGGTGGCGGCGTTCTTCGGCCCCGTGATGGTCGTCTGGTTCGTGGCGCTGGCCGGCCTCGGCTTCCTGCATCTCGCCGACGATCCGCACATCTTCGCCGCGGTGAATCCGCTGCACGGGATCCGCTTCGTGGTCGCCCATCCGGTGACCGGGCTGGTCACGCTGGGCGCCGTGTTCCTGGCCGTCACGGGCGGCGAGGCGCTGTACGCCGACCTGGGTCATTTCGGCCGCAAGCCGATCCAGTCGGCGTGGTTCGGCCTCGTCTTCCCGGCTCTCGTCATCAACTATTTCGGCCAGGGCGCCATGGTGCTGGCGCACCCCGACGCGATCGAGAACCCGTTCTACCGGATGGTGCCCGAGCCCCTGTTGTTTCCCATGGTGCTGCTCGCCACCGCCGCCACCGTGATCGCCAGCCAGGCCGTGATCACCGGCGCCTACTCGATCACCCGGCAGGCGATCCAGCTCGGCCTCATCCCGCGCCTCGCGATCCGCCACACCTCGGAGACCCATTCGGGCCAGATCTACATCCCGCGCGTCAACACCGCGCTCCTGATCGGCGTGATGCTGCTCGTCGCGATGTTCAAGACGTCGAGCCATCTCGCCTCCGCCTACGGCATCGCCGTGACCACCACGATGGTGGTGGACGCGCTGCTCGGCTTCGTCGTGATCTGGAAGCTGTGGGGCTGGAAGCCGTGGTCGGCGGCCGCCATCATCGTCCCGTTCGTGGTGATCGACGGCACCTTCTTCGTCGCCAACCTGATGAAGCTCCTGGAAGGCGCCTGGGCGCCGCTGCTGTTCGGCGGCGTGATCGTGCTCCTGATCATGACCTGGCGGCGCGGCTCGCGGCTGCTCGCCGCCAAGACCCGCCACCTCGAGATTCCCCTGGAGACGCTGGTCCAGACGCTCTCCAAGAAGCCGCCCTACATCGTGCCCGGCACCGCCGTCTTCCTCACCGGCGATCCCGATTCCGCGCCGACCGCGCTCCTCCACAACCTCAAGCACAACAAGGTGCTGCATCAGCACAACGTGGTGCTGACCATCGAGAGCGCCGACACGCCGCGGGTGACCGAGGAGGACCGGGTGCGCATCACCCAGATCTCGCCTCTGTTCAGCAAGGTCGTGCTGCGCTTCGGCTTCATGGAGACGCCCAACGTGCCGAAGGCGCTGGCGATCGCCCGCAAGCAGGGCTGGCACTTCGACATCATGTCCACCTCGTTCTTCCTGTCGCGCCGGGCGCTCAAGCCGGCGGCCCAGTCCGGGATGCCGAAATGGCAGGACAACCTCTTCATCCGCCTCGCTAAATCGGCGAGCGACGCGACCGACTTCTTCCAGATTCCGACCGGCCGGGTGGTCGAGGTGGGCACCCAGGTGACGGTCTGACCGGCGGCGTCGGCCGCAGCGACCGAGCCGCCCGGCGTCAGGGCGGCGGGTCCCGATCCGCGTTCACCACAACGTGAGTGCGAGATCCCGGCCCTTCGCATGCAAACCTCGCAATGCGGCCCAGCCCTGGCGCCGCCGCGGCGCGGTGCTATAAGCCCCGCCCGTGTCGCGGGGCGACGAGGATCACATGACCGAACGTGCTGCCGGCCCCGGGCCCTCGGAGGCTCTCGTGCCGGTCGACTGCCATCCGCCGTCGCGGTTCGTTCCGCTGATGATCGGCAGCATCGGGGTCGTCTACGGGGACATCGGAACCAGTCCGCTCTACGCCTTCCGCGAGGCCGTGATGGCGGCCGGCGGCGGCGCCGCCGATCGCGCCGCCGTGCTCGGCGTGCTGTCGCTGATCCTGTGGGCGCTGGTTCTGGTCGTCACCTGCAAATACGTGCTGATCCTGCTGCACGCCGACAACAACGGCGAGGGCGGCACGCTGACCCTGATGGCGCTGGCCAAGCGCGCCGCCGGCCACGGGAGCGTGATGCTGGCCTTCGGCATCGCCGGTGCGGCGCTGTTCTTCGGCGACGCGCTGATCACGCCGGCCATCTCGGTGTTGTCCGCGGTCGAGGGCCTGAAGATCGTGACGCCGGCCTTCGACCACGCGGTGGTGCCCATCACGGTGGTCATCCTGGTCGGGCTCTTCGCGGTCCAGTCGCACGGCACGGCGCGGGTCGCGGCGCTGTTCGGGCCGATCATGATCGTCTGGTTCGTGGTGATCGCGGCCGCCGGCCTCGCCCATGTGGCCGATGATCCGGGCGTCGTCGCCGCGCTCGATCCCCGCCACGCCGTGATGTTCCTGTGGGGGCACGGGCACATCGGCTTCGTCACGCTGGGCGCGGTCTTTCTCGCCGTCACCGGCGCCGAGGCGCTGTATGCCGATCTCGGCCATTTCGGCCGCCGGCCGATCCAGGTGGCGTGGCTGGCGCTGGTGCTGCCGTCGCTGGCGCTGAACTATTTCGGGCAGGCGGCCCTCGTCCTCGCCCATCCGGAGGCGATCGAGAACCCGTTCTTCCTGCTGGTGCCCGAGTGGGCGCTGATCCCGATGGTGGCGCTCGCCACCGTGGCGACCGTGATCGCCAGCCAGGCGGTGATCACCGGGGCCTATTCGCTCACCCGCCAGGCGATCCAGCTCGGCCTGCTGCCGCGGCTCGAGGTGCGCCACACCTCGGAGGCGCAGGAGGGCCAGATCTACCTGCCGCGGGTGAACCACGCGTTGCTGCTCGGCGTCCTGCTGCTGGTCGCCCTGTTCCGCTCGTCGAGCGCGCTCGCCGCCGCCTACGGCATCTCGGTGACCGGCACCATGGTGGTCACGGCCGCCATGGCCTTCGTGGTGATCTGGCGGGTGTGGGGCTGGTCGCCACTCGTCGCGGCCGCCGTGATGGTGCCGTTCTTCGTCATCGATCTCGCCTTCCTGGCCGCCAACCTGCTGAAGGTCGTCGACGGCGGATGGGTGCCGCTGGTGTTCGCGACCGGCGTCGGTGTCCTCATGGCGACGTGGCAGCGCGGGACGCGGCTGCTGTTCGAGAAGACGCGGCGGCTGGAGACACCGCTCGACGGGCTGGTGGCGATGCTGGAGCGCAAGCCGCCGCAGCGGGTGCCGGGCACGGCCGTGTTCCTGACCGCCGATCCGAACAGCGCGCCCACCGCGCTGATGCACAGCCTCAAGCACTACAAGGTGCTGCACGAGAACAACGTCATCCTCAACGTGGTGACGCTGCACACGCCGCGGGTGAAGCCCTCCGACCGCGTCACCATCGAGAAGATCAGCGCGAGCTTTTCGCGCGTCACGCTGCGGTTCGGCTACATGGAGAGCCCCAACGTGCCGCGCGCGCTGGCCGTCGCGCGAAAGCTCGGCTGGCAGTTCGACATCATGTCGACGTCGTTCTTCCTGTCGCGGCGTCTGCTGAAGCCGGCGGCGCGCTCCAGCATGCCGCACTGGCAGGACCGGCTGTTCATCACGCTCGCCCGCACCGCCAACGACGCCACCGAGTACTTCCAGATCCCGACCGGCCGGGTCGTCGAGATCGGTACGCAAGTGACGATCTAGCTCTGCGCCGGCCCGGTCGGGGCAGTGCGCTGCCTTGAAAGTGCCTGCCCCATGCCCAAATGTCGCAGCCGGGGCGCGGCGAATCGTCGACCCGGCTCCGGCGACCCGGCTCCGGCCATCGCCGATGCGTGCAGGAGGGGGCTCTCATGTTCGGATTGTTCGGCCGCAGCGAGGTCCGCGACCTCGGCCCGGAGGAGGTGGCGGCCGAGCTCGCCGCCGACCGCATCGTGCTCGTCGACGTGCGCGAGCCCAACGAGACGGCGCGCGAGCGCATTCCGGGCGCCGTGCTGATGCCGCTGTCCGTGTTCGACCCGGCCGAGCTGCCGGACCCCGCCGGCCGCGAGGTCGTGTTCTCCTGCGCCTCCGGCATCCGCTCGGTGAAGGCGGTCGAGATGGCGCAGGCGGCAGGGCTGCCCCACCGGGCGCATCTCGCCGGCGGCATCAAGGCGTGGAAGTCGGCCGGCCTGCCGACCGAGAGCTGACCGGCGTCGCACTGGCTGGCGTCGCCGGCCGAAACCTGTCGATACAAAGTGCCGGCGGTGGGCCGATGGACGGGCCGCGCCGCCGCGCTTAAGAAGGGACGATCCGGCCGCGAGCCGGTGCGAATCGGACGTGAGGGAGGCGACATGCGTGCGCTGCTGCTGGGGACCGTCGTGGCCTTGACGTTGGCCGCGGGAGGCAGTCGGGCCGAGGCCGATCCGTTCGGGATCTGGTCGCCGCCGTCCTGGTCGACCTGGTACCCGTGGTGCGCCCACCTCAACATCGGCTTCGAGCAGGTGAGCTGCGCCTACTCCTCGTTCGAGCAGTGCATGGCCACGGTCCGCGGGGTCGGCGGCTTCTGCGACACGAACCTGTATCCGCCGCCGCCCGGTCCGCCGCCGCGGGCCAAGCGCAGCAAGAAGCGCCGCTGACCGCGGCCGCGACGACCCGAGGCGAGACCGATGCGCCCCGCCGCCGCCGCACGCCGCTCCGCTCTCCTGGGCCCGGCCCTGCCGGCCGTCGCTGTGATCCTGCTCGCGTCCGGCGCGCCGCTCCTCGCGCAGGAGCGCGTCGTCAACGTCTACAACTGGTCCGACTACATCGCGCCCGACGTGGTCGACGCGTTTTCCCGCGAGACCGGCATCAGAGTCCGTTACGACACGTTCGACTCCAACGACACGCTGGAGACCAAGCTGCTGGCCGGCAAGTCCGGCTACGACGTGGTGGTGCCGAGCGCCTTCTTCCTCGAGCGGCAGATCAAGGCCGGCGTGTTCCTGCCGCTCGACAAGGCGAATCTGCCGAACCTGAAGAACGCCTGGCCCGAGATCGAGAGCCGCGTCGCCACCCACGATCCCGGTAACCGCTACTCGGTGAACTATCTCTGGGGCACGGTGGGCATCGGCTACAACGTCGCCAAGGCGCGCGAGATCCTGGGCCCCGGCGTCGAGATCGACTCGTGGGACATCGTCTTCACGCCGGAGACCCTGCAGAAGTTCAAGGCCTGCGGCGTCCACATGCTCGACTCGGCCGACGACATGATGCCGGCCGCGCTGCACTGGCTCGGGCTCGATCCCAACAGCACCGATCCGAAGGATCTGGACCGCGCCGCCGAGGTGCTGACCAAGGTGCGGCCGTCGGTGAGGAAGTTCCATTCGTCCGAGTATCTGAACGCGCTCGCGGGCGGCGAGATCTGCCTCGTGGTCGGCTTCTCGGGCGACATCATGCAAGCGAAGAAGCGGGCCGCCGAAGCGAAGAACGGCGTCGAGGTCGGTTATGCGATCCCCAAGGAGGGGGCGCAGATGTTCTTCGACCAGCTCGCCATCCCGAAGGACGCCGAGCACGTCGCCGAGGCGCATGCGTTCATCGACTATCTGCTGCGGCCCGACGTGGCGGCCAGGACGTCGAGCGTCGTCTCCTACGCCAACGGCAATCTCGCCAGCCAGCCGCTGATCGACAAGGCCGTGCTGGACGACAAGAGCATCTATCCGGTCCCCGCGACGATGGCCCGCCTCTACACCAACAAGGCCCGCGACGCGAAGACGACCCGCCTGATGAACCGCCTGTGGACCCGCATCAAGACCGGCCGGTGAGCGCGCGCGGCAGACGACATCGCGAAGGAGCGTCGTGACGCTCGGCCCTCTCCCGCGAGGGGGGCTTTGCATGATGCGTCATTCCGGGGCGCGCCAAAGGCGCGAACCCGGAATCCAGCTGCAAACTCGGTAGTTCCGGCTGGATTCCGGGTCCGGCGCGGAGCGCCGTCCCGGAACGACCAATCATGCGAAGCCCCTCGTGGAGAAGGAAAGGCCCCTCGTTCGCGCCGTCGAACGCCGCCTCGATCGTTAGACTTTTAGCGGCCGCCATAAGCCCGGCTTAGGCGGTTCGGGTCATGATGTTCCCGTTCCGCGTGTGTGCGCTCGGGAGGTGGTCATGCTGCGCTCCAAGCCCGCCCTGGTCTCGCCGGGGCGCATCGTCGTCGTCGCGGCCGGTCTGGTGATCGGCCTCGCCACCGTCTCGACCCCGGCCGAGGCGCGCCGGATCCGCATTCCTCTGTTCCGCTCGAGCAGCGTCGCGACGCCGCCACCCGCTGCGGTCCGCACGGCGCCGACGCAGTCCCGCGGCGTCTTCTACGTGAGCTCCGGATCGCGCCCGTTCGCCCCGACCCGCACGTCGGCGGCCAGCGAGGGCGACCTCGGCCGGCTCGCCGGCCCCGACGTCGCGAGCCTTTCGGCGACCGCGGCGCTCGCCGGCGAGAAAACCCAGGCGGACGAGAAGAACGCGCGCCGCAAGGCGTGGCTCGACTTCTGCCAGCCCAAGCTGGCGCCGCCCGACCGCTACGGCGTCGAATATTACGTCTATGCCCATCCGGGCTGCCAGTTCGGCCGCACCGAATAGGCCTGCCGCTCACCGCCAGCGGCGGTGCAGCCACAGCCACTGCTCGGGATACTCGCGCACCCAGCTCTCGACCACGGTGGTGATCGCCTGCATGGTGCCGGCGACGTCGATGCGGCCCTCGGCGTCGCGCACCGGCGGCACCGCGTCGGTGATCTCGCCGGTGAAGCAGCCGTCCGGCAGGCGGATGATGCGGACGCCGTGGATCGGGCTCTCGTACTGACGGGCCAGCATGGCGATCAGCGGGCTGACCCGGCACGGGCGGCCGAAGAACGTCACCACGACGCCCTTGCTGTCGTGCTGGTCCACCAGCATGCCGACGTGATGACCCTCTTCGAGCCCGCGCGCCAGCGCCATCGGTGCGCCGAAGCCGGACGACACCAGCTTGCCCATCAGCGGCGCGCGCATTTCGATCAGCACGTCGGCGACGGAGCGCATGTTGGGGCGCCGGTACAGCACCATCGAGCGCAGGCCCTCGATGCCGGCGACCACGGCCGGCAGCTCCCAGTTGGCGAGATGCGCCGTGAAGATCACGGCCGGCCTCTCGCCGTCGCGCAGCGCCTCGAACTTCTTCAGCTCGCGCTCGCCATAGGTGATGAACTGCCGCTCGCCGCGCGCGCCTTGGGCGGCGATGCGATCGAGATTGATCACCTCGACGGCGACCCGGCCGAGATTGTCCCACACCCCGGAGAGAATCGTCTCGATCTCCTCCGGCGACTTGTCCGGAAAGGCGGCCTTCAGGTTGGCGCGGCCGATCCGGTGCTCGCGCAGGAACGGGCCGATCCGGCGCATCACGGCGCCAGCCTTGTCGCTCGCCCGCACCCGGTCGAGACGGCGCAGCAGCCCGATCAGCGGTCGCACCGCGCGGCCGGCCGTGCGGTCGAGCCCGCGCTTGATCACCAGGCCGGTGCGCCAGGTCCAGTATTTCCAGTAGTGCAGGGGAGAGTGCATCGAACCGCGATCAGAGCGTGACCACGACCTTGCCGAACACCTGCCGGCTGGCGAGGCGCTCCAGGCCGCGCTCGAACTCGGCGAGCGGCACCTGGGTGTCGATCACGGGCTTGAGGCCGGCCGCCATCTTGTCGAGCGACTCGGCGATGTTCTTCAGGGTGGCGCCGAACGAGCCGATGATGCGGTACTGCTGCTGGAAGAGCTGCATCAGGTTGAGCGTCGTCGAGGGTCCCGAGGTGGCGCCGCAGGTGACCAGCCGGCCGCCGCGCTTGAGGCACAGCAGCGAGCCGTTGAACGTCTCGGCGCCGACATGCTCGAACACCACGTCGACGCCCTTCTTCTGGGTCAGCTTGCGGGTGACGCCCTCGAAGCGCTCGGTCTTGTAGTTGATCACGTGATCGGCGCCGAGCGCCTTGGCCTTCTCGGCCTTGGCGTCGTCGCCCACCGTCGTGATCACGGTGCAGCCGATCTGCTTGGCCATCAGGATCGCGGCCGTGCCGATGCCGGAGCCGCCGGCATGCACCAGCACGGTCTCACCCGGCTCGAGCTTGGCGTTGTCGAACAGCATGTGCTGCACGGTGGCGAAGCCGATCGGCGCGCAGGCCGCGTCGCGCAGGCTGACGCCGTCCGGCACCGGGACCACCAGCCGGGCCGGCAGGTTGATCAGGTCGCGGGTGAAGCCGTCGACATGGAATCCCATGATGCCGCCGACGTTCTCGCAGAGATTGTCGCGGCCCGCCCGGCAGGCCTTGCAGGTGCCGCAGGTCAGCGCGCCGTACATCACGACGCCCTGGCCGGGCGTGAGATGCGTCACGTCGGGACCCGCCGCGGCGATCTCGCCGGACGCCTCGACGCCGACCACCAGCGGCATCTTGCGCTTGGCGAACGCCATCCCGCGAAAACCCCAGACGTCGAGATAGTTCAGCGCGACCGCCTTGACCCGCACCTGCACCTCGCCGGCGGCGGGCGGCGGCGGCGGATCGGTGTCGAGAAGCTCGAGCTGGCGATCGCCGAGCAGCGTCAGGGCACGCATGGGAAGCCTCGAAGGAGCGGGCGCGGCGGGGGCGCGCGCAGTCAGCGGTGGACACCTATCGCGGCCGACAGGCCGCCGTCGACCGGCAGCACGGCGCCGGTGATGTAGGACGCGGCGGGCGAGAGCAGGAAGGCGACGAGGCCGGCGATCTCGTCCGGCCGGGCGAAGCGGCGGGCCGGGATCTGGCCCTCCATCTGGGCCCGGTACTTCTCGTAGGGCGCCATCATGGCGGTGTCGATGAAGCCCGGCGCGACGTAGTTGACGGTGACGCCGTTTCTCGCGGTCTCGACCGCCAGCGTGCGGACATAGCCGAGCAGGGCGGCTTTCGAGGCCGCGTAGGCGGCGTTGCCCTGGTTGGCCTGCAGGGCCGTGATCGAGCCGATGGCGACGATCCGCCCGTGCTTGGCGCGCATCATCGGCCGCGTCAACGCGCCGACCAGCCGGGTGAACGACCAGAAGTTCACCTGCATGGCGGCCTCGGCCTTCGTCTGGTCGAGCATCATGGCGAGCGCGTCGTAGCTCTGCCCGGCATTGTGGACGAAGCCGGCGAAGGCCGGCAGGTCCTCGAGCCTTTTCGCGAAGGCGTCGACCGCGGCGCGGTCCGACAGGTCGAGCGTCTCCGCCGCGATCTTGCGCTCGGGCGCGGCAGCCGACAGCTCGGCGATCAGCGCCTCGGCCTCCGCCGTGGCGGACCGCACCGTGAAGGTGACGTCGAAGCCGGCCGTCGCCAGCAGATCGAGGACCCCGAGGCCCTCGATCAGATCGATGCCATCGCGGCGGTCGACGGGATCGATTCGCTGTTCATCGGCCGTGGCGATCTCACCGCCGCCTTCGGCGACGAATCGGCCGACCCGCCGGCGGTCCGCCAAGCGGTCGAGCGGATCACCGCCGCGGCGAGGGCCGCCGGCAAGTCGATCAGCGTATACGCGGCCAATGGCAAGGAGGCGGCCTGGCTGAAGGAGCTCGGTGCCAGCACCTTCGTGGTGTCGTCCGATCAGGGATTTCTGCGGGCCGGCGCCCTCGCCGGGCTCGCCGACGTCAAGGCCCGGATCGCGCCGCCGGCCTGAGTGCCGGCCCGCGATCCGGCCCCGCACGCGCGGACATTCGCTCGAGCAGAACGGCTCGGG
>NZ_NPEX01000035.1:0-14857 GCF_003258865.1 Rhodoplanes roseus | reverse complement strand
CTCGGGTCGCGCCGATCCGGCAACGCCGGACCGGCCATCGACATAAAAAGCAGAAAAGAACAAACGAACCAACGGAGGAAACGCGATGACGTCTCGTCACGTCCTTGTTCTCGCGGCCGCGCTCGCCGCGACATTCGTCGTCCCGGCCGCCGCGCAGGATACGATCAAGATCGGCTCCTCGCTCGGCCTCACCGGCTACGGCTCGATCACCGACGGCCACTGGCGCGAGGGGCTCGAGCTCGCCATCGAGGCGGTCAACGCCAAGGGCGGAGTGCTCGGCAAGACGCTGCAGCTCGTCCACGAGGACAACAAGTCGATCCCGCAGCAGGCCGTCGTCGTCTATCGCAAGATGATGTCGGAGGACAAGGTCGTCGCCTTCGACAGCGGCTGCATCTCGGCCGGCAACTTCGCGGCCGCGAGCTTCGTCACCCGGGCCAAGCTGCCGATGATGCTGTGCTCCATCCTGCCGCAGCAGGCCGAGGAGCAGAAATGGGCGTTCAGCTTCCTGCCGCCGCCCAAGTTCGAGGTCGACTCGCGCTACGAGTACCTGAAGAGCAAGACCGACATCCGCAAGGTCGGCATCCTCGGCGATCCGAGCCCCTACGGCTCGCTGATGCGCAAGTTCGCCATCGACGACGCCAAGGAGTTCGGCATCGAGGTGGTCGCCAACGAGTCCTACCAGCAGGAGGACGCCGACTTCAGCGTCCAGATGGGCCGCATCAACGCCGCCGGCGCCGGTGCCGTCATCATGATCGGCCAGGGCAACGCGGTGATCACGGTCGCCAAGAACATCAAGAGCCTCGGGCTGGACAAGATGCTGCTGCTCGGCAGCGTCAACGAGCGCGACCTGCTCGTCGAGGCCGGCCAGGTGCTGGGCGAGCGCTACCTGTTCCCCTCGCCGATCATCCAGGTGGCGATCGACGACCTCGGCCTGATCACCGATCCGAAGGCCCGCGCCGCGGCCGAGGCGTTCATCACGCCGCTCAAGGCGAAGCACGGCGGCAAGGTCGACACCTCGATGTCGTCGCGCGCCTGGGATTCGCTCTTGATGCTGACGCAGGCCATGCAGGCCGCCAAGACCACCGAAGGCACTGCCGTGCGCGACGCCGTCGAGAAGATCGGTCCCTATGTGGGCGCCGGCGCCAGCTACGACTTCTCGCCGACCCAGCACGTGGGCATCACCAGGAATCCCTATGTGATCGCCTATGTGAAGGACGGCAAGCTGGCCATCAAGCATGACGGCCGCTGACCCGCGGCCGGCCGGGCCACGGGACGTCGACCCGCGGCCGGCGCTGATCGAGGTCGCCGGCCTCTCGGCCAGCTACGGCCGTGTGGCGGCCCTCAAGCCCGTCGACCTGCACGTCGCCGAGGGCGAGTTCGTCACCGTGCTGGGGCCGAACGGCGCCGGCAAGACGACGCTGCTTCGCGCCATCTGCAGGCTGGTCGACGGTGCGGGACGGATCAGCTTCCGGGGACAGGACATCTCGACGCTGCGGACCCACCACCTCGCCCGGCTCGGCATCGTGATGGTCCAGGAGGGCCGCGGGCTGTTCGGCGAGATGACGGTGCGCGAGAACCTGCTGCTCGGCGCCTACGGTCTCGGCAACGCGGCCGACGAGGTCGAGCGCCGCTTCGGGCAGGTCTACGCGCTGTTTCCCAATCTGCGCCAGCGCGCCGACCAGATCGCCGCGTCGATGTCGGGCGGCGAGCAGCAGATGCTGGCCGTCGGTCGTGCGCTGATGGCGGGGCCGAAGCTGCTGATGCTGGACGAGCCGTCGCTGGGGCTCGCGCCGCGGATCGCGGCCGGCATTCTCGATGCGCTCGGTGCGCTCAATCGCGAGGGCCTCGGCATCCTGCTCGTCGAGCAGAAGGCCCCGCTGGCGCTCAAGCTGGCGCAGCGGGTCTACGTCCTGGCGTCGGGCAGCGTCCGGGCCGAGCTTCCGGCTCACGAGATCGGATCGCATCATGACCTCGCACGCTTCTACTTCCACTAGCCCGGTCCGGCGCGGTGCGCCCGGCTGGCTCGGCCGCACCGGTTATGTCGGGCTCGGCGGCGCCGTCCTGATCGCGCTGTTGTTCGGCTTCGTCTTCGTCAAAGGCGGCTATCTTCTCACCGTGATGCAGCTCGCGATGATCTACGGCGTGTTCTGCGTCGGGCTGAATTTCTTCATGGGCTACACCGGCCAGGCGTCGTTCGGCCAGAACGCCTTCGCGGCGATCGGCGGCTACGGCTCCGCCATCCTGTGCGTCGAG
Organism: Rhodoplanes roseus; assembly: GCF_003258865.1. Classification (GTDB taxonomy): domain Bacteria; phylum Pseudomonadota; class Alphaproteobacteria; order Rhizobiales; family Xanthobacteraceae; genus Rhodoplanes; species Rhodoplanes roseus. The sequence continues at coordinate 12,604 of NZ_NPEX01000035.1, read as the reverse complement.
TACGGCCTGCCGCCGGTGCTGGCCCTGCTGGTCGCGATGGCGATCGCCGGCGTTGCCGCCGTGGTGGTCGGCTGGCCGACCCTGCGGCTGCGCGGCCATTATCTCGCGATGGCGACCTTCGCGCTCGGCCTCATCACCTACGACGTGTCGGTGCAGTGGGAGAGCCTGACCAAGGGCTACATGGGCTATGCGGGAATTCCGCCGCTCGGCATCGGCCCGTTCGAGGTCGAGGACGAGCGGGCGAAGCTCGTCTGCCTGATGGTGATCCTGGTGTTCGGCCTGTGGGTCTCGGGGCGGCTCCGCAACTCCCGGTTCGGCCGTGCCCTGCGGGCGATCTCGACCAGCGAGCCCGGCGCCGCCGCGCTCGGCATCCGCATCCCGTATTACAAGCTCGCCGCCTTCGTCATCGCCGCGCTCTACGCCTCGGTGGCCGGCTCGCTGTTCGCCCATGTGGTCGGCTTCATCAGCCCCGAGGTGTTCGGGCTGCAGATGGTCGTCGTCACCTTCACGATGCTCTATGTCGGCGGCATCGGCACGGTGCTCGGCCCGGCGATCGGCGCCATCGTCGCGTCGCTCCTGCCCGAGATCGTGCGCAGCACCGGCCGCTTCCAGGACATCGCCTATGCGCTCCTCCTGCTCGGCCTGCTCGTCTATGCGCCCAAGGGCCTGTCGGCGCTGTCCGGGCTCGGCCGGCCGCGCGCCGCCGAGCCGAAGCCGGGGAGCTGAGCCATGGCCCTCCTCGAGGTCCGCCGCCTGACCAAGCGCTTCGCCGGCCTGACCGCCAACAACAGCATCGACCTCGATGTGCCGGAGGGATGCCTGTTCGCCGTCATCGGCCCGAACGGCGCCGGCAAGACGACCTTCTTCAACATGATCTCGGGCTTCATGCCGCCGACCGACGGCACCATCGCGTTCGCGGGCGAGACGATCACCGGGCTGCGCCAGGATCGGATCGCCGCCAAGGGCCTGGTGCGGACCTTCCAGCTCGTGCAGCTCTTCAAGGGCCTGACCGTCGCCGAGAACGTCGAGGTCGGCTTCCATCTCGCCACCCGCGGAGGCGTGGCGGCGGCGCTGGCGCGGCCGTCCTGGTTCCGCCGCCAGGAGGCGGACGTGCACGCGCGCGCGAGAGAGCTGCTCGGCTTCGTCGGTCTCGCCGGCGTGGCGGACCAGGACGCCGAGCTTCTGCCCTACGGGCAGCAGCGCCTGCTCGAGGTCGCCCGCGCGCTGGCGGCCAAGCCCCGGCTGCTGCTGCTCGACGAGCCCGCGGCCGGGCTCAACGCCCACGAGACCGATGCGCTCGCCGAGGTCGTCCAGGAGCTCAACCGCAAGGGGACCACCGTGCTGTTGATCGAGCACGACATGGCGCTGGTGACGCGGATCGCCCACCGCATCGCCGTGCTCGACTTCGGCTGCAAGATCGCCGAGGGCACCCCGGACGAGATCAAGCGCCATCCGGACGTGATCGCCGCCTATCTGGGGACCGAGGAGGCCGCCCATGCCTAGCCTGGTCGAGCTGGTCCAGAGTCTCGTCAACGGCGTCGGCATCGGGCTCGTCTACGGCCTGATCGCCATCGGCTTCTGCGTCATCTACAACGCCAGCGGCATCGTCAACTTCGCTCAGGGCGTCTTCGTCATGCTGGGCGGCATGTTCACGCATGCGATGCTGATCAAGCTCGGCTGGCCGCTCGCCGTGTCGGCGCTGGTCAGCATCGTCGCGGTCGCCGGGATCGGTGTCCTGGTCCAGCTCGCCATCGTGCGGCCGATGTGGAACCGCAAGGCGCCGCTGTTCGCCATCATCCTGGCGACGCTGGCGGTCCAGCTCCTGATCGAGCAGATCGTCATCCTCACCATGGGCGACCAGCCGCGCACTTATCCGGATTTTACGCCCGGCGGGCCTTTGAAGATCGGCGACATCGCGATCAGCTACCAGCTCTTCTGGATTCTCGGCTGCGGCGCCCTGATGGTGCTGCTGCTGACGCTCTTCTTCAATCGCACCCGGGCCGGGCGGGCGCTGCGCGCCTGCTCGCAGAACCGCGAGGCGGCGGCGCTGCTCGGCGTTCCGGTGGACGCCATGCTGATGCTGTCCTTCGCGCTCTCGGCGGCGCTCGGCGCCGCGGCCGGCATCCTGATCACACCGACCCAGTACACGGCCTACGGGGTCGGTGCGCCGTTCGGCACCAACGGCTTCATCGCGGCGATCATCGGCGGTTTCGGCAGCGCACCGGCGGCACTGCTCGGCGGCGTCCTGCTCGGCGTGGTGCAGTCCGGCGCCATCGTGGTGGTGGGCGCCGGTTACAAGAACGTGGTCGCCCTCACGATCCTGCTCGTCGTGCTGCTGTTCTTTCCGCAGGGCATCTTCGGCGGGCGCGGCAAGAAGGCGTGACCGGAGACGGCCACGAGCGTCAGGAGAGCTTCAGGAATGCACGTCCTTCTGGTCTACGCCAATCCCGAGCCGACCTCGTTCACGGCGGCGCTGACGACGACCGCGGCGGAAGCGCTGCGCGGCGTCGGCCATTCGGTCGAAATTTCGGACCTCTATGCCGAAGGCTTCAACCCCGTCGCCGGCCGGCACGACTTCGTCGAGACGGCCGATGCGACCCGGTTCCATTACCAGACCGAGCAGGGTCACGCCCATGCGGCCGGCACGTTCGCGCCCGACATCGTGCGCGAGCAGCAGCGCTTCCTGCGCGCCGACCTGGTCGTCTGGCTCTATCCGATCTGGTGGGGCAACGTGCCGGCGATTCTCAAAGGCTGGTTCGACCGCGTGCTCGCCTTCGGCTTCGCCTATGCGGACGGAAAGCGGTTCGACAGCGGCTTCTTCCCCGACAAGAAGGGCATTCTCTGCCTGACCTCGGGCGGAACGCGCGAACGCTTCTCGCGCGACGGCGTCTACGGCGAACTGGACCAGGTGCTGTGGCCGGTGCAGCGTCTGGTCGTCGAGTATCTGGGCATGCAGGCGCTCGAGCCGTTCGTCGCCTATGCGGCGCCGCGGGTCGATCAAGCGGCGCGCGAAGCCTATCTCGCGGCATGGCGCACCCGCATCCTGGAGATCGCGAGCGCCCGGTCGACCATCGACATGGAAAGGACAGTCTCGTGACGGATGGACTCTCGTTGACCGGCAAGGTCGCCCTGATCACCGGCGGCTCGCGCGGGATCGGCGCCGGCATCGCCCGCCGGTTCGCCGCCGCGGGCGCCGGCGTGGCGATCAGCTACAAGTCGCGCAGCGACGCCGCCGATGCGCTCGCCGCCGAGATCACGGCCGCGGGTGGACACTGTCTCCCGGTGGCCGGCGATCTCGCCGACGAAGCCGCGGTCGCGCGAGCCGTCGAACAGACGGTGGCGCGATTCGGCCGCATCGACATCCTGGTCAACTGCGCCGGCATCGGCCCGTACAAGCCGCTCGGCAGCATGGACGCGGCCTTCGTCCGGTCGATCCTGGACGCCAACGTGCTCGGCACCGTGCTGATCACCCAGGCCGTGCTGCCCCACCTGCCGTCGCCGGGCGGGCGCATCGTCAACGTCGCCTCGGCGCTGGCCTATCGGCCGATCCCGACCAGCTCGGTCTACTCCGCCTCGAAGGCGGCGGTCGTCACGCTGACGCACGCCTGGAGCAAGGAGCTCGGACCGAAGGGAATCACGGTCAACGCCATCGCGCCCGGCGTGATCGAGACCGAGATGACGACCGCCATCCTGGCCGAACGCGGTCCCGGCATCGTCGCGATGACGCCGCTCGGCCGTATCGGCCAGCCCGACGACATCGCCGGCATCGCCTTGTTCCTGTGCTCCGCCGAATCCGGCTGGGTCACCGGTCGGACCATCGTGGCGGACGGGGGCGTGACCTAGTCCGATCAGGGCGGCGCGTGATCGCGTCGTCGGACATGCCTCAGAGCGCGATGGTGTTCATCAATGCGATGCGGTCCGGCTCGGAGCCGCCGGTGCCGGACAGCACGACGGCACCGCGGTCGATCGCGACGAAGCGGTCGCACACGGCGAGCGCCTGTGTCACGTTCTGCTCGACCAGCAGGATGGTGCAGCCGGACGCCTTCAGCTCGGCGATGATGGCGTAGATGTCGGCGACGATCATTGGTGCGAGGCCCTCGCTCGGCTCGTCGACCAGCAGCAGGCGCGGGGCGCCGACCATCACGCGGGCCATCGCCAGCATCTGCTGCTCGCCGCCCGACAGCGTCGTGCCGGTCTGGCGGCGGCGCTCCATCAGGCGGGGAAAGCGCGCATAGATGCGCTCCAGGGCGGCGCGGTTCTGCGCGCCGCTGCGGCCCGGCACCTGCAGGAAGCCGAGGGCCAGGTTCTCCTCCACCGACAGGCCGGGGAAGATGCGGCGATCCTCCGGCACGAAGCCGACGCCGCGGCGGCAGATGCCGTCGGACGACAGGCCGTCGATGCGCTCGCCGTCGAGCCGGATCTCGCCGGCGCTCGGCCGCACCCAGCCGGCGATGGTCTTCAGCAGCGTCGTCTTGCCGACGCCGTTGCGGCCGAACACGCCCACCACCTCGCCGGCCTCGGCGACGAGATCGACGCCGCGCACGATGTGGCTGAGGCCGTAATGCGTGTGGATGTCGGTGAGAGTCAGCATCACGCGTGCCCGAAATAGGCGGTCTGGACGGCCGGATCGGCCCGCACCGCGGCGGGCGGGCCCTCGGCCAGCACGCGTCCCTGATGCATCACGACGACATGGTCGGAGAGGCTCATCACTAGGCCGATGTCGTGCTCGATCAGCATCACGGTGACGTCGGCCGCGAGGTCACGAATCAGCGCTGCGGTCTCCTCGGTGTCGCCGTGGCTCATGCCCTGAGTCGGCTCGTCGAGCAGCAGGATCTTCGGCTCGCCGGCGAGCGCGACGGCGATCTCCAACCGGCGCTGCTCGCCGTGCGACAGCGCCGCGACCTTGTGGCCCGCCTTCGCCGCGAGATCGAAACGCTCCAACAGTGCGCCGGCGCGGGCGATCGCGATGGTGCTCCGGCGCACCGGTTGCCAGGCGCGCAGCGGGGGCTCGAGGATCTGCGAGGCGAGCCGCAGCGTCTCGAACACCGACAGATCGGGAAACAGATTGGTGATCTGGAACGAGCGGGCGAGGCCGGCGCGCTGCAGCCGGTGCGGCGGCGCGCCGGTCAGGTCGACGCCCTCCAGCAGCACCTGTCCGTCGCGCGGCCGCAACGCGCCGGAGACGAGATTGAACAACGTCGACTTGCCGGCGCCGTTGGGGCCGATCACCGTGGTGATGCGCTGCCGCTCGACCGTGAAGGACACGTCGTCGACGGCGCGCAGACCGCCGAACCGGATCGACAGGTTCTTCACCTCCAGCACGGGTGCGCCGTTCCTGTGTGCCGTCATGGCTTGCGCTCCCTGGACAGCATCCGCTCGATCTTCGGCCGCACCAGGCCGATGAGCCCGCGCGGCAGAAAGATCACCACGGCCATGAACAGGAGACCGATGACGATGAGGTGGTGCTCGGTCCAGCTTCCCACATAGGACTTGATCACGGTGAGCAGCAGGCTGCCGTAGAGCGCACCGACAAGCGTGCCGGCGCCGCCCGTGATCACCGTGATGACGGCATTGCCCGAGGTGGTGAAGAACAGGAGCTCGGGCGACACGAAGCCACGCAGCATCGGATAGAGCGCGCCGGAGAGCGACGCCACCACGGCGGCGATCACATAGGCGATCAGCCGGGCCGTGACCGGGCGATACCCCAGGAACGCGACGCGTCCCTCGTTCGCACGCATGGCGATCAGCAGCCGGCCGAGCGGCGTGTCGAGAATGTAGGCGGCGACGGCGTACAGCACCATCACGTAGCCGAGCACGAACAGGAACAGCCCGGCCGGCGAGGCGCTGGAGAACGACCACGGGCCGAAGCCGATATCGACCACCGGCACGCCGATCAGTCCGTCGGAGGCGCCGAGCGCGCGGGTGTTGTAGACGACCTTGCCGACCACCTGGGCCATGCCGAACGTGATCAGCGCGAAGTAGACGCCGCGCACCCGATTGGCGATGACGCCGCCGACCAGTCCGACCACGGTGCCGGCCAGGAGCGCCGCGCCGAACGCCGCCCAGAACGACGGCACCGCCATCAGGGTCAGGGCCGACACATAGGCGCCGAGGCCGAAATAGAGTGCCTGGCCGAGCGACAGCAGGCCCGTGTAGCCGAGCAGGATGTCCACGGCGAGCGCCAGGCCGGCGAAGATCAGCGCCTCGGTGGCCAGCCGCAGATAGAAGGTGTCGCCGACCGCGGCGCCGAAGGCGGCGAAGGCGAGCGCCCCGACGACCAGCACGCCGGCCAGCACATGGCTCGCCCGCATCGCCGTGGTGAGCGGATCGCGCGCCGGCGCCGGCGTCTCGGTGGGGGCGGGCTCACGCATGGCCGAGCCGGCCGAACAGGCCCTGCGGCCGCACCATCAGCATCACCACCATGATTCCGAAGACGATCGGGTCGGTCCACACCGGAGAGATGTAGAGCGAGGCGATCGCCTGCACCTGGGTGAGGAACAGGCCGGCCACCACAGCGCCGGCGATCGAGCCCATGCCGCCGACGATCACCACCGTGAAGGCGAGCAGGATGAAGTCGCGCCCCATGGTGGGGAACACCGAGTAGATCGGCGCGAGCAGCACGCCGGCGAGGCCGGCGAGCGCCACTCCGAACGCGAAGGCGCCGGCATAGACCTGCTTCACCGGCACGCCGAGCGAGGCGGCCATGTGGCGATCGTAGGCGGCAGCCCGCACCATGGCGCCGAGCCTGGTGCGGTACACCACGGCGGCGACCGCGGCGATCACCACGGCGCCGGCGATGATCAGAAAGAGCCGGTAGTTCGGCACGAACACGCCCAAGAGCTCGACGCCGCCGGAGATTGGCGTCTCGGGGCGGTGCGGGTTGGGGCCGAAGGCGAGCTTGAGCACGTCCTCGATGACCAGGCCGAGCCCGAAGGTGAGCAGCAGCGTGGTCACGTGGCGGTCGCCGCCATGGAAGACGCGCTGGATCAGGCCGCGCTCGACCATGTAGCCGATCGGCAGCAGCGCCAGCGGCACCAGGATCAGCAGCAGCCAGAACGGCAGCCCGATCGAGCCAAGCGCCAGCGCCACGAAGGCGCCGAGCGCGTAAAACTCGCCGTGCGACATGTTGATCACGTCGAGCAGCCCGAAGATGATGGTGAGCCCGAGCGCGACCAGCACCACGGCGACGCCGAGCGCCAGCCCGGTCACCATCTGGGGCGCCAGCACGAACTGCAGATAGTCGAGCACGGCCATCGGGCCTCCGGGGCGTTATTATCGACGGGTCCCCTGCTTCCGTCATGGCCGGGCTTGTCCCGGCCATCCACGTCTTTCCGCGGCCTTCGGTCGCGCCGTGGATGCCCGGCACAAGGCCGGGCATGACGAGAAGGGGGCTAGAACTTCGTGCAGGTGTCGGCGCCGATGGCGTCGGGGCCGGGGATCTCGCTGACGATCTTGAACTGGCCGCCGGCGACGCGGACGACATACATGGTTTGCTCGGCCTGGTGGTCGCCGGCCCGGAGTGTCTTCTCGCCCTGCGGCGTCTTCCATGTCAGGCCGCGCAGCGCCTCGCGCACCTTGTCGGTGTCGGTCGATCCGGCTTTCTCCACCGCGGCCTTGTAGGCGAAGATGAGCCCGTAGGAGTCGGCGCCGTAGAGATCCGGGTCGGTCTTGGCCGCCGCCTTGAACGCTTCGACGAAGCGCTTGTTCTCCGGCGTGGCGATCTCGGCCGAGTAGCCGACGCCGGTGACGAAGCCGTCGGCGGCCTTGCCGATGGCGCCGATGTTCTGCGCCGTCACGGTGCCGGAAGCGCCCAGCACGGTGATGTTGCCGAGGAGACCGAACTCCTGGAGCTGGGTGAACAGCCGCACCGTGTCGGTGCCGGCGACCGAGGTGTACAGGACTTGTGGGCGGGTCGCGCGAATCTGGCCGAAATACTGCGTGTAGTCCTTGCTGTCGAGCGGCGCGAACACCTCGCCGAGGCTCGACCCGCCGACGCGATCGACATTGGAGCGGAACGCCGCGACGGTGGAACGGCCCATCTCGTAGTCGGGACCGAGATAGAACACCTTGGCCTGCGGCTTCTCCTTGGCGAGCCAGGAGGCCAGCGCCGCCGACTGCTGGCCGGCGCGCGCGTTGACGCGGAAGACGTTGGGCGAGCACTTGTCGGCCGTGATCGAGTCGGCGAACGACACCGTGGTGGCGATCAGCTTGCCGGCGCGCTCGGCGAGCTGGCCCACGGCCAGCGTCGATCCCGAGTTCACGGTTCCGGTGAGGAAATCGACCTTGTTCACCTGGAAGAGCTTCTCGGCCTTCTGCACGGCGACCGAGGGATTCGCCTCCTCGTCCTCGAAGGAGAGCTCCACCGGCCGGCCCATGATGCCGCCGGCGGCGTTGACCTCCGTGGCGGCGAGCTCGAGGCCCCAGCGCACCTGCTGGCCGATGCCCGCATAGGTGCCGGACAGCGGCGTCACCACGCCGATCTTGATCGGATCGGCCGCGAGCGCGGGTGTCGCCGCGATGGCCGCGGTTCCGGCCAGCAAGGCAGAGAGCAGTCGCAGTGTCGACGTCATGGCAATCTCCTGTGGCGTTTCCGTTTTCTTGTCTCTTCGATCCGGTGTTCCGGCTTCCGTCACGGCCGGGCTCGTCCCGGCCGTTTACGTCTTGCCTGTCGCGGCCCCGTTTCGTGGATGCCCGGGACGAGCCCGGGCATGACGAGGCTGCGGTGCGGAGCCGTTCTCACGAGCCCCTGAACTTCGCCGCACGCTTGGAGTGGAACGCCTCGACGCCCTCGCGAAAATCGTCGGAATTGCGCAGGCGGCTGTAGCAGTGGCCTTCCAGCTCGATGGCGATCGACAGCGTCGAGTCCTCGGTGTCGTTCAGAAGCTTCTTGGCGGTGCGCTGGGCGAGCGGCGAGAAGGCGCGCAGCTCGTCGACCAGCGCGTCTGTCGCCGCCTCGAGCTTGTCGTCCGGGACGCATTCGGTGGCGACGCCCCACTCGTAGGCCTGCCTGGCCGGGATGCGGCGCGAGCGCATCACGATGTCCTTGGTGCGGGTGATGCCGACCATCTTCTGCAGCCGCGCCGAGCCGCCCGAGCCCGGGATCTGCCCGAGCTTCTGCTCCGGCAGCGCGTACTGGGCGGTCTCCGAGACCAGGCGGAAATCGCAGGCGAGCGAGATCTCGAATCCGACCCCGAAGCAGAAGCCGCGATTGGCCGCGATCACCGGCTTGGAGCAGCGCGCCGGCGCCGCCATGTTCCAGGCGAGCTTCGACACCGTCTCGGGCGAGGCCTCCAGGAAGCCCTTGATGTTGCCGCCCGAGGAGAAATGCTCGCCGATGGCGCGCAGCACGATGACGCGGACGCGATCGTCCTCGTCCAGCGCCTCGAAGACCAGGCGGATCTGATCGCGCTGCGGCATGGTGATGACGTTGAGGGGCGGACGGTCGAGCACGAGATCGGCGCGCTCGCGCGCGGCGTCGAGCTCGACCCGGAATCCGTCGAGGGTCGCGAGCCTCGGATCGGCGAAGGTGTAGGACGTCATGCGGCGGTTCCCTTGTTGATGCCGTGAGACTGCTCGGGGTCGTAGTCGCCGGCGATCAGGCGACGGCGCAGGAGCTTTCCCACCGGCGATTTCGGAATGGCGTCGACGAAGACGAAGCGGCGCGGCCGCTTGTAGGCGGCGAGGCCGGAGCTTCGGCAATAGGCGTCGAGCTCGTCGGCCTCGACCGGCGACCGGCGCTTGACGAAGGCGGTGACGATCCTGCCCCAGCGCTCGTCCGGCAGGCCGACCACGGCGACCTCCAGCACGGCCGGATGCAGCGACAGGCAGCTCTCGATCTCCAGCGGCGACACGTTCTCGCCGCCCGTGATGATCATGTCGTCGACCCGCCCGGTGACGAACAGATCCCCGTCGGCGTCGACGTAGCCGGTGTCACCCGTAAAATACCAGCCCTGGCGCAGCGCCTTGGCGTCGGCGTCCGGGCGGCGCCAGTAGCCCTCGAACGATTCGTCGCCGGCCAGCAGCGCGACGATCTCGCCCTCCTGGCCGACCGGCGCGACGTCGTCGGGCGAGGCGGCACCGAGCGTCACGACGCGGACCATCTGGTTGATCCCGGCGCGGCCGGCGGATCCGGGCTTCGCCGGCGCGTTCTGGTCGATCGTGAAGGTGTAGATCTCCGACGATCCGTAGTGATTGACGAACAGCTCCGGCCGGAACGCGGCCGTGAGCTCCTTCAAGAGTCCGTCCGTCATGGCGGCACCGGCGAAGCCAATCTTCTTCACCGGCGCCACGGCCCGCGGCGAGAAGGCCGGATGGCGGACGAGGTCGTGATAGAGGGTCGGCACCAGATACAGATTGGTGATCCGTTCGGCCGCGATCAGCTCGACGGCGCGGGCCGGCTCGAAGCGCGGCAGGCAGACGAAGGTGCCGCCGATCACCGACATCGCGAGCAGCGAACGCACCCCCATGGTGTGATAGAGCGGCATGACGCCGAGCGTGCGCTCGTGCTGGCCGTAGAGGTTCTGCGCCACGTGAGCGACCGCGGCGGCACGTTCGGCGCGCTGGCGGCGCGGCACGCCCTTGGGCGCCGCCGTGGTGCCGGACGTGTAGAGCATCACGGACCATGCTTCGGCGTCGGCCCGCGGAAGCACCGGAGCGGCTGCCATGGCGACGAGCTGCTCGAACGGCACCGCATCGGCCCCGGGCACGCCGACCGACATCCGCCGGCACGCGGCCGCCGCGCGCGATCCGGCGACGGCGTCGGCCGACGCGTCCTGATAGACGACGGCCGCCGCCTCGGCATCGCCGATGCAGAAGTCGAGCTCTTGCGCGGTGGCGCGCCAGTTGACCGGCGTGATCACGATGCCGGCGAGCTGGCAAGCCCAGTGCAGCGTCGCGGCCTCCCAGCGGTTCTGCAGCGCCGTGACCAGCCGGTCCCCCGGCCTCAGGCCGAGCCGGTCGAGCCCGGCGACGACCGCCGAGATCTTTCCGTACCACTCCGTGTAGGTCAGCCGCACCGGTCCATCGACGATCGCCAGCGCGTCCGGGTCGCGGGCGACGCTGGCGACGAAGCTGGTGCCGAGATCGAGCATCAGGAGGCTCCTCGCAGGGTCGCGGCCGCGTCGAGCGCGGCGGCGATGATCGGGGCGTAGCCGGTGCAGCGGCACAGATGACCGGACAGATGCTCGCGGATCGCCGCCTCGTCGGCGTCGCGACGCTCGCGCAAGAGACTGTCGAGCGACATCAGGATGCCGGGCGTGCAGAAGCCGCATTGCAGCGCGTGGTGACGCCGGAAGGCGGCCTGCAGCACCGAGAGGCGGTCCGGGGCGGGCGCCAGGCCCTCGACGGTGCGCAGCCGCGCACCCTCCACTTGAACCGCGAGCTTCAGGCAGGCGCGCGCCGGGACGCCATCGATCTCGATCGTGCAGGCGCCGCACACGCCGTGCTCGCAGCCGACATGGGTGCCGGTCATGCCGAGCACATGGCGCAGGAAGTCGCTGAGCAGCATGCGCGGCTCCGCCTCGCCCTCGACGGCGGCGCCGTTGAGCGTGAAGCGAACGCGGTGGCGGGCGTCGCCGGTCAGCCGCGGCATCGGCGGGCCTCCTCGATCACGTCGCGGCCGAAGCTGCGCACCAGGTCGCGGCGATAGCGGGCGGTGGCGTGCAGGTCGTCGCGCGCCTCCAGGCTCCAGGCGAACTGGTCGAGTGCATCGGCCAGTGCGGCCCCGTCGAGCGTGCGAAAATCGCGAGCCTGCGGGCGGTCGGCGACGCCGCCGATCGCCACCCGCACCGTGTCGCCGCGGACCAGCACTGCGACCGACACGATGGCGAAGTCGCCGTGCCGGCGCCCGACCTCGCGGAACGCGAAACCGTCTCCCGGCGTCTTCAGCGGAAACCGCACCGCCTCGATCAGCTCGTCGTCACGGCGCGCCGTGCTCATCGTCCCGACGAAGAAGTCTTGCGCCGCGACGCGCCGCCGCGTCTTCCGCGACGACAGCTCGACCTCGCCGCCGAGCGCCAGCAGCGCCAGCGGGATCTCGGCGCTGGGATCGGCATGCGCGACCGAGCCGCACACCGTGCCGCTGCTGCGGGTCTGGGCGTGGCCGACCCAGGGCAGGGCGGCGGCGAGCAACGGCAGGCGCGTCGAAAGATCCGGCCACGCGAGAAGCTGCGCCTGGGTGATGCGGGCGCCGACGCGCAGCACGCCGCCCTCCACGGCGATCTCCGCGAGGCCGGGGATGCGCATGATGTCGACCAGAATATTCGGACGGGCCAGCCGCATCGACAGCATCGGCATCAGCGACTGCCCGCCCGCCAGCACACGCGCCTCGCCGCCGCTCTCGGCGAGCACGGCATGCGCCTCGGCGAGCGTCTCGGCGCGGACATAGTCGAACCGCGCGGGCTTCATGCGCGCCTCCGGAACCAGCGGCGCCACCACGAGACTTGCGCGCTCGGCCCGCCGGCACGGCGGCCCAAAGCCTCGAAGAACTCGCGGATGATCAGCCGCGTCGCCGAGTCGAGCAGGCGGCCGCCGACGGCGGCGACCTTGCCGCCGACCTCGGCCTCGAACTCGTAGGCGAGTCGTGTGCCGTCGCCCTCCGGCGCCA
>NZ_NPEX01000358.1 GCF_003258865.1 Rhodoplanes roseus | reverse complement strand
ATCCAGCCGAGAACTCCGAGATTGTCGCTGGATTCCGGGTTCGCGGCTTCGCCGCGCCCCGGAATGGCGGCGAGCGGATCACCCGCAAACAGTATCAGCCGTCGCGCGCCTCGGTGGCCACGGCGGAGGGGCGTCGCGAGAAGTCGGCGAGCCAGGCGGCGATCTTCGGATGGCTGGGACGCCACTGCAGGTCGGGGAAGCGGAAATCCGTATAGGAGAGCGCGCAGCCGATGGCGATGTGGCCGATGCCGAACGGCGTCGCGGCGAGCGCATCGGCCTCCTTCTCCAGCGCGGCGAGGCTCGCGTCGAACTTCACCTCGAAGGCGGACAGGTAGTCCGGATCGGGGTGCTTACGCTCGCGCTCGTTGCGCCACAGGATCAGCAGGTCGAGCAGCCCGTCACCGAGCGCGCAGCGCCGCATCGCGGTGAAGTACGCCGTCGTCTCCTCCGGGAACAGCTTCGGCCCGCCATGCAGGCCGTCCAGGTACTCGCAGATGACGACCGAGTCGTAGAGCGGCGCGCCGTCGTCGAGGATCAGGGTCGGAAGCTTGTTGAGCGGATTGTCGGGGAGCAGATCCGCGTTCGGCTTGGTCATGGCGACCACGGTCCGCCGCAGCTCCAGCCTGTCCACGAGGCCGGTTTCATGGGCGAACAGCATCACCTTGCGTACGAACGGAGACCGGGGAGACCAGTGAAGTTTCATGAGGACTCTCGCTTGGCCGTGATGATCTGGATGGCTCGGAGCCGAATGCCGGCGAGCACGCCGCCGACCCGTCGGGGTCACGGCGACCGGACGCTACATCGCACGCCGTCGCGGCCCCATCCGTATCGACCACGTGTTGACACTTATTTTCCGTTGAGCTAGTCGTATGACCTAATAAAGTCAACCATATGACCTTTTAGCGCACATCCGTCGCTTTGGTCCCGAGCAGAGACGCCCCCGCACCCGATTGCGACCCCCGACCCGAGCCGTACCCCCGACAGAGAACCTGCATCGTCTTGCATCAGGAGGTAGGTATGGCTGTCACAGCCGCCGGTCCCGTTCCCCATGTCGTCAGCGACGCCGACGTCGCCTATCGGAAGATCTTCCTTCGTCTCCTTCCCTTCCTGATGTTCTGCTATCTGCTGGCCTTCGTCGACCGGTCGAACATCGGCTTCGCCAAGCTGCACTTCATGAAGGACCTCGGCTTCTCCGAGGCCGTGTACGGTTTCGCCGCGGGCGTCTTCTATCTCGGCTACATCCTGTGCGAGGTGCCCAGCAACCTGATCCTCGAGCGGATCGGCGTGCGCAAGACCCTGATGCGGATCATGGTGGTGTGGGGCCTGTGCGCCGCCGCGACCGCGACGATCAGCGCCGACTGGCATCTCTACGTCCTGCGCTTCCTGCTCGGCGCCGGCGAGGCGGGCTTCTTTCCGGGCATGCTGTTCTACCTCACCCTGTGGACCCCGGCCAAACGGCGGGCGCGCCTGACCGCGGTGTTCATGGCGTCGATCGGCGTGTCGGGCATCATCGGCGGCCCCCTCTCCGGCTGGATCATGACCTCGATGTCCGGCGTCCACGGCCTGGCCGGCTGGCAGTGGCTGTTCATCATCGAAGGGCTGCCGACGGTCGCCTGCGGCATCGTCGCCTTCTTCTATCTCCAGGACTCGCCGCGCGACGCGACCTGGCTGAGCGATCGCGAGAAGGCCCTGGTGCTGGCCGACCTCGAGGCGGAGAGCGCGGCCCAGAAGGAGCGGTCGCACCACTCCTTCGCGGCGGCGCTGCGGGCGCCGAAGTTCTACGTGCTGGTCGGCCTCGCGCTCGGCCTGCTCGCCGGCACCGGCGGCATCTTCTTCTGGCTGCCGACCATCATCCGCAACGCCGGCGTCAAGGACGTGCTCACCGTCGGCCTCCTCTCGGCGATCCCGTTCATCGTCGGTGTCGCGGTGCAGCAGATCGTCGCCTGGCACTCCGACAAGACGCTGGAGCGGCGCTGGCACGCCGCCGGTCCCGCCCTGGTCGCCGGCCTCGGCTGGGTGGTGCTGCCCGCCGTGTCGAACAGCCCGGCGCTGTCGCTCGCCGCCCTGACGCTGACGACTGCCGGAACGCTCGGCGCCATGGGCCCGTTCTGGACGCTGCCGTCGTCGTTCCTCACCGGCCCGGCCCGGGCCGGCGGCATCGCCCTGATCACCACGCTCGGCGGCGTCGGCAGCTTCTTCAGCCCGTGGCTGGTCGGCTGGATCACCAGCCACACGGGCACGCTGACGGCGGGCCAATACTACTATGGTGCGCTGATGGTGGTCGGTGCCATCGTGCTGCTCCTCGGCATCGAGGACACGCGCCAGCCGGCCGGCATCGGCCGCGGCATCGGAACGAGCCGGCCGTAGATCGCCGGACCGCGGCCGGAACCGCCGGCCGTTCGACGTGACTTTCGAGACACCGGCCCCGGGCCTCCGCCCTGGGCCCCGCGCCCGAAGAGGACAGTGCCCGTGCCAGTCACCTACGAGCAGGTCAAGGCGGTCGCCGCGCAGCTTTACGGCAGCGCCCTGAAGAAGGTGCCCGAGGACACCAAGGCGGCGCTGGTCAGCGCCCATGCGGCGGAGACCAGCGCGGTCGCCCGGAGCGTGCTGTCGATGATGATCGCCAGCGCCCGCCGGGCCGAGGAGGCCGATCGCCATCTCTGCTCCGACGCCGGCATTCCGACCTATTTCGTGAAGATCGGCACCGCCGTCACGTTGCAGGGCAACATCCGGCAGGCGATCTCGGACGGCTTCGACCATCTGGTCGCCACCGTCCAGCCGCCCATCCTCAAGCACGTGACCAACCCGCTGACGCTGGAGCGCGGCCACAAGGGCCGGAGCATGCCGCTGGTGAGCTTCGATCTGGTCGACGGCGCAGACTATCTGGAGATCACCTGCTCGCCGAAGGGTCTCGGCGCCGGGCGTTGGGCGGCGCTCGAGATCTTCAGCTTCCCGACCCTCGACGTGATCGAGCGCTACGTGATGGACTGCGTGCTGAAGGCGGGATCGCAGCACTGCCCGCCCGTGGTGATCGGCGTCGGCATCGGCGGCACGTTCGATTACTGCGCCAAGCTCGCCAAGCAGGCCTCGCTGCGGCCGTTCGGGCAGACCAATCCCGAGCCGATCCTGGCCGACATGGAGGCGCGGCTCCTGGAGGCGGTCAACAAGACCGGCTTCGGCCCGATGGGGACGGGCGGCGACACCACGGCCCTCGCCGTCCACGTCGACTACGCCGCGTCGCACGGTTTCATCCCGGTCGCCGTGTGCTTCAACTGCTGGATCAACCGCCGCGCCGGCGCCCGCCTCTACGAGGACGGCCGCATCGAGACGTTCGAATAGGGGCACGCCATGTCGGACATCAAGTCTCTCGTGCTGCCGTTGACGGAAGCGAGCGTCCGGACCCTGCGGGCCGGCGACCTGGTGACGCTGAACGGCGACATCACCATCACGGCGGGCCTGCCGACCCACCGCCGCATCGTCGAATACATGGAGGCCGGCCGGCCGCTCCCGATCGACATCACCGAGGACACGCTGTTCCATCTCGGCAGCTACAGCGAGGAGACGGACGGCCGGTTCGACGTCCTCTACATGAACCCGACCACCAGCACGCGCTTCAACAGCCTGATGCCGGGGCTCATCCGCCACTACCGGCTGCGGATGGTCGGCGGCAAGGGCGGCCTCGACATGGCGTCGACGGCGGCGATGAAGGAGGTCGGCTGCGTCTACCTGTCATTCCTCGGCGGCGGCTGCGCCCTGCTGAGCGACGCCATCGTGTCCGTCGTCGCCGTCGCCTGGGACGACCTCATCTCGCATTACCGGCTGGTCAGGCTGCGGGTCGCCGATCTGGGGCCGCTGGTCGTCGGCATCGACAGCCACGGCAACAGCATCTTCGAGCAGTGCTCGCGCACCGCGGAGGAGCGGCTGCCGGAGATCGTGAAGGCCCTCGACGAGGGCCGGGCACGACGGACCGTGTAGGCTCGCGCGAGCGGTGGGCGGCGCCGCCCGCCGGCCCGAACGACGATCCGGACCGACAACAAGGTCTCGCACCCGTCCAAGCGAGGCCGACAAGGAGAGGAACGACAGATGATACGCCTGATCCTGCCCGCCGCCACGCTGGTCGCTGCCCTGGCCCTGTTCGTCCCGGCCGCGGCGGCGGCCGACCGCCACCGCGAGATCGTCCGGTACGCCGACGTCGAGATCGACGTGATCATCGAAGGAAACGGGCCGGCCGTGGTGCTCCTGCCCTCGCTCGCCCGCGACTCCGAGGATTACGACGCCGTGGCCGAGGGGCTCGCGGCGAAAGGCTTCCGCGTGCTGCGCCCGCAGCCGCGCGGCATCGGCCGCAGCAAGGGGCCGATGACCGGTATCACGCTGCACGATCTGGCCCGCGACATCGCCACCGTGATCCAGACGCACGGCGGCGGCCGCGCCGTCGTGGTCGGCCACGCCTACGGCAACTGGGTGGCGCGGATGACGGCGGTGGATCATCCCGGCCTGGTGCGCGGCGTGGTCATCGCCGCGGCGGCCGCCAAGCAATACGCGCCGGAGCTCTCGGTCGCGGTCACCAAGGCGGGGAATCCGTCGCTGCCGGAGGAGGAGCGGCTCGCCGCGCTGCGGTTCGGCTTCTTCGCGCCCGGCAACGATCCGCGCGTCTGGCTCGACGGCTGGCATCCGCAGGTGCGCGACGCCCAGCGCGCCGCGGTCGCCGCCGTCAAGCAGAGCGACTGGTGGTCCGGCGGCACGGCGCCGCTGCTCGACCTCCAGGCCGCGCAGGACCCGTTCAAGCCGGCCGACAAGCGCAACGAGATGAAGGACGAGTTCGGGGACCGCGTCACCATCGCGGTGATCCCGAACGCCAGCCACGCGCTCGTCCCCGAGCAGCCGCAGGCGGTGGTCGATGCCCTCGTGACCTGGATCAAGTCTCTGCCGTGACGATCGGCCGGCGCGGCGCGGCC
>NZ_NPEX01000357.1 GCF_003258865.1 Rhodoplanes roseus | reverse complement strand
TGCCGAGCGAGCGCGCCAGCGAGCGGGCCAGCGGGTTGTCGCGACAGGCGTCGAGGAAGACCAGATTGACGCGCGGCAGCTCTTCGACACCGCCGCCTACCGGAGCGCCGTCGCACCGGCCCGGGCGGCCGCCCTGCCGGGAGCGACGCCATGAGGACCGCCGTCCTGAGATCGCGCCTGTTGCCGCATCCGCTGCTGAGCGTCGTCGTCGCAGTGGTGTGGGTGGCGCTCGCCAACAGCCTGTCGGTCGGCCACGTCCTGCTCGGCGTCGCGCTCGGCGTCGGCGTGCCGCTGGTCACGGCCTGCTACTGGCCCGAGCGGCCGGTGGTGAAGCGACCGCTGAAAGTGCTGGAATACGCCGCCATCGTCGCCTGGGACATCCTGGTGTCGAACGTCGAGGTGGCGCGGCTGATCCTGTTCCGCCGGGGATCGACGCTGCGCTCGGTGTTCGTCAGCGTGCCGCTGGAGCTGCGCACGCCGGAGGCCGTGACGGTGCTGACCGGCACCATCACGCTCACCCCCGGCACGGTCTCGGCCGACCTCTCCGCCGACGGACGCAGCGTGCTGGTGCATTGCCTCGAGGCGACCGATCCGGACGCCGTGGTGCGCCAGATCAAAAGCCGCTACGAGCGCCGCCTGAAGGAGATCTTCGAATGATCCTGACCGGCCCGATCGAGACCGCCTGCGTGATCGCCGTCGTCGCCATCAGCGTCGCGGCGCTGCTCAACCTGTACCGGCTCGCCGTCGGCCCCGACGTGCTCGACCGCATCCTGGCGCTCGACACCCTGGTGGTGAACGCCATCGCGCTGATCGTGGTGATCGGCGTGTGGTACGGCACGGCGGTCTATTTCGAGGCGGCGCTGCTGTTCGCCATGGTGGGATTCCTCACCACGGTGGCGTTCTGCAAGTATCTGCTACGCGGCAACGTGATCGAGTGAGGCCCGCCATGACGACCGCGTCGGAGATTCTCGTCACGGTGCTGATGCTGGTCGGCACCGTCTTCCTGTTCGTCGGCTCGCTCGGGCTCGCCACCCTGCCCGACCTGATGCGCCGCCTGCACGCGCCCACCAAGGCGACGACGCTCGGCATCGGCGCCATGCTGGTCGCCTCGATGCTGTATTTCACCTTCGCGCAGGGCGACCTGTCGTTCCACGAGATCCTGATCGCCCTGTTCCTGTTCATGACCGCGCCGGTGTCGGCCCACATGATCGCCAAGGCCCATATCCTGCGCGACCCGGCGCTGTGCGACACCCTGCCGCCGGCCCAAGACTCCGGATGGGCGACGGTGACCCCGCCGGCGACGGATCCGCGCGAAAACTGATCAGGGCGCGACGCGGCCGAGCGCGTCGGCGAGGCGGTCGAGCGCGTCGGCCAGCATCGGGCCGCCGCAGATGGTCAGCGGCTCCGGGACGACGATGCGCTTCTCGGGCGGATAGAGGCGCTGCAGCGCCGGATGCAGCAGGAACGCCTGGCCCTGGTCCTCGGCCGTCTCCTGCGCGGTGGCGACCAGCACCAGGTCGGGCCGGGCCGCGACGATCTCCTCCAGCGAGGCGAAGCCGCCGGTGGCGATGCCGAGCTCGGACGCCGCATTGACCAGCCCGGCGGCGGCGAGCAGCGAGCTGGTCAGGCTCTCGACGCCCGGCACCCAGCCGCGCCGCGACACCGCCAGCACCCGCAGCCCGCTCTTCGACGCGGCGGCGCGCGCCCGCGCCAGCGCCGCGTCGATCGCCGCGATACGGACTGCGGAGCGCTCCGGATGGCCGACCAGCGCGCCCATGCGGGCGAGCTGCTGCTTGGCCTCGTCGATGGTGCGCACGATGTCGAAATCGGCGAGCGGCAGGCCGCGCCGGGCCAGGAGCTCGCGCGTCGCGCGCCGCTCGAAGCGGCCGGCGACGACCAGATCGGGCTTGAGCACCATCACGTCCTCGGCCCCGCCCGACAGCGCCGGATAGCGCGCCGCCTCGGCGGCCGCCCACGACATGGCCGGATCGCGCGAGTACGGGCTCAACCCGACGATCTGCTCCGGATCGGCGAGCGTCAGCAGAAGCTGGTCGGTGCACAGGTTGAGCGACGCGATCTTCTTGGGCGGCTCGGCCCGGGCCGGGACGGCGAGCAGAAGCAGGGCTGTGGCGAGCAGAAGCAGGGCTGCGCCGAGGGGGCTGACCCGGATACGCTCGCGCCCGTGGAGACGCTGCAGGCCCCCCACCCCCGACCCCTCCCCGCCATTTGCTGGCGCGAATGGGAGGAGGGGAGCCGCAGCGCCGTGCACGACGCGAGAGAGAGCAGAAACGCCTTGCTTGAAAGAACTGGACGCCGAGGCGCCCTCTTCTCCCCTCCCCCCGCTCGCGAAGCGAGTGGCGGGGAGGGGTCGGGGGTGGGGGGTAGGTCTTGCGCTGGCGCTGATGGTCCGAGATCCGAACGGATCACACGAACGCGAAGTCCGACAGTGCCGGGGCGTAGCCGCTTGATCTGATCAGTTCCCCTTCGACAGCGCGGTCTTGCACGCCGGGGTGAGCTTGTCGCTCTGGTCCTGCAGGCATTTGACGATGCGGCCGCCGCCCGGCTGGACGCCGTTGCAGAGGCGCTGATAGTCGGCCTTGCAGGCGTCGCGCAGCACGCTGCGCTGGTCCTGCGCCGCGGCCGGGTCGGCCGCCAGGGTGGCGGCCGCCAGAAGGGCGAGCATCATGATCGAACGCATCGGTGTCTCCTCGTTGCTGATTGGAACCGGGCCGGGGCCGGAACGCGGCGTATCGGTCGTCGGATCGCCACGGCGCCGCCCCGTCTGATATGGCAGTGCGCCGAGAGTCCTTCGCTCAGCGGCTGCGCAAGCGGCCGACCAGGGCGGCGCGGGTCTGTGGTGGGATTTCCACGGCGGCCTCGACGACCGAGTCGATCACGACGTCGCCGATGGCGACGCGCTTGTCGCGCGCCTCCATCACGGCGGCCCGGAAGGCGCGCACGTCGAGGCGCGGATCGGCGAGCTTCTGGATGGCGTCGCGCAGCGCCTGCTCGTAGGCCGCCTGGGCATCGGCCAGGGCCGGCTTCTTGCCTTCGAAGATGCGCCGCAGCCGGGCCGCGTCCGCCTCGGGCAGGCGATCGGCGATGTTGTCGACGAGGCGCGCCGGCGCGCCGGCGGCGGCGAGCAGCGGCCGCGGCGCCAGCCATTGCGTGACGACGTAGCTGCCCAGCACGACGTTGAGGCAGAGCGAGGCGAGCAGCAGCAGATGCAGCCGCCCGAATCTGAAGCGCGTCGCGATCGTCGTCATGGCAGTCCCCAGTCGCTGGCCATGGAGCCGCTGTCGACCGTCATGGCGAGGATCGTGGCGGCGGCGGGCGGCGCGGCCGAGAACGGCAGCTCGACCGCGAGCGAGACGCCGAGCAGCACCGACGCGGCGAGGCTCGCGGCCGGAAACAGCCAGCGCAGCCGCGACGGCAGGGTGGCAGGCACCCTCTCGCGCCCACGCGGCGTCGCGTCGGCGATCTGTTGCAGCACCCGGAATGCGACGTCGTCGGCGCGCCGGCGCGTCACCACCGGGGTGTCCCCGAGCGCCAGATCGAGGCGGCGCTCGGCGGCCAGCACGGCGGTGCCGCCGGGGCTGCGCGCCAGCGCCCGGGCCTCGGCCCGGAGCGGCTCCGGCCAGCGCTCCACGTCGCCGCCCCAGGTTTCCGCCAGCCGGCGGAACTCATCGATCGTCACGGGCTCCTCCCACGGTTTCCTCACGCGCCCGGCAGGCCGCCTTGACGGCGGCGCGGCCGCGGATCAGCAGGGACTCGAAGGCCTTCTCGGAAATCTCCATCGCGGCCGCCGCCTCGCGACCGCTCAGGCCTTCCATGTGGAACAAGACGACGGCGGCGCGCTGCCGGGCCGGCAGGGCCGCGACGGCGGTGTCGACGGCGCGGCGCTCCTCGCGGGCGACCAGCACGCCGAGCGGCTCCGGATCGGACGCCGCGATCTCGCCGGCCGCGTCGATCTCGGCATGCGCGGGGCGGCGGCGCTGATCGATCGCGAGGTTCACGACGATCCGGTAGAGCCAGGTGGTGAAGCGCGCCCGTGCCGGGTCGAACGATCCGGCCCGGGTCCACACCCGCAGGAACGCCTCCTGGGCGATGTCGTCGGCGTCCGCGGCGCTGCCCGCGACCTTCTGGGCGACCCGGATCGCGAGCCCCATGTGGCGCTCCATCAGGCGGCCGAAGGCACGCCGGTCACCACCGGCGACCCGCCCGACGAGCGCCTCGTCGGCTTCGTCCTCCGCCATCGCTCCCGGCTCCCCTGACCCGGCCGTGCTCCTGGCGATTGTACGTGGGCCGGCCCGGATTCCTTCGCGCCCGGCGGATCGGGCGGTCGCGAGGACTCCGGTGCCGCGGACGGCGAGCGCCGCGATCGGGGCTCCAAGCGGCGCTGCATCTCGAAGGGCTCGGGCTCGGACGACCTCGACGACCGGGTCACGGTGAAGGGCGGGTTTCGGGCCGGCCCGCGGGCCGAGGAAGGGGACCCCAGCGGCGGCACCGGGCCGGGCTTCTATGTCGGCGTCCGCCGCAGCCTCGGCACGCCGTGCCGCTCAGAACGGCCGGGTCGGGCCGGGGCCGATGTGCCAGTCGCGCTTGTAGCCGGTGAGCCGCCCCTTGCGGAACTGCAGCCAGACGAGGCCGTCGACCGGGGTCAGGCCGGGCGTGGCGGCCGGCAATCGCGCGACGAACACGTCGGAGCCGGCCGGGCTGGTGCCGCGATAGGCCGAGATCGGCTCCAGCGGAACGCCGAGCGCCGCCGCGACGGCCGGCGGCGTCATGCCGAGCTCGAGCGGCGCCGTGTTCGGCGCCGTCGTCGAGGTGGTCACGCAGCCGCCCAGCACGGCCGCGCAGGCCAGCGCACCAGCCAGACCGACGATCGCGCGTCGCATGGTTCGTCCCCCTCGCCGCGATGGTGGTCCCGCGGCCCGCCCGGGTCAATCGCCCGCCGTCGCAAAAAGAAACGG